>CACZCL010000055.1 GCA_902779695.1 Oscillospiraceae bacterium | reverse complement strand
GGCGCGGCGGCACGCGTCGATCATGATCAGAAGCTCCATCAGGTTGTCGTTGACCGGCTTGCAGGTCGACTGCACCAGAAACACGTCGCTGCCGCGCACGGTTTCGTAGAGCGAGCAGGAGACCTCGCCGTCCGCGAAGCCCTTGACCTCGTTTTGACCCGGCTTGACGCCGATCGCCGCGCAGATGTCCTCCGCGAGGCGCCGGTTCGCGTTTCCGGAAAAGATTTTGATGCTGCGTCCGTTTGCGATCATGGCAAATGCTTTCCTCCCCCTGAAAGTATCCTGTGCGGTCGCCCGCGTTTCTCTGCGTTTCAGCCGCCCTTGCGATCAGCCGAGGGGCGCTTTTTGACGGCGGCGTCCTCCGCGCCCTTTGCGTAGGCGATGGCGTCCTTGCCGTATTTCTCGCGGATGCGCGCCATGGCGCCCTCGACCGCCTCCTGCTTTTCCTGCGCCGCCGGAGAGGCGTCCAGCAGGTCGAGCTGCTCGAAGGTCTCCTGCCGGTCCGTCAGGTGGATCGCCGTGACGGAGAGCAGGCGCACGGGCGTCGGCGCGCGCCACGCGTCCCGCAGCAGCTCCAGCGCCGCGCCCTCGATCTCCTTCATCAGGTGCGTGCTGTGCGGCAGCAGCTTTTGGCGCGAGATATTTTTGAAATGGTTGTCGCGCAGCCCGACCTGCACGCCGCCGCAGTAGAGGCCGTGCCGCCGCAGGCGCATCGCCACGGAGTCGGACAGCAGCGCGATCCCCGTGCGCAGCTCGTCCCATTTGCTCAGGTCGCGGCGGAAGGTGGTCGAGTTGCCGACGGATTTCACCGGCTCGCGCGCAAGCGCGGCGCGAACGGGGGAGTCGTCCAGCCCGTTGGCATAGCGGTGGAGCTGGGCGCCGAGCTTGCCGAGAAGCTCTTCAAGCATTTCTACTTTACAGCCTGCAAGCTCGCCGATGGTATGTATGCCGTATTTGCCGAGCACGTCGCCCGCCGCGCGGCCGACGAACAGCAGGTCGCCAACCGGCAGGGGATAGACGATTTTCTGCCAGCCGTCGGGCGGGATCACGGTGGTGGCGTCCGGCTTTTTGTAATCGCTGCCGAGCTTGGCGAATACCTTGTTGAAGGAAACGCCCACGGAGATCGTCAGTCCCAGCTCGCGTCGGACACGCTCGCGCAGGGCGTCCGCGAACACCCTCGCGTCGCCGCCGAACAGGTGCAGAGAGCCGGTCATGTCAAGCCAGCTCTCGTCAATGCCGAACGGCTCGATCAGATCGGTATACTCGTAATAGATGGCATTGACCCGCTTGGAGTAGTCGGCGTAAAGCTCGTGGTGCGGCGGCAGCAGGATCAGGTCGGGGCATTTTCGCCGCGCCTGCCAGATCGTCTCCGCCGTCTGGACGCCGAACCGCTTTGCCGGCTCGTTTTTCGCGAGGATGACGCCGTGGCGCTCCTCCGGGTCGCCGCAGACGGCGACGGGGACGTTTTGCAGCTCCGGGCGGGAGAGCAGCTCCACGGAGGCGTAAAAGCAATTCAGGTCGCAGTGCAGAATGATGCGCGCCATGCTCAGCGATGCCTGACGCCGTCATCGCTCCAGAAGAACAGGGCGAGCGAGTTGGGACCGATGTGGGAGCCTGTCACCGGCTCGTAGTCGACCAGCAGGACCTTTTTGGGCGGCTTGTTCCGATACAGCAGCTTGATGAGCATATCGGCGTCGCCGCGGCAGTCGCAGTGCGCGACGCCGATGGTCTGCGTTTCGGGGGCGACCACGTTCGCGTCGTAGCGCGCGGCGATCTCCTCGATGACCTGGCGGCGGCCGCGGATGCTGCCCGCGAGAACGATCTGCCCGATCTCGTTGCCCTTGAGGATCGGCTTGATCCCCAGCATCGTGCCCACCACGGTCGCCACGCCGGAGAGACGCCCCGTGGCGCGCAGGTATTTGAGGTCGCCCACGGTGAACACCTGACATAGGCGCTTGCGCGCGTCGAGCAGGGCCGCCTCCGTTTCGTCGATCGTTTTGCCGTCCTGACGCAGCTCGCACGCGCGCAGCACCAGCAGCCCCTCGCCGAGGGAGGCGGCGTACGTGTCCACGCACAGGATCTTCCGGGCGGGGTATTTTTCGCGCAGCTCGTTTGCCGCGATCAGAGAGGAGCCGTAGGAGCCGCTGATGCCGGAGGACATCCCGACGAACAGGACGTCGCGCCCCTCTCGGAGCATCGGCTCGAAGCAGTCGATATACGCCTGCGGCGTGATCTGTGAGGTCGTGACCTTCGTTCCGGCGCGCATCGCGGCAAAGAAGCCGGCGGCGTCGAAATGCTCCGCGTCGAGGTCGACGCGCTCGGAGCCGTTGAAATAGAACGTGAACGGCAGCACCGTCAGGGAATACCGGCGGATCAGGTCGCTTGTCAGATTCGCGGAGGTATCGGTCACGATGGAAAAAGACATGGAAAGCACCTCGTTTCGCTTGCGGCGCGGCGCGGGGAAAAGCCGCGCGCAGAAAAGACCGGCGCGGGAAACCGCTCCAAGCCTACGCCTCTATGATAGGGGAGAACGGCTGGGAAGTCAAGCGGGAAAAAGGGCGAAAGTGCTTGCTTTATCCGCGCCGACTGGGTATAATACGGATATGGCGGGCGACCGCCGGAACACAAAGGAAATGAGAGGGCCGAGCGCTTATGAGAACCGACAGAAAGCTGAACATGACCATGCTCTGCGATTTTTACGAGCTGACCATGGCGAACGGATACTTCGAGTGCGGCTACGCCGACAAAATCACCTATTTCGACGCATTTTTCCGCTCCGTCCCCGACAAGGGCGGCTTTGCCATCGCGGCGGGGCTGGAGCAGCTGATCGACTACATCGAGGATCTGCACTTCAGCGGGGAGGATATCGACTATCTGCGCTCGCGCAACCTGTTCAGCGAGAAGTTCCTCGAATACCTGCGCGATTTCCGCTTTACGGGCGATATTTGGGCGATCCCGGAGGGGACGCCGGTCTTCCCGCGCGAGCCGCTTGTCACCGTCCGCGCCCGCGCCATCGAGGCGCAGCTGATCGAAACCTTTACGCTTTTGACGCTCAACCACCAGAGCCTGATCGCGACGAAGGCGAACCGCATCGTCCGCGCCGCGCGGGGCAGGGCGGTCATGGAGTTCGGCTCCCGCCGCGCACAGGGCAGCTCCGCCGCGATCGACGGCGCGCGCGCCGCTTATATCGCCGGCTGCGTCGGTACGGCGTGCACGATCTCGGATCAGCTTTACGGCACGCCGGCGCTCGGCACGATGGCGCACGCCTGGGTGCAGATGTTCGAGAGCGAGTACGACGCGTTTACCACCTACTGCAAGCTGTATCCGACGAACGCGACGCTGCTCGTCGACACCTACGATACGCTCAAATCCGGCATCCCGAACGCGATCCGCGCGTTCAACGAGGTGCTCAGGCCGCAGGGGATCACGAAGTGCGGCATCCGCCTGGACTCCGGCGATATCTCCTATCTGACGCGCGAGGCGCGTAAGATGCTGGACGCCGCGGGATGGGAGACCTGCAAGATCACGGTGTCCAACTCGCTCGACGAGTACCTGATCCGCGATCTGTGGATCCAGGACGCGAAGATCGACGCCTTCGGCGTCGGCGAGCGGCTCATCACCGCGCGCAGCGAGCCGGTGTTCGGCGGCGTTTATAAGCTCGTCGCGGTGGAGAACGACGCGGGCGAGGTGATCCCCAAGATCAAGATCAGCGAGAACGTCGGCAAGATCACCACGCCGCACTTCAAGAAGATCTACCGCTTCTACGGGCGCGACACGGGCAAGGCGATCGCGGACTACCTCTGCGTCCACGACGAGACGGTGGACGATTCCGGCACGCTGGAGATCTTCGACCCGGAGGCGACGTGGAAGCGCAAAACGGTCTACAATTTTGAGGCGCGCGAGCTGCCGGAGCCGGTCTATCAGGGCGGAAAGCTCGTCTACAAGCGCCCGTCGCTCGACGAGATCAAGGAATACTGCGCGCGGCAGGTGGATACGCTGTGGGATGAGACCAAGCGCTTTGAAAATCCCCAGACGTACCCCGTGGACCTGTCGCAAAAGCTGTACGACATCAAGCAGGGCCTGCTGCACGACAAGGGCAGGAGCAGGTAAGAAGGAGGGAGCATGAAGAGCAACGGTCTGCAACAGAGAGGGGAGCGCCGCATTGCCGCCGCGCTGCGCATTGCGCTGGTCGCGGCGCTTCTCGCCGTGCAGATCGCCGTTGTCGTGCTTCTCGCCTACTTTTTGGAGCAGCGCGCCGCGATCGTGTACGCCGGGCTGCAGATTCTCGGCGTCTTCGTGGCAGTGTACATTTACAACCGCCGCGGCGACGCGATGTACAAATTCACATGGATCATACTGATCCTTGCCGCGCCGGTCGTCGGGCTGATCCTCTATCTCCTCTGGAGCGGGGACGCCCAGCAGCGAAGGCTCGCGCGCGTCGCGCAGCGCCGCGTGCCGGAGCCGGAGAGCGTCCGGATGCGCGGCGGCCTGAACGCGGATAAGCTCACGCGCGCCGCGCCGGCGTGGGCGCGGGTGATGAACAGCCTGCGCACGCGGGGCTTCCTCGTGTATCAGAATACCGCCGTGACCTACTTCCCGGAGGGGAAGGCGCTTTTGGAGGATATCATCGCGCGGTGCGAGCGGGCGGAGCGCTTTATCTTTCTGGAGTATTTCATTCTTGCGGAGGGTAAGCTGTGGGACCGGCTTTCCGCCGTGCTGTACGAAAAGGCGCGCGCTGGCGTCGAAATCAAGCTTATTTTCGACGATTTCGGCAATATCAAGCGCTTTCGGGGCGAGACCATCGAGGCGCTGCGCGCCGCCGGCATCGAGGTATATATCTTCAACCCGGTGCACCGCTATGTGAACCGGCTGTACTTCAACTACCGGGACCACCGCAAGATCGCCTGCATCGACGGCACTGCCGCCTATACCGGCGGCGTGAACGTCGCCGACGAATACGCCAATCTCATCACCCGCTTTGGCTACTGGAAGGACAGCGGCATCCGCCTGGAGGGCGAGGGCGCGTGGGGGCTGACGGAGAGCGTTTTGGAGATGCTGCGTTTCCTCGGCGGCGGCACGCACCACGAGCGCGACTATTACCGCCCGCACGACGCGCCGCCGGCGGAGGGCTGGTGCCAGCCCTTTTCCGACGGGCCGCAGAACAACCCCGATAACCCCGCGGAGGACGTGTACCTTCAGCTCATTTCCAACGCAAGGCGCTTTTTATATCTCACGACGCCGTATTTCGTACCCGACGACATCATTCTGCGCGCGCTGTGCATCGCGGGCGACGGCGGGGTGGACGTGCGGCTGATGCTGCCGGGCATCCCGGATAAGCGCTACGCCTATCTGGTCGCGGAATCTCATATCGGGGAGCTGTTGGCGCACGGCGTCAAGGTGTATCGCTATACGCCCGGCTTTCTCCACGCAAAGAGTATCATGGTCGACCGCGAGATCGCGGTCGTCGGCTCGATCAACGTGGACTACCGCAGCTTTGAGCTGCATCACGAGTGCGGCGTCGTCCTCTACAGCTGCGCCGCGATCGAAGACCTGTTCGAGGATATGGACGACATCGTGGCGAAGAGCCATGAGGTGACGCTGGAGGAGTGGCGGCAGCGCAGGTGGTACCGGCGCGTTTTGGAACCGCTGCTGCGCCTTTTCGCGATCTGGATGTGAGTGCGGGGGGATAGCGCTTTTGCATTTTTTCGCGGATTTTTGAAAAAGCTATTGACAAATCCGGCGGCGTCGGTATAATGGATATGTTCGAGTGAGGACAGATAGCGGGTTTGTGTAATGGTAGCACACCGGACTCTGACTCCGTTTGTGAGGGTTCGAATCCTTCACCCGCTGCCAAAAGAGGGCTTGCGAAAGCAAGCCCTCTTTTTCTCGCGCGGCGGTCGCGGGAGCTTGCCGTGCGCCGGGGAGGGGGCGTCTCCTCCCGGACCCGAACCATGCGGAAAGGACCCCGCCCGGGTTTGACCGGGCGGGGTCCTTGTGCGTTTTCATTTCTGCGCGGTTCAGCGCTTGACGTTAAAGGCGTTGAAGCCCGCGTACACGGCGGCGGAGCCAAGCTCCTCCTCGATGCGGAGCAGACGGTTGTACTTCGCGACGCGCTCGCTGCGGCTGGGGGCGCCGGTCTTGATCTGTCCGGCGTTGAGCGCCACGGCGAGGTCGGCGATGGTGGTGTCCTCGGTCTCGCCGGAGCGGTGGGAGACGATGGCGGTGTAGTGCGCCTTGTGCGCCATCTTGATGGCGTCCAGCGTCTCGGACACGGAGCCGATCTGGTTGAGCTTGATCAGGATGGAGTTGGCGGCGCCGCTCTCGATGCCCTTGGAGAGGCGCTTCGTGTTGGTGACGAACAGATCGTCGCCGACGAGCTGGATCTTGCCGCCGAGCTTCTCGGTCATATACTTCCAGCCGTCCCAGTCCTCCTCGTCGAGACCGTCCTCGATCGAGATGATCGGGTACTTTTCAATCAGACCCGCCCAGTGGTCGACCAGCTGCTTGCTGGTGAACTTCGCGCCGCTCTTGGGCTGCTTGTAGGAGCCGATCTTGCCGCCCTTCCACTCGGAGGCGGCAGCGTCCATCGCGAGGACGAAATCCTTGCCGGGCACGTAGCCGGCCTTCTCGATCGCCTTGATGATATAGCCGAGCGTCTCGTCGTCATCCTTGAGGTTGGGGGCAAAGCCGCCCTCGTCGCCGACGGAGGTGGCGAGCTTGTCCGCCTTGAGCAGCGCCTGCAGGGCGTGGAAGACCTCGGTGCACCAGCGCAGGCCCTCGCGGAACGTGGGGGCGCCGGCGGGCATGATCATGAACTCCTGCGTGTCGACGGTGTTGGTCGCATGCGCGCCGCCGTTGAGAATGTTCATCATCGGAACGGGCAGCGTGTTGCCGTTCTGCCCGCCGAGGAAGCGGTAGAGCGGAAGCTCAAGGTCGTTCGCCGCCGCGCGGGCGCAGGCGATGGACACCGCGAGGATCGCGTTCGCGCCGAGCTTCGACTTGTCCTCCGTGCCGTCCGCCTCCAGCATCGCCTTGTCGATGCCGTAGATGTCGTAGGCATCCTTGCCGGCAAGCGCCTTGTTGATGACGGTGTTCACGTTTTTGACCGCCTTGCTGACGCCCTTGCCGCCGTAGCGCTTCTTGTCGCCGTCGCGAAGCTCCAGCGCCTCGAACTCGCCGGTGGACGCGCCGCTCGGCGCCGCGCCGGTGCCGACGGTGCCGTCGTCGAGGATGACGTCGGCCTCGACCGTGGGATTGCCGCGCGAGTCGATGATTTCACGCGCGATGACCTTTTCGACCTTGGAACTGTACATAACTGTGATCTCCTTTTCAGTTGGATTTTTCAGTTTGGGATCCGTTTTCTTGGATAAAGCACAGGTATCCTACCACATTCCTGCGCGCTTTGCAAGGCGGGGGAACAAAAATGCCCATCAGAGGAATCGACCGAAGATCAGCGGCGTGACGAACGCCTCCAGCGCGGCGGAGAGCACCAGCAGCGGGACGATCCAGCGGGTGTAGGCGCGCAGGCATTCGCTCAGCGTGCGCGCCACCGTTTTGCTGTCCACGCGCCCGAGCGCGGCGTAGGTCGTCGCCCGGCAGAGGTAAAGCCCCGCGGCGCAGGCGAGCAGCAGGGCGGAAAGCTCCGTGACCCCGTGCGGCAGCGTTCCCGCGAGATACGCGGCGAAGCCGAGCCCGCTCCTGAGATAAAAGGCGCCGAGCCCGCCGATCAAAAGCGCGTTGAGCCCCAGCGAGAGCGCGGGGAGATGGAGAAACGGGATCAGCCCCGCCGCCACCGCCAGCAGGAGCGAGAGCAGGTTGTTGCTCAGGATCGTCACCATCAGCGTGCCACCGTCGACCTGATAAAGCCCGATCTCCGCCGCCGCGTCGGTAAAAAGGCGCAGCAGCGGCTCGACCGCCTCCGGGCGGAGCAGCGCGGAGACAAAGCCGATGCCGAGCAGCAGAAAAAAGGCGGCGGCAGTGGTCCGAAGCTCCTCCCGGAGTGCGCGGGGCAAGGCGAAAAAGGCCCGTGCGGACGCGCGCCCGTTCATGAAAGCTTTCCGATGCCGAGCTTCACACGCCGGAGCGTTTCGTCCCTGCCGAGGATGCGGCACAGCTCCACCGCGCCGCCCGGCGTGACCGCTTTTCCGGCGACCGCGATGCGCAACGGCCACATCAGCGTCGCATTCTTGACGCCAAGCTCCTCGGCAAAGGCGACCAACGTGTCGTGGATGGCGTCCGTCGTCCACGCAGCGATGCCCTCCAGCTTCGGCAGCACCTTTTGCAGCATATCGAGCGAGACCGCGGCGTCGGTCTTAGACTTTTTGTTGGTGTAGAGCGCCGCGTCGTAGTCCGGCAGGGCGTCGAAGAAATCGACCTTCTCCGGGATGTCGGTCAGCTTTTCGCAGCGTGCCTGCAGCAGCGCGGCAATCTCCGCGACGGAGTACGCCTCGTTTTTGACGGACTGCCGGATGTAAGGCTCTGCTGCTTTACAGAATTCCTCGGGCGGCAGCGCGCGGATATAATTTGCGTTGAAATAGGTCAGTTTCTCGATGTCGAAGATGGCGGGGGACTTGGAGATGCCGGCAAGGTCAAAGCACTCCACCAGCTCCGGCAGCGAGAAGAACTCCTGCTCCGCCTTCTCGCCGCGGGGCGACCAGCCCAGCAGCGCGACGTAGTTCAAAATGGCGGGGGTCAGATAGCCCTGCGCCTTGAGATCCTCGTAGCTGGGGTCGCCGTTGCGCTTGGACATCTTGTGCTGTGCGTCGCGCATGACGGGGGAGCAGTGGACGTAGGTGGGCACCTCCCAGCCAAACGCCTCGTAGAGCAGGTTGTACTTCGGCGCGGAGGAGAGATATTCGCTGCCGCGCACGACGTGCGTGATGCCCATGAGATGGTCGTCGATGACGTTGGCGAAGTTGTAGGTCGGCATCCCGTCGCGCTTGAGGAGCACCTGATCGTCGAGGGTCTTGTTCTCGACCGTCACGTCGCCGAAGGACGCGTCGTGGAAGGTGGTCGTGCCCTCGTGCGGGATCAGCTGGCGGACGACGTGCGGCTCGCCCGCGGCAACGCGCGCCTTCGCCTCCTCGCGCGGCAGGGAGCGGCAGGGGTCGTCGGCGCGGTCGAACTCGCCGCTGTCCTCGGCGGACTCCGCCTTTTCACAGAAGCAGTAGTAGGCGTGTCCGCGCTCGACGAGCAGCTCCGCGTATTTCCCGTAGGTGTCGCGCCGCTCGGACTGGACATAGGGGGCGACGGGGCCGCCCACGTCGGGGCCCTCGTCATGCTCCAGGCCGCACTCCTCCAGCGTGCGGTAGATCACGTCGGTGGCGCCCTCGACGAGCCTGCCCTGATCGGTGTCCTCGATGCGCAGAAGGAACGTGCCGCCGCCGTGGCGCGCGATCAGATAGGTGTAGAGCGCGGTGCGCAGATTGCCGACGTGCATATAGCCGGTGGGCGAGGGCGCAAAGCGCGTGCGGATCCTGCCGTGCGGGATCTTGCCCTCCATGATATCAAAATAGGCGCTGTCGATTGCCATAGAATTACCTCCACATTTATATCTATATCAGTTTATAATTCTTGGGAAGAATTGTCAAGGCGCTTGTACTTTCCGGAAATCTGTAGTATAATACCACGGACAATCGGAGGGCTGCGCCCTTTTTCAGAAAGGAAACGATATGGAAGCGAATGAAAACCGGAAGACGATGCTCTCCGGCATCCAGCCCAGCGGCGATCTGCACCTCGGCAACTATCTCGGCGCGATCAAAAACTGGGGCGGGCGCTCGGAGGAGTTCGACTGCTTTTATTTCATGGCGGACCTGCACGCCATCACCGTGCGGCAGAACCCCGCCGACCTGCGCCGCCGCACGCTGACGCAGCTGGCGCAGTACATCGCCTGCGGGCTTGACCCGGAGAAAAACACCCTCTTTATCCAGTCGCACGTGCACCAGCACGCGGAGCTGGGCTGGGTGCTCAACTGCTACACGATGTTCGGCGAGCTTTCGCGCATGACGCAGTTCAAGGACAAGTCCGCCAAGCACGCGGACAACATCAACGGCGGGCTTTTCACCTATCCGAGCCTGATGGCGGCGGACATCCTGCTCTATCAGCCGGACTACGTTCCCGTGGGCGCCGACCAGAAGCAGCACGTGGAGCTGACGCGCAACATCGTGCAGCGCTTCAACGGCGTGTACGGCGACGTGTTCAAGATGCCGGAGTTCTACTCCACGAAGGAGGGCGCGCGCATCATGTGCCTGACGACGCCGGAGAACAAGATGTCCAAGTCCGCGCCGGAGGGCTGCGTGTTCCTGATGGAAAAGCCGGAGGACATCGCGCGCAAATTCAAGCGCGCCGTCACCGACAGCGATACCGAGCGATGCGTGCGCTACGACCCGGAGGGCAAGCCCGGCGTTTCCAACCTCATGAACATCTACGCCGCCGTAACGGGCAGGAGCATGGAGGAGATCGAGCGCGAATTTGACGGCAAGGGCTACGGCGCGTTCAAGCCGGCGGTGGGCGACGCGGTCATCGAACTGCTGCGCCCGATCCGCGAGGAGACGGAACGCATCCTTGCGGACAAGGCGTATCTCGAAAGCGTCTACCGCACGGGCGCCGAGCGCGCAGCCCGCGTCGCGGAGAGGACGCTGCGCAAGGTCTACAAAAAAGTGGGATTCATCCCGCACTGAGCGGAAGCGAAGGGTGGAAGCATGGTAATATCCGGAGAGCTGCTCCTGCTGGTGGGCGAGGCGCTGCTGTGCGCGATGGTCGCGAGCTTTCTCATGTGCCCGCTCGTGAAGTCCTTCGCCCGCAAGGTCGGCGCGATCGACGAGCCGAAGGACAACCGCCGTATGCACACGAAGCCGACGCCGCGCCTTGGCGGGCTTGCCATATTCATCGGGTTCATGGTCAGTATGCTGATCTTCGTCCCGATCGACCGTCAGCTGCGCGGCATCCTGCTGGGCGCGGTCATCATCGTCGTGCTGGGCGTCGTGGACGATATCACGCCGCTGCGCGCGTGGTTCAAATTCATCGTGCAGATCTCCGCGGCGCTGGTCGCGGTGTATCACGGCGTGGTCGTGAACGTGCTTTCCAATCCGAACGTGTTCAGCGCCGACCCCTACTGGGCGCTGGGCTGGGCGTCCGTTCCGCTGACGGTGCTGTGGATCGTGGGCATCACGAACTCGGTGAATCTGATCGACGGGCTGGACGGCCTTGCCAACGGCGTTTCGACCATCAGCGCGGTCACGATGCTCGTCATCGCGCTTCTGGTCTCCGAGGGGCAGACCGCGCTTTTGATGGCGTCGCTCGCCGGCGCGTGCATCGGGTTCATGCCGTACAACAAAAACCCCGCGCAGATGTTCATGGGGGACACGGGCTCGACGTTTCTCGGCTATATTCTGGCGACGGTTTCGATCCAGGGTTTGTTCAAGTATTACGCGGTCATCTCCTTCGCGGTGCCGTTTTTGATCCTGGGCCTTCCGATGTTCGATACGATCTTTGCCATCGTGCGGCGCCTCGCGCATGGAAAGAATCCGATGTCGCCGGATCGCGGGCACATCCATCACCGCCTCATCGACATGGGCCTGAGCCAGAAGCAGGCGGTCGCGGCGCTTTACGTCGTGAGCAGCATTCTGGGGCTTTCGGCGGTGGTGCTGGCGACGAGCGGCGCGATGCGCGCGATGCTGTTGCTCGCGGCGGTGGCGGTGGTGGCGTTCCTTGCCTCGCGCGTGATCTTCCCGCGCGAG
>CACZCL010000054.1 GCA_902779695.1 Oscillospiraceae bacterium | reverse complement strand
AATCCGAGTGCGCGCCGGGGCCGAAGCCGAGGTATTCCCCCAGCGTCCAGTATTTGAGGTTGTGGCGCGATTCCCGCCCGGGGCGCGCGAAGTTGGAGATCTCATACTGCGCAAAGCCCTGCCCGGCGAGGAAATCCACCGCGTCGAGATACAGCTCCGCCTGCGCGTCGTCGTCCGGCAGCGCCGGATCGCCGCGCCTTTCGTAGAGCGGCGTGCCGGGCTCTATCTTGAGCCCGTAGCAGGACAGGTGCTCCGGCGCGAGGGCGACGGCGGCGCCGAGGCTTTCGCGCCACCTCTCCCGCGTCTGGGCGGGCAGGCCGTAGATGAGGTCGAGGCTCAGATTGTCAAAGCCCGCGCGCCGCGCCGTCTCCGCCGCCTCTACCGTGTCACGGGCGGTGTGGATGCGTCCGACGGCGCGCAGCGCGGCGTCGTCCGCCGCCTGCATCCCGAGGGAAACGCGGTTGAAGCCCGCGCCGCGCAGCGTGCGCAGCGCCTGCGCGTCGCGCGCGCTCTCGGGGTTCGCCTCGAACGTGATCTCGGCGTCCGGCGCGACGGAAAAGGCGGCGGACGACGCCTCCAGAAGCGACGCGAGACGGCGCGCCCCGAGATAACTCGGCGTGCCGCCGCCGAAATACACGGTGTCGACGCGATAACCGGACGCCGCGTCAGACGCCGCGCGCAGCGCGCCGCGCAGCGCGCCGGCGTAAGCGTCCATGCGCTCCTCGCTCCGCGCAAGGGAGTAGAAGTCGCAATAGGCGCATTTCGAGCGGCAGAACGGGATGTGGATGTAAAGCCCCAGCGGGCGCGGTGTGATCATGGCGTCATTTTACGCGCTTTCCGCCCGCCGCGCAAGCGGAAATCATAAAATGCAAAAAACTGGCAAAACTATCGCAAAAAGGAGGGACGGATATGGATATGACGCCGAAGGAATATCAGGCTTACGTCAAAGCGCGCGCGCCGAAATCGCCCGTCGCGCGGGACACGCTGCTCGCGTTCGTGACCGGCGGCGCGATCTGCGCGCTGGGGCAGGCGATCCTCGCCTGCTTTTTGCGCCTCGGGCTCGACAAGACGGACGCGGGCACGGCAACGTCGGTCAGCCTCGTGGCGCTGTCGGCGCTTTTGACGGGGCTGGGGCTTTACGCGCGGCTCGCGCGCTTTGCCGGCGCGGGGACGCTGGTGCCGATCACGGGCTTTGCCAACGCGGTCGTCTCCCCGGCGCTCGATTTCAAGAGCGAGGGGCTTATCACCGGCGCGGCGGTGAAGATGTTCACCGTCGCGGGACCGGTCATCGCCTTCGGCACGGCGGCGAGCGTTCTCTACGGTGCGGCGCTGATGCTGCTGGGCGAGGGATAGACCGAACAAAAATAATAGACAAAGGGCTGCCGGCGGGCGGCCCTTTTCTATTTGAAGGGGCTGACCGTTTGACGCCGCTGCACGCGGGTGAACACAACATCTCCCTGCTTTTGCGCGCGGAGACTACCACATCTTTGAAAAACGGCGGGCGTCGGAACGCGGAGGCGGCGTTTGTCAATACGGCAAAGTGACGAATTTTTACCGAGCGCCTCCGCGGAACACGGCAAAAAACGCGCGGCGGATTTCGGCATTTTTCGCCGGAAAAGGCGTTGACATAACCGTGTGGATAATTCTGTGGAAATTGTGAATAACTTTGATTTCAGGGCTTTGGAAAAGGTTGACCCGCCCGTTATGAGGAAATGGGAGGGAAAACTTTTCGGGAAAAAGAAAGGGGATTCCGCCGAAAACCCGCGGCGCGGCGGATTTCCCGCAAAAACACTTGCCATTGTGGAAGAAAACGGATATAATATACAAAGTATTGTGTTATGCGCTTTTCGACATTTTGTCCCGCGCCCCCTTTGAACGGGGCAAACGGCGGGGCAAACGGGCGAAAGCGCGGCAGAAACGGAGCGGCACATGGCGGAGAACAGGAAAACGGATTACGGCAACGAAAGCATTTCCTCCCTGCAGGGAGCAGATCGCGTCCGCAAGCGCCCGGGCGTCATTTTCGGCTCGGACGGGCTGGAGGGCTGCGAGCACGCGGTGTTCGAGATCCTCTCCAACTCCATCGACGAGGCGCGCGAGGGGCACGGGCGGCTCATCACCGTGACGCGGCGTCTCGACAAAAGCGTGGAGGTGGAGGATCAGGGGCGCGGCTGCCCGCTGGACTACAATCCCAAGGAAAAGCGCTGGAACTGGGAGCTGGTGTACTGCGAGCTGTACGCCGGCGGCAAATATGAGAACAACGGCGGCGACAACTACGAGTATTCGCTTGGCCTCAACGGCCTCGGCGCCTGCGCCACGCAGTACGCCTCGCGCTACATGGACGTGACCGTCTGGCGCGACGGGAACAAGTATTCGCTGCATTTCGAGCGGGGCGAGGTCGTCGGCAAAAAGGGGCACGAGCTGACCGTCGAGCCGACGGACCGCGGCAAACGGACGGGCACGCTGACGCGCTGGCTGCCGGATCTGGACGTGTTCACCGATATCGACATCCCCGCCGAATACTTCACCGACGTAATGAAGCGGCAGGCGGTGGTGAACGCGGGCGTGACGTTCCGCTTCCGCAACGAAACGGCGCCGGGCAGGTTTGAAACGCAGGATTTCCTGTACGAAAACGGCATCGCGGACTATGTGGCGGAGCTTTCGGGCGAGGATACGCTGACCGCGCCGGTGTACTGGGAGGCGGAGCGCCGCGGCAAAGACCGCGCGGACAAGGACGAGTACAAGGTCAAGCTCTCGGTCGCGTGCTGCTTTTCCAACAAGGTGCAGCGCATCGAGCATTACCACAATTCCAGCTGGCTGGAGCACGGCGGCAGCCCGGAAAAGGCGACCAAGAGCGCCTTCCTCTCCGCCATCGACGCTTACCTCAGGAACAACAACAAGTATCAAAAGAACGAATCCAAGATCGCCTGGCAGGACATTGAGGACTGCCTCGTGCTGGTGAGCAATAACTTCTCCACGCTCACGAGCTACGAAAACCAGACGAAAAAGGCGATCACGAACCGCTTCGTGCAGGAAGCGATGACAGAGTTTCTCAAAAGCCGTCTGGAGGTCTATTTCATCGAAAACCGCGCCGACGCGGAGAAGATCGCCGCGCAGGTGCTCGTCAATAAGAGAAGCCGCGAGAGCGCCGAAAAGCAGCGCCTCGGCATGAAGAAAAAGCTTTCGGGCAGCATCGACATCTCCAACCGCGTGCAGAAGTTCGTGGATTGCCGCACGAAGGACGTCTCCCGCCGCGAGATCTACATCGTCGAGGGCGACAGCGCGCTCGGCAGCGTCAAGCTCAGCCGCGACGCGGAGTTTCAGGGCATCATGCCCGTGCGCGGCAAGATCTTCAACTGCATGAAGGCGGATTACCCGCGCATCTTCAAAAGCGAGATCATCACCGATCTTCTGAAGGTCCTCGGCTGCGGCGTGGAGGTGCCGGGCAAATACGCAAAGGAGCTCAGCGCCTTCGACCTGAACAACCTGCGCTGGAACAAGGTCGTGATCTGCACCGACGCGGACGTGGACGGCTATCACATCCGCACGCTGATTTTGGCGATGCTCCAGCGCCTGTGCCCGACGCTGATCCGCGAGGGCTACGTCTACATCGCGGAGACGCCGCTGTTCGAGATCGCCTGCGGCGACAAGACGTGGTTCGCCTATACGGACAAGGAGAAGAACGACATTGTCAAGGAGCTGGAGGGGAAGAAGGTCAAGGTGGACCGGTCCAAGGGCCTCGGCGAAAACGACCCGGAGATGATGTGGCTGACGACCATGAACCCGGAGACGCGCCGCCTGATCCGCGTTACGCCCGAGGATATGGAGCAAACGGCGCAGGTGTTCGATCTGCTGCTGGGCGACGATCTGCAGGGGCGCAAGGACCATATCGCGGAGAACGGGTACAAATATCTGGAAATGATCGACGTATCGTAATTTTGGATAGACTGATGCGACAGAAGGAGGATATCGCTATGGCAAACGTGGTTCTGCACTGCTACTATTCCGGCGAGGAGGACGCCGTGTGCGGCTTTATCGACGAGATGCTGGACTCGGGCCTTCGCGCCGAGGTGCTGGGCGAGGACGGGTGTATGCAGTACGATTACTATTTTTCCGCCGAAAAGCGGACGAACGCCGTGCTGCTGGAGCGCTGGCGCGACGATGAAGCCCTCTCCCGCCACGCTAACGGCGCGGTGATGGCGAAGATCAAAGAGGTCAAGGCGCGTTATGATCTGGAGACCCGGATCGAGCGCAACGTATTAAAGGACTAAGGCGGGGCGGATCCGATGCCGAAGAAGAAACAACCCGAGGAAGCCAGGCACAAAAACAACCCCAACGTGCTGGGGCTGCGCGCCGACGTCGTCGACCAGCGCATCACCGCAACGCTGGAGCTGAACTATATGCCCTACGCGATGTCGGTGATCGTTTCGCGCGCGATTCCGGAGATCGACGGCTTCAAGCCCTCGCACCGCAAGCTCCTCTACACGATGTACAAGATGGGGCTGCTTTCCGGCGCGCGGACAAAGTCAGCCAACATCGTCGGCCAGACCATGCGCCTCAACCCCCACGGCGACGCCGCCATCTACGACACGATGGTGCGCCTCTCAAAGGGCTACGGCGCGCTGCTGCACCCCTTCGTCGACTCGAAGGGAAACTTCGGCAAGGTCTACTCCCGCGATATGGCGTGGGCGGCGAGCCGCTATACCGAGGCGAAGCTCGCGCCGATCTGCGCGGAGCTGTTCCGCGACATCGACAGCGACACCGTCGATTTCGTCGACAACTACGACAACACGATGAAGGAGCCGGCGCTGCTGCCGACGACCTTTCCGAACATCCTCGTCTCCGCCAACCAGGGCATCGCCGTGGGTATGGCGTCCCAGATGTGCGGGTTCAATCTCGGCGAGGTGTGCGACACGACGATCGCCTACCTCAAAAACCCGGACTGCACGATCTCGGAGACGCTGCTCGCGCCCGACTTCCCCACCGGCGGGGAGGTGCTCTACGACCCGGCGGCGCTGGAGGAGGTCTACCGCACCGGACGCGGCGGCGTCCGCGTGCGCGCGCGCTGGCGCTATGTGAAGGAAGAAAACCTGATCGAGATCTATGAGATCCCGTACACCACCACGACCGAGGCGATCATGGACAAGGTGGCGGAGCTCATCAAGACGGGCAAGATCCGGGAGATCGCCGATATGCGCGACGAGACCGACCTCTCCGGCCTGAAGCTGACGATAGACTTAAAGCGCGGGACCGACCCGGACAAGCTGATGCAAAAGCTCTATAAGTCTACCGCGCTGCTCGACACGATGTCCTGCAACTTCAACGTGCTCATCGCCGGTATGCCGCGGGTCATGGGCGTGCGCGAGCTGCTGGAAGAGTGGTGCGCGTGGCGGACTGAGAGTGTCAAGCGCAGGGTGTTCCATGTGCTGGGCAAGCGGAAGGAGAAGCTGCACCTGCTCAAGGGACTCAGGCGTATCCTGCTGGACATCGACAAGGCGATCCGCATCATCCGCGAGACCGACGCGGAGGCGGAGGTCGTGCCGAACCTGATGATCGGCTTCGGCATCGACGAGGCGCAGGCGGAGTACGTCGCCGAGATCCGCCTTCGCAACATCAACCGCGAGTACATCCTCAAGCGCACGGAGGAGACCGAGGCGCTGCAAAGCGAGATCGAGGATCTGGAGGACGTTTTGAACCGTCCCGCCCGCGTGAAAAAAATCATCATCGCGGAGCTGGAGGAGGTCAGGAAGAAATACGCCGAGCCGCGGCGCACCGGCATCGTCTACGACTACGCGGAGGCGGCGGAGCCGGAGGAGGAGCAGGCGGAGGAGTATCCCGTGAGCGTGTTCCTCTCCCGCGAGGGATATTTCAAGAAAATCACGCCGCAGTCGCTGCGCATGAGCGGCGAGCAGAAGTTCAAGGAGCACGACGCGCTGCGCCAGTCCTTTGAGACGACGAGCAACGCGGAGGCGATGTTCTTCACCGACCGCGCGCAGGTCTACAAGACGCGCCTCGGCGAGTTCGCCGACACGAAGGCGTCGGTGCTGGGCGACTTTTTGCCCGCGAAGCTCGGCATGGACGAGGGGGAGAACGTCGTCGGCATGGTGCTGCCGGGCGACTATAAGGGCTTTTTGCTGTTCTTCTTCGAGAACGGCAAGTGCGCGAAGGTCGAGCTTTCGGCGTACCGGACGACCTCGAACCGTCGCCGGCTCACGGGCGCGTACAGCGACAAGAGCCCGCTGCGCACGATGCTGTATCTGACCGAGGACTGCGAGATCGCCGTCTATTCCAGCGAGCCGCGCTGCCTTGTGGTCAACACGGCGCTTTTGGGCGTGAAGACGACGCGCGCGACGCAGGGCGTCGGGCTGCTGACGCTCAAAAAAAACAAGACGCTGGATTACGCCTGCACGCTGGAGGAGTCCGGCGTCACGAATCTCGCCCGCTACCGCGGACGTTCCATCCCCGCGACGGGCGCGCTGCTGCGGACGGAGGACGGAGAGGACAAGCAGATGTCGATTTTGGACTGAACGAATCAAAGGAGGAACCGGTATGGATTTCACAAAGGTAAAGAAGGAGCTGGAGGCGCGCGGCTTTCAGGTCGCCGTATGTCCCACGAAGGAGGAGGCCGCCGCGTATCTGAACAAGCAGATCGACGGCGTGAGCGTCGGCTTCGGCGGCTCGATGACCCTCAAGGAATTGGGGCTGTTCGACTCGCTGGGCGGACACAACGAGGTCTACAGCCATCTGAACACGCCGGAGGGAAAGACCAAGGACGAGATCCGCGCGCTGGCGGCGGGCGCGGACGTTTACCTCACGTCGGTCAACGGCCTCGCCGAGACGGGGGAGGTCATCAACATCGACGGCGCGGGCAACCGCGTCGCGTCCTCGCTCTACGGGCATAAGAAGGTCTATTTCGTCGTGGGGCGCAACAAGCTGGCGCCGACCTATGACGAGGCGCTCTGGCGCGCGCGCAACGTCGCGGCGCCGAAGAACGCGCAGCGCCTCGGCTGCAAGACGCCCTGCGCGGTCAAGGCGGACCGCTGCTACGACTGCAAGAGCCCGGAGCGCATCTGCCGCGCGCTGGTGGTGCTGTGGCGCCCGATGATGAGCTGCGAAATGGAGATCGTGCTCGTCGACGAGGAGCTTGGGTATTGAGGCGGCGAAAGGCCGACTCCTTTCCGTGCTGCGATGAAAAAACGCGTTTTCGCCATGCTGCTCATTCTGTGCCTGACGCTCGCCGGCTGCGGCGGCAGGCTGCTGGAGCGCTCTTATTCCTCCGTGCGGCCGCACAGCGCGGTCTATTGGGAGAATGAGGACGCCGATACGCTGCGCGCGGAGAACTATCAGGACATCGTCAACGCGCTGCTCCTGTTGCTCGACGAGCACAGCGCGGACGGCGTGGTGCGCATCTACGGCGACGCGCCGGACAAAGCGGCGATGGCGGGCAGCGCCTGCGTCGAGGTGCAGAAGGAAACGCCGATCGGCGCGTATCTGCTCGATTACATCACCTATGACGGCAGCGCCGAGAGCGGCTGGTACGAGCTGAGCGTACACTTCGGCTACCGCCGCACGGCGGAGGAGCAGGCGGCGATCGTCAACGCGACGAGCACGGAGGCGCTGCCCGATCTGCTGCGCGCGGCGATCGACGAGGGGCGCGACTCCGTGGCGATCCGCGTCGGTTATTTCGGAACGGACCGCGACGGCGTGACGGCGCTGGTCGCGGCGGTGCACGGCGAGGTCTATCCGCCGCAGGAGACGGAGCCGGCTGCCGAAAGCGGGGAGCCGGAGACGGAGGGCGAGACGCAGGAGGCGGAAACGGCGCCGGAAGCCGGTACGGATGCCGAAGCGCTTGCGCCGGAGGCGCTGCCGGAGCCGCCGGAGGGCGGCGACACGCAGGCGGACGCAGAGGCGCCGGAAGCGCCCGGCGGCGAGACGGAGGAGCCCGCCTACGACCTCTCGCCGTGGCAGGTGCTGTTCTATCCGGACAACGCCCGCCCCGGCATCGTCGAGGTGATTTTGAACGAAAAAACGCCGGAAACGGCGGAAAAACCGTCCGATGCGTAAGCATCGGACGGTTTTTTCATACGCTGAGCCAGTCGACCAGCTCAAGGCCGGGGTTGTGCTTGGTGAGGAAGCCGACGGACCACTCGCCGCCGAAAGCGACGAGGCGGCGGCCCTTGAAGTCCTCCAGCACGCGCGAGCCGGTGCAGAGCACGAGCTCCCGCGGGTCGCAGGGGCACGCGCCGATGAGGCGCAGATGCTCGTAGGGAAGGCCGCGCATCGTCAACTCGACGCCGTATTCGTTCTTCATGCGGTATTCAAACACGTCGAATTGCAGCGTGCCCACGACGCCCACGACCACGTCCTCAAAGCCGCTGTCTGGAATCTTGAAGATTTGGATCGCGCCCTCCTGCGCGATCTGCTCGATGCCCTTGACGAACTGCTTGCGCTTCATCGTGTCCTTGGGCGAAACGGACATGAAATGCTCCGGCTCAAAGGTCGGGATGCCGGAGTAGCGGAACTTCCTGCCCGGCGCGACGATCGTGTCGCCGATGGAAAAAACGCCGGGGTCGAACACGCCGATGATGTCGCCGGCGTAGGCGGTGTCGACGATCTCGCGCTCCGCCGCCATCATCGTCTGCGGCTGGGAAAGACGCATCTTTTTGCCACTTTGGACATGGTAATACTCGGCGTCCCGCTCGAACCTGCCCGAGCAGATGCGCAGAAACGCCAGCCTGTCGCGGTGCGCCTTGTTCATGTTTGCCTGGATCTTGAACACGAAGGCGGAAAACTCCGGGGAAAACGCGTCGATCTCGCCCTCGTCGCTCTCGCGGGAGAGGGGGGCGGCGGTCATCTCCAGAAAGTGCTCCAGAAACGGCTCCACGCCGAAGTTGGTCAGCGCCGAGCCGAAGAACACCGGCGAGAGCGTGCCGCCGCGCACCGCCTTGAGGTCGAAGTCTCGCCCCGCGCCGAGCAGCTCGATCTCGTCGATCAGCGCGTCGCGCTGCGCCTGCCCCAGCATCTCCGCGAGCAGCGGGTCGTCCGGCTCGATCTCGGTGACGCCCGCCTTCCTCGCGTGCCCCGCGTCGGTGAAGTGCAGGATGCAGCGCTTCTGCCGGTCATAGACGCCCTGAAAGCTCTTGCCGCTGCCGATGGGCCAGTTGACGGCGTAGGTGTCGATGCCGAGCTCGCGCTCCACCTCCTCGCACAGCTCCAGCGGGTCGCGCGCCTCGCGGTCCATCTTGTTGATGAACGTGAAGATCGGGATGTGCCGCAGCGCGCAGACCTTGAAGAGCTTGCGCGTCTGCGGCTCGACGCCCTTCGCGCCGTCGATGACCATGACGGCGCTGTCCGCCGCCATCAGCGTGCGGTAGGTGTCCTCCGAAAAGTCCTGGTGGCCGGGCGTATCGAGAATGTTGATGCAGTAGCCCTCGTGCTGGAACTGCATGACCGACGACGTGACCGAAATGCCGCGCTGGCGCTCAATCTCCATCCAGTCCGAGGTCGCCGCGCGGTTGCGCTTGCCCTTGACCTCGCCCGCCTGCGCGATCGCCCCACCGTAGAGCAGGAACTTTTCCGTCAGCGTCGTTTTGCCCGCGTCCGGGTGCGAGATGATGGCAAAGGTGCGGCGGCGGCTGATTTCATCCTGTAAGGTTGACATAATATTCTCCCAGCAACTGTACTTCGTATCGGCTAAGCAGTTTATCACAGGCGGCGGCGGTTTGCAACAAATTCTTGGCGAATTGGAAAAACGGGGCTTGACAAATGCGCGGCAGTCTGGTAATATCTCATTTGTTCGCGGGCATAGCTCATCTGGTAGAGCGCCACCTTGCCAAGGTGGAGGTAGCGAGTTCGAGCCTCGTTGCCCGCTCCAAAAAGAAACGACGCCGAAAGGCGTCGTTTCTTTTTGGAATCCTCTCCATTTTACGGCGGAAAACCTTCCGTCCCTTGTCCGCTATTTGCCCGTTTGCGCCGCATAGTCCTCTACGCGGATCAGCGAGTAGGTCATTTGCAAATGCCCGGCGGTCACGATGTAGGTAATCTTGCCGTCCTCGTAGGTGAAGGTCTTGACCGGCTCGCGCGAGGCGCGGCGGTTCGCGTAGGACGCCTCCAGCTGGGCGACGGTATAGTTGTTGGAGGACTCCCAGGCGTAAGGCTCTTTATCGTCCGCCGGCGGGGTGAAGGTGCCGGACCAGTAGAGGTTGCGGATGCCGTAGGCGGGGAGGAACCACCAGATCTCCAGCTTGTCGTCGGTGATGGTCGCGACGTGATACCAGTCCCCGCCGCTGGGCTGGATCCATTCGCCCGTAAGGTCGGGCGGGGGCCCGGCGGGCTTCCGTCCGCCGCAGGCGGCAAGCGCGCATACCGCGCCCAGCACGAGCAGCGCGAGCGCCAACCGTTTTCTCATTTCCTCATTTCCTTTCCGCGAGCTTTCTGTCCACAGCCTTGAGCCCCGCGAGGCACAGCCCGCAGGCAAGCGTCAGCAGGTACAGACCCGCGGCGATCCCTTTGCGTTTCATGTTGCGGCCCTCCTTCGGGTTTTGCGGCGTTTTCCGGTCAATCCTTTGCTTCCTCCAGCACGACGTCGAGCGTCAGGCGCTTGCCGGCGCGGTCCAGCTCCAGCGTGATCGCCTCGCCCGCGCAGAAGCGGCGGCGGGCGCGCAGCAGGTCGTTGACGGTCTCGACGGGGTCGCCGTCCGCGCGCACGATGCAGTCGCCAAGCTCCACGCCCGCCTTCTCGGCGGGACCGCCCGGCACCAGCTCCAATACGGCGAGGGCGGTCTCTCCGGTCGGAAGCGTGACGCTGCGGCGCTGCACGGACAGGCCGAGGACCGGCTCGCCGCGGATCTCGCCGTAGGCGATCAGGTCATCGACCATCCATGCCGCCGAGCTGATCGGGATGGCAAAGCCCAGCCCCTCGACGCTGATGGCGTTGGAGGAGCCCATTTTCATCGTGTTGATGCCGACGACCTGCCCGTACACGTTGATGAGCGGTCCGCCGGAGTTGCCGTTGTTGAGCGCGGCGTTGGTCTGGATGAGCGTCATGCTGACGCCGTCGACCAGCACGTCGCGGTTGATGGCGGAAACGATGCCGTCGGTCAGGGTGCCGCGCAGCTCCACGCCGAGCGGGTTGCCGATGGCGTAGACCGGGTCGCCTACTGTCAGCGTGTCGGAGTCGCCAAACTCGGCGGTGGGGAGCAGGTGGGCGTCGATCTTGATGACCGCGAGATCCTTTTCCGCGTCGTAGCCCACCAGCTTGACGTTGTCGTAGCTCCTGCCGTTGTCGAGCACGACGTAGCAATGCTGCCCGCCGGTGATGACGTGGGCGTTTGTGAGGATATAGCCGTTTTCGGTGAAGATGACGCCCGTGCCGATGATCGCGCCGCCGCCGGGCAGCGCGGTCGCCACCGTGACCGTGCAGGGGTTGACGCGCGTGTAGATATCCTGAATGGTCAGGCTGCTGCCGTGCGTCTCGGAATAGCGCAGCCGTGTGCCGTCGCCGTTCGGATAGCGGGCGATGGTCGTTTCCTCGCCGCCGGAGACGTTGAAGTCCGCGCGCCGCTGGCTGTCGCGCAGCGCGGGGGAGGGGGTGCGGCGCGAAAAGACGCCGCCCGCGTAAAGCCCCCAGAGCGAGAGCGCCGCGACGAGCAGCACGCCGAAGCAGATCAGGAAGATGCGCAGCCCGGTGTGCCGCGCGCGCCGCCCATGCATTCCGGCGTCGGCGGGCGCGGCGGGCACGGCGGCGGCTTCGGGCGCTTCGGACGCGGGCGGCGCGGGCGCGACATAGCGCAGGGTGACCTCCCGCGGCGCGGGCGCGACATAGCGCAGG
>CACZCL010000053.1 GCA_902779695.1 Oscillospiraceae bacterium | reverse complement strand
CGTCGCGCCGAAGCCGGCGGAGCCCCGTGTCACGCCGCCTCCCGCCGCGCCGAAGCCCGCGCCGGAGGCGGAGCCCGCCGCGCCGGCGCAGAGCGCCGTGCACATCACGCTGCCGGACACCGAGCCGGTCGACCTTACGCCCGCGCCGCCGTCGCTGGTCGTGCCGCCGCTGGTGGGCGAGACCCTCGCCGCCTTTTCGATGGAAGCGCTCGCCTATGACGAAACGATGGGCGACTGGCGCACGCACAGCGGCGTGGACATCGCCGCGGAGCCGGGCACGCCCGTCTGCGCGGCAAGCGCGGGCACCGTGACCGACGTGCGCAGCGACGACCTGCTCGGTACGAGCGTCACCCTCGCGCACGACGGCGGCTTTGAAACGGTCTACGCGAATCTGGAGAGCGAGCCGCCGGTGGAGCCGGGGGACTTTGTCACCGCCGGTCAGCCGATCGGCGCCGTCGGCAAAACCGCGCTGGGCGAATCGGCGCTTGCGCCGCACCTTCATTTCAGCGTCGTCAAGGACGGCGAATTCGTCGACCCCGCCGCGTTTTTGGACTGATCCTTCCCCAACGCGCGGCGCTTCTCGCGCCGCGCGCCTGTTTTTTGCCTGTTTTTTCTTTTTGCCGCTTGACAGGCGCGCCCGCGGGGTGCTATACTGCACGCATCAAACCGATGAAGAAGCGTGAGTAAGCGCAGACCCTTTTCCCAAAGCGAGCCGCGGACGGTGGAAGCGCGGCGGAAAATCCCGCGCCGAATGGGCTTCCGAGGGCAAGCGGAAAGGACACGGGCGGCTTTCGTCCCGTCCGAGTATGTGCGCCGGGGCAAGGCTCCCCGTCAACAACCGCCGGCGTCTGCTCCGCGCTTTCCGCGCGGATCGCACGCGAAAAGTGGGCGCATGCGCGCCAAGCCGGGTGGCACCGCAGGATCAGGCATCCTGTCCCAGCAGAGTACGCGGGGACAGGATGCTTTTCTTTGTCCCGGAAAAGAACAAGAAAGGAAGGAATCACCCATGGCAGACAAGAACATCCCCTACAAGATTTATCTCGAAGAGTCGGAGATGCCGCAGTATTGGTACAACGTCCGCGCGGACATGAAGAACAAGCCCGCGCCGCTGCTGAACCCCGGCACCCGCCAGCCCATGAAGCCGGAGGAGCTCTCGGGCGTCTTCTGCGACGAGCTCATCCGGCAGGAGCTGGACAACGACACCCGCGAATACCCCATTCCGCAGGCGATCCGCGACTTTTACAAGATGTACCGCCCCTCCCCGCTGGTGCGCGCCTACTGCCTGGAGGAGAAGCTGCAAACCCCCGCGAAGATCTACTATAAGTTCGAGGGCAACAACACCTCCGGCAGCCACAAGCTCAACTCCGCCATCGCGCAGGCGTACTACGCGAAAAAGCAGGGGCTCAGGGGCGTGACCACCGAGACCGGCGCGGGCCAGTGGGGCACGGCGCTCTCCATGGCGTGCTCCTACTTCGGCCTCGACTGCAAGGTGTTCATGGTCAAGGTCAGTTACGAGCAGAAGCCCTTCCGCCGCGAGGTGATGCGCACCTACGGCGCCTCCGTCACTCCCTCCCCCTCCGAGACCACCGAGGTCGGCAGGAAGATCCTCGCGGCGCATCCCGGCACCACCGGCTCCCTCGGCTGCGCGATCAGCGAGGCGGTGGAGGTCGCGACCTCGACCCCCGGCTACCGCTATGTGCTCGGCAGCGTGCTCAACCAGGTGCTGCTGCACCAGAGCGTCATCGGCATGGAGACGAAGCTCGCCCTCGACAAGTACGGCGTCAAGCCCGATATCGTCATCGGCTGCGCGGGCGGCGGCTCGAACCTCGGCGGCCTGATCTCCCCGTTCATGGGCGAGAAGCTGCGCGGCGAGGCGGATTACCGCATTATCGCGGTCGAGCCCGCGTCCTGCCCCAGCTTCACCCGCGGCGTCTACGCCTACGACTTCTGCGACACGGGCATGGTCTGCCCGCTGGCGAAGATGTACACGCTGGGCAGCGGCTTCATCCCCGCGCCGAACCACGCCGGCGGCCTGCGCTATCACGGCATGAGCCCCATCCTCTCCCATCTCTATGCCGACGGGTACATGGAGGCGGTGTCCGTGCCGCAGACGAAGGTGTTCGAGGCGGCGGAGCAGTTCGCCCGGGTCGAGGGCATCCTCCCCGCGCCGGAGAGCAGCCACGCCATCCGCGTCGCCATCGACGAGGCGCTCCGCTGCCGTGAGACCGGCGAGGAGAAGACCATCGTCTTCGGCCTGACCGGCACCGGCTACTTCGACATGGTGGCGTACGAGAAGTTCCACGACGGCACGATGGACGACTACGTCCCCACCGACGAGGAGCTGGCAAAATACCGCGCCGCGCTGCCGCGGATCTGATACTATTCTCTGATAAAAGCTTACGCTTTTTATCAGAAATCCGTATGATCGGACGGAAAACCCCCGCCGGCGAGTCGCCGGCGGGGGTTTTTGTGTTGCCGTTCCTGCTTTGCCGCGTTTCTTTCCCTGCGCGGGGGCTTCATTCGCTCTCCGCAAGCTCCCGGTTCATCCGCCGCATTGTCTTGCGCAGGAAGTACGCCGAGACCGCCAGCGACATGACCTCCGCGATCGGGTAGGAGAGCCACACCAGCTCCAGCCGCCGCGTGAGCGAGAGCAGATACGCCGCCGGCAGCAGCACCACCATCTGGCGGCAGATCGACACGACCAGACTGTGCATCGGGTTGCCGATCGCCTGGAACACCGAGCCGGCGATGATGCAAAAGCCCGCGAACAGATAGCTCGTCGCGATGATGCGGAACGCCGGCACGCCGTCGCGCAGCATGGCGGCGTCCGCGTCGAAGATGCGCAGCAGCTGCGCCGGGAACGCCTCGAAAAGCAGCACGCCCACAAGCATGATGCCGACCGCCGCGATCACGCTCAGCCGGATCGTCTTTCTCACGCGTTCGGGGCGCCGCGCGCCGTAGTTGTAGGAGATGATCGGCACCATGCCGTTGTTCAGGCCGAACACCGGCATGAAGATGAAGCTTTGCAGCTTGAAGTACGCGCCGTATACCGCCGTCGCCACGGTGGAGAAGGTCAGCAGGATCTGGTTCATGCCGAACACGAGGAAGGAGCCCACGCACTGCATCAGGATCGACGGGAAGCCGATCTTGTAAACCTCGGCGGCGATGTCCCGGCGAAAGCGCATCTCGGACGGATGGAGGTGGATGTCGGGATTCTTCCTCAGATTGATGAAAAGCCCCAGGATCGCCGCGGCGATCTGCCCGATCACGGTGGCGACCGCCGCGCCCCGGACGCCCATCGCGCGCACGCCCAGCAGCCCGAGGATCAGGATCGGGTCGAGGATCATGTTGATCGCCGCGCCCGTGATCTGCGTCGCCATCGAGAGCGTCGTGCGCCCCGTCGCCTGCAAAAACCGCTCGAAGCAGAACTGGTAGAAAATGCCGAACGAAAAGCCCAGGCAGATCGTGCAGTAAGCCGTCCCCGCCTCCACGATGCCCGGCACGTCGGTCTGCACGCGGAAGAACGGGCCCGAGCAGGTGAAGCCGACCACGGCGAACAGCGCGGCGCACAGCGCGAAGAGCACGACGCCCGTGTTCGCCACGCGGTCCGCCATAGCCTGCCGCTTCTCGCCCAGCGAGCGGGAGATCAGCGCGTTCACGCCCAGTCCCGTGCCCGCGCCGAGGCCGATCATCAGCGCCTGGAGCGGGAACGCCAGCGAGAGCGCGTTGAACGCGTCCTGGCTGACCCGCGAGACCCAGTAGCTGTCCACCACGTTGTAGAGCGCCTGCAGCAGCATCGAGATCATCATCGGGACCGCCATAGAGGCGAGCAGCCGCCCCTCGGGCAGGGTACCCATTTTGTTTTCTTTGGTTTCCATCGCTTTTCTTTGCGGAAAATGCGGCAAACGCCGCATTTTTCTCTCCTCTTTTACTTTTTCAGCTCGCCGTTCGCCGCCTTTGTGAGATAGGCGTTGATGAACCCGTCCAGCTCGCCGTCCATGACCGCCTGGATGTTGCCGGTCTCATAGTCCGTGCGGTTGTCCTTGACGAGCTGGTAGGGCATGAACACATAGGAGCGGATCTGGCTGCCCCACTCGATCTTGAGCTGCACGCCCTTCAAGTCGCTGATCTTCTCCGCGTGCTGCTGCAATTTCAGCTGCACCAGCTTCGCCTTGAGCATCTCCATCGCGTAATCGCGGTTCTGGAACTGCGAGCGCTGCGTCTGGCACGCGGTCACGATGCCGGTCGGCTTGTGGATCAGACGCACGGCGGAGCTCGTCTTGTTGATGTGCTGCCCGCCCGCGCCCGAGGAGCGGTAGACCTGCATCTCGATGTCCTCGGGGCGGATCTCCACCTCGATGTCCTGCGGCAGCTCCGGCATGACCTCCAGCGCCGCGAACGAGGTCTGGCGGCGGGCGTTGGCGTCGAACGGCGACACGCGCACGAGGCGGTGCACGCCGTGCTCGCCCTTGAGATAGCCGTAGGCGTTCTCGCCGCGGATCATGACCGTCGCGCTCTTGAGCCCCGCCTCGTCGCCGTCGAGATAGTCCAGCATCTCAAACTCGAACCCGTGCTTGTTCGCCCACTGCATATACATGCGGTAGAGCATCTCCGCCCAGTCCTGCGCCTCGGTGCCGCCGGCGCCGGGGTGGAACTCCAAAAGCGCGTTGCAGTGGTCGTACTCGCCGGAGAGCAGCGTCGTCAGCCGCGCCTCGTCCAGCTTCTTTTCCAGCGCGGCGCAGCCCTCCTCCAGCTCGGGCAGCAGGCTGTCGTCGTCCATCTCGACGCCCATGTCCACCAGCGCCAGCAGGTCGCGCTGCTCCTGCGAGAGCTTTTCGTAGCGCTGCACCCGGCTTTGGAGCTGCTTGAGCTGCGTCTGGTTGTTCTGGCTGCGCGCCACGTCGTTCCAGAAGCCCTCCTCCTCTGCCTCGGCGAGCAGGCGCTCGATCTCGTGCTTCGCGCTTTCGATCTCCAGCGCCTTGTAGAGGTTTTCCAGCGTCTCGTCCATGCCGCGGAGCGTTTGCTTGTAGCTGTCGTATTCGATTGCCGCCATCGTATCCGTTCCCTTTCTTCCCGCCGCGCCGCCCCGAACAGGGCGCCGCGGCGGCGTCTCGATTGCATTAACCGTGAGATTTTACCACATACGGCGCGAAAAGGCAAGCAAAAAAGGCTTGTCTTTCCCCGCATTCTCCCGTATACTGTGGCAGGATACCAAACAGGAGACGATCCACGATGAAGGAATTTTCCGCCGGACAATTTGACGTCGCCGTCGTCGGCGCGGGACACGCGGGCATCGAGGCGGCGCTTGCCGCCGCGCGCCTCGGGCTGCGGACGGTCTGCTTCACCCTCCAGCTTGACGCGGTGGGCAACATGCCCTGCAACCCCGCCATCGGCGGCACGGGCAAGGGCCACCTCGTCCGCGAGCTGGACGCCCTCGGCGGCGAAATGGCGAAGGCGGCGGACCGGGCGTGTATCCAGTACCGCCTGCTGAACCGCGGCAAGGGCCCCGCGGTCTGGTCGCTGCGGGCGCAGGCGGACCGCCGCCGCTATCAGGAGGTCATGAAGCACACGCTGGAGCGGCAGGAAAACCTCTTCGTGCGCCAGGCTGAGGTCGTGGACCTGCGCGTCTCAAACGGCGCGGTGGAAAGCGTCGTCACCGAGACGGGCGGCGTGTACCGCGTGCGGGCGGTGGTGCTCGCCACGGGCACCTACCTCGCGGGGCGCACCATCGTCGGCGAGTGCATCCGGGACAGCGGCCCGGACGGGCTGCGCGCCTCCTGCACGCTGTCGGACGCGCTGCGCCGGCTCGGTCTGCCGCTGCGCCGCTTCAAGACCGGCACGCCGCCGCGCGTCAATGCCCGCAGCGTCGATTTTTCCCGGCTGGAGCGGCAGGAGGGCGACGCCGTGCCCGTGCCCTTCTCCTTCACCACCGGCGCGCCGCCGCGCAACGAGGCGGTGTGCTACCTCACCTACACCAACGCGGAGACGCATCGCATCATCCGCGAGAATCTTGACCGCAGCCCCATCTACAGCGGCGTGATCGAGGGCGTCGGCCCGCGCTACTGCCCGTCCATCGAAACGAAGGTCGTCCGCTTCCCCGACAAGGAGCGCCACCAGCTTTTTCTGGAGCCGATGGGCCTGAACACCGAGGAGCTGTACGTGCAGGGCTTTTCCTCCTCGCTTCCGGAGGACGTGCAGCTCGCGATGCTCCACACGCTGCCGGGGCTGGAGCACGCAGAGATGACGCGCTGCGCCTACGCCATCGAATACGACTGCGTCGACCCGACGGCGCTGCTGCCGACGCTGGAAACCAAGGCGGTCCGCGCTCTGTACGGCGCGGGGCAGTTCAACGGCTCCTCCGGCTATGAGGAGGCGGCGGCGCAGGGCTTCGTCGCCGGCGTGAACGCCGCCCTCGCCCTCAAGGGCGAGCCGCCGCTGATCCTCGGGCGCGAGCAGTCCTACATCGGCACGCTGATCGACGACCTCGTGACCAAGGGCACGAACGAGCCGTACCGCATGATGACCTCCCGCAGCGAGTACCGCCTGCTGCTGCGGCAGGACAACGCGGACGAGCGGCTCGCCGCCGTGGGGCACCGCATCGGGCTGGTGTCCGACGAGCGCCTTGCCGCCGTCGAGGAAAAATACGCCGCCGTCGAGGGCGAGGTCCGCCGCCTCGCACACACGGGGCTGCCCGCCTCGGACGCGCTGAACGCGCTGCTGCGCGCGCGCGGCACGGCGGAGGTGCGCGACGGCGCGACGCTCCTCGCGCTCCTGCGCCGCCCGCAACTCTCCTACGACGATCTGCGCGCCTTCGACCCGCTCTGCGCGGCGTTCCCCGCCGCGCTGGCGGAGAGCGTCGAGATCGCGGTCAAGTACGAGGGGTACATCAAGCGGCAGAAGGAGGAGGTCGCGGCGTTTTCGCGCCTGGAGCGGCGCGCGCTGCCGCCGGACGCGGACTACGCCGCCATCGACGGGCTGCGCCTGGAGGCGCGGGAAAAGCTCGCCGCCATCCGCCCGCGCTCGCTGGGGCAGGCGGGGCGCATCTCCGGCGTCAGCCCCGCGGATATCGCCGCGCTGATGATCTGGCTCTCCAAAAACGACTAAGCTTTTTTCGACAGGAAAGCGGCGCAGCCGATCGGCTGCGCCGCTTTTTTGTTTGCTTTTCCGGCCGTTTTCGCTTACTTGTACATCTCGACCAGCTTGAGCAGGTGCTCGTAGCGCTCCTTCGCCGCGCTCTCGTTGCGCTCGAACAGCGTGGTCGCGCGCTCGGGGAACTCGCGGGTCAGGCGGCTGTAGCGCGCCTCGTTCATCAGGAACTCCTGATAGCCGCCCGCGGGCGCCTTGGAGTCGAGCGTGAACTTCTGCTCGGCGTCGGGGTTGAAGCGGAACAGGTTCCAGTAGCCGCACTCGACCGCCTTCTTCATCTCCTTCTGGCAGTTCATCATGCCGCCCTTGATGCTGTGCATCTCGCAGGGGCTGTAGCCGATGATGAGGGACGGGCCGTGATACGCCTCCGCCTCGGTGATCGCCTTGATGGTCTGCGCCGGGTTCGCGCCCATGGCGACCTGCGCCACGTAGACGTAGCCGTAGCTCATGGCGATCTCGGCAAGGCTCTTCTTCTTGGTCTCCTTGCCGGCGGCGGCGAACTGCGCCACCTGGCCGATGTTGGAGGACTTGGACGCCTGTCCGCCGGTGTTGGAGTAGACCTCGGTATCGAACACGAAGACGTTGACGTCCTTGTTCTGGGCGAGGACGTGATCCACGCCGCCGAAGCCGATGTCGTACGCCCAGCCGTCGCCGCCGAAGATCCACACGGACTTCTTGATAAGGTAGTTCTTCTTGTCGAGGATCTGCTCGACCAGCGTGCAGGCGGAGCAGACGCAGTTCTTCCTGCCCGCTGCCTTTGCCGCCTTCGCCGCCTCAAGCGCGGCGGGCTGCTTGTCGCCGTAGGCCTGCTTCGCCATGTCGCTTTCGAGGAAGGCGATGCAGGAGTCGATGTCGTTGAGGCCCTCTTCGAGCTGCTTGATGTACTCGGCGGTGGCGGCGGTGTTCGCCTCGCCGTCGTCGAAGGTGTCGAGCCACTTCTGGGCGGCTTCCTTCAGCGCGGGCTGCGTCTGCGGCTGGGCGATCAGCTCGACCGTCTTCGCCTTGAGATCGTCGCGGATGGTCTGCTGGCCGATCCACAGGCCAAGGCCGTGCTCGGCGTTGTCCTCGAACAGGGAGTTGACCCACGCGGGGCCGTGGCCCTTCTTGTTGATGGTGTACGGTGACGTGGCGCCCGGGCCGCCCCAGATGGACGAGCAGCCGGTGGCGTTGGTGATGTACATGCGGTCGCCGAAGAGCTGGGTGACGAGACGGGCGTAGCTCGTCTCGGCGCAGCCGGCGCAGGAGCCCGAGAATTCAAGCAGCGGGGTCTTGAACTGGCTGCCCTTGACCGTGTTGTCCTGCATGTCCTCCTTGGGAGCGACCTTGTCGACGCAGTAGTTGAAGACGTCCTGCTGCGGCAGCTCCTGCTCCTGCGGGACCATGCTCAGCGCGCCGACCGGGCAGGTGCCCACGCACACGGCGCAGCCCATGCAGTCGAGCGGAGAGATCGCCATCGTGAACTTGTAAACGCCCTTGCCCTTGCCGGCCTTGATGTCGACGACCTTCGCGGCGGCGGGAGCGGCCTTCGCCTCGTCCTCCGTCATGGCGAAGGGGCGGATGGTCGCGTGCGGGCAGACGTAAGCGCACTGGTTGCACTGGATGCACTTCTCCTGATCCCAGGTCGGGACGCTGACCGCGACGCCGCGCTTCTCATACGCGGCGGCGCCCAGCTCGAACTGGCCGTCGGCATGCGCCATGAACGCGCTGACCGGCAGGCTGTCGCCGTCCATGCGGTCGATGGACCCGAGCAGCTCCTTAACCTGCTTGACCAGCTCGGGACGGCCCTGGAGCACGGTGGTGTCCGGCTCGTCCTTCGCGTCCGCCCAGTCGGCGGGAACGTCGATCTTCTTGTACGCGGTGGCGCCGAGGTCGATCGCCTTGTGGTTCATGTCGACGACATCCTGGCCCTTCTTGAGGTAGGAATGCGTCGCGGCGTCCTTCATGTACTTGATCGCCTCTTCCTCGGGCATGACCTTGGCGAGGGAGAAGAACGCGGACTGGAGGATCGTGTTGTTGCGCTTGCCCATGCCGATCTCGATGGCGAGGTCGATCGCGTCGATCGTGTAGAGCTGGATGTTGTTCTTCGCGATGTAGCGCTTGGCGTCCGCCTTGAGGTGGTGGTTCAGCTCGTCGAAATCCCACTGGCAGTTGATCATGAACACGCCGCCGGGCTTGACGTCGTTGACCATCTTGAAGCCCTTGGTGATGTAGGACGGGTTGTGGCAGGCGACGAAGTCCGCCTTGTTGATGTAGTACGGGCTGCGGATGGGCTTGTCACCGAAGCGCAGGTGCGAGATCGTCACGCCGCCGGTCTTCTTCGAGTCGTACTGGAAATACGCCTGAACGTATTTGTCGGTGTGGTCGCCGATGATCTTGATGGAGTTCTTGTTCGCGCCGACGGTGCCGTCGCCGCCGAGACCCCAGAACTTGCACTCGATGGTGCCCTCCGCGGCGGTGTTCGGGCAGTTCTTGTCCTCAGGCAGGGAGAGGTTGGTGACGTCGTCCGTGATGCCGATGGTGAACTGGCGGCGCGGCGCGTCCTTCTTCAGCTCCTCATACACGGCAAAGACGCTCGCGGGCGGGGTGTCCTTGGAGCCGAGACCGTAGCGGCCGCCGATGACGGTCTTCTGGATGCCGGCGTTCGCCAGCGCGGTGACCACGTCGAGGTAGAGCGGCTCGCCCTGCGCGCCGGGCTCCTTCGTGCGGTCGAGCACGGCGATCTTCTTCGCGCTCGCCGGGATCGCTTCGATCAGGCGCTCCGCCTTGAACGGGCGGTACAGGCGGACCTTGACGAGGCCGACCTTCTCGCCGTGGGCGTTGAGATAGTCGATGACCTCCTCCGCCACGTCGCAGATGGAGCCCATCGCGATGATGACGCGGTCGGCGTCGCTCGCGCCGTAGTAGTTGAAGAGCTTGTAGTCGGTGCCGAGCTTTTCGTTGATCTTGCCCATGTACTTCTCAACGACCTCGGGCAGCGCGTCATACCACTTGTTGCACGCCTCGCGGTGCTGGAAGAACGTGTCGCCGTTCTCGTGGGAGCCGCGCATGTGCGGGTTCTGGGGGTTGAGGGCGTGCTCGCGGAACGCCTTGACGGCGTCCATGTCGCACATATCCTTGAGGTCCTCGTAATCCCAAACCGCGATCTTCTGGATCTCGTGGGAGGTGCGGAAGCCGTCGAAGAAGTTGATGAACGGCACCTTGCCGGAAAGCGCGGCGAGATGGGCGACCGGAGAGAGGTCCATGACCTCCTGCACGTTGCCCTCGCAGAGCATGGCGAAGCCGGTCTGGCGACATGCCATGACGTCGCTGTGGTCGCCGAAGATGTTCAGCGCGTGCGTGGAGACGGTGCGCGCGGAGACGTGGAACACGCCGGGCAGCTGCTCCGCCGCGATCTTGTACATATTCGGGATCATCAGCAGCAGGCCCTGGGACGCCGTGTAGGTCGACGTCAGCGCGCCCGCGCCGAGAGAGCCGTGCACCGCGCCGGCGGCACCCGCCTCGGACTGCATCTCGACCACCTTGACCTGCGTGCCGAAGATGTTCTTCAGGCCGTTCGCCGACCACTGGTCCACCAGATCCGCCATCGGGGAGGAAGGCGTGATCGGGTAGATCGCGGCAACCTCGCTGAACGCGTACGAAACGTGCGCGGCGGCGTTGTTGCCGTCCATGGACTTCATTTTTCTTGCCATAGTCAATGAAACCTCCTGTTTGTTGTGCCGCCCGCGGGCGGCCATCGGTACAAATGCGTTTGCGCAAATCCCCTGCGCATGACGATACGAATATACTATAGCACAACGATTCTCCCGTGTAAACGGCATTTTTGTATATTATTTAACAATTTCTGAATCATTTGATGCAAATTTGCGCCGCACTCCGCGGCGCGATGAATTTCTTTGGTCTTTTCTGCGATTTGGGATTTTCTTCCGCCGGAATGTGTGGTAAAATATATTGTTACTGAATGCAAAGGAGGGTGCGCGGCATGGTGACGACGGTTCGCTCGCTCGGCCTGCACGGCATCGCGGGCTACGAGGTTTCGGTGGAATGCTTCCTCTCCGGCGGGCTGCCGGCGTTTGACGTCGTCGGCCTCGGCGACACCGCGGTCAAGGAGTCGCGCGAGCGCGTGCGCGCCGCGGTGAAAAACTGCGGCGCGAAGTTCCCCGTCTCGCGCATCACGGTCAACCTCGCGCCCGCGGGGCAGCGCAAGGAGGGCACGGTCTACGACCTGCCGATCCTGCTGGGTATCCTGCGCTGCGCCGAGGAGCTTCCGGAGCTTCCCGGCGACGCCGCGTTCCTCGGCGAGCTGAGCCTCACCGGCGCGCTGCGCGGCGTCAGCGGCGTGCTGCCGATGGCGATGGCGGCGGCGCGCGCGGGCGTCCGCTCGCTTTTCGTCCCCGCCGTCAACGCGGCGGAGGCGACGCTGGCGGACGGGCTGGACGTCTACCCCGTGCCCGACGTGGCGGCGCTGCTCGCCCATCTGCGGGGCGAGGCGCCCCTCGCGCCGGCGCCGCGGCGGAGCGAACCGGCGGCGCGAGGCGGCGGCCCCGATTTTTCCGACGTCATGGGGCAGGAGAACGTCAAGCGCGCGCTGGAGATCGCCGCCGCCGGCGGGCACAATCTGCTGATGATCGGCTCCCCCGGCGCGGGCAAGTCGATGCTGGCGCGGCGGCTGCCGTCGATCCTGCCGGACATGACGCGCAGGGAGGCGCTGGAGGCGACGGAGATCTGGTCGGTGGCGGGGCTGACGGACGCGGAGCACCCGCTGCTCGTCGAGCGCCCGTTCCGCGC
>CACZCL010000052.1 GCA_902779695.1 Oscillospiraceae bacterium | reverse complement strand
GGAGTGCTCGCCGCAGGGGCGGGCGTGCTCGCCGCGGGGGCGGGGGTGGTGTTTCCGCCGCCGCAGGCCGCAAGAGCAAAGACCATCACGACGGAAAGAAGCAATGCGAGAAACTTCTTCATGTCATTACCTTCCTTATCACATAATCTGGAGCATCTTGCTCCGAGAGGCAGTATATCAAAGCTTCCCCGCGTATTCAAGCGAAAGATTTGCCGTTTCGGCAATTTCCACGCTTTGTACAAGCGATTCTATAGTAAACACAAATATTATTTGCGTTTACTATAGCAATTTGATCGCCATTTCGCCCGCCGCTCAAGCGGCAACCGCGAAATATGGCCGATGCGGTAAGCGCATTTATGAAATTCGCTTACTATATATGTCAATCACGAAAGCGTCAGGTCTCCGTCCTTCACCCACCCGAGCTTCCGGCAAAGCGCGTTGAGCAGCGGGCAGAGCGCCGCGGGCAATACGACGGAAACCAGCAGCAGCCCCAGCCAGTCGAAGCCGGTGGGAGAGATCGCCTGCGCGCCGCGTGCAAGCGCCCCCTCGCTGGGCGCGAGCCAGCCCGTCCACACGCCGATGGGGCCGCACAGGCCGCAGGTGCCCATGCCGGAATTGATCGGCGCGCCGTTCATCTCCAGCCGGAACAGGCAGGTGGCGACGGGGCCGGTGACCGCGCTCGTCGCGATGGGCGCGATCCAGACGCGCGGGTTTTTGACGATGTTCGGCATTTGCAGCATCGACGTGCCGAGCCCCTGGCTGACGAGGCCGCCCCAGCCGTTCTCGCGGAACGACATCACGGCAAAGCCAACCATCTGCGCGCAGCAGCCCGCCAGCGCCGCGCCGCCCGCGAGGCCCGTCAGCCCCAGCACGGAGCAGATCGCCGCCGACGAGATCGGCAGCGTCAGCGCGACGCCGACGAGCACGGACACCGCAATGCCCATCCAGAAGGGCTGGAGCTTGGTCGCGGAGTCGATGACGACGCCGAACGCGCTTGCCGCGGCGCCGATGGGCGGCGCGATCCATTTCGCCAGCGCCACGCCGGTCAGGATGGTGACGGCGGGGGTGACCAGGATATCGACCTTCGTCTCCTTGCTCACCGCCTTGCCGCACTCGGCGGCGACGATGGCGATGAGCAGCACCGCCAGCGGGCCGCCGGCGCCGCCCTCGGCGTTCGCCGCCCAGCCCACCGCCGCCAATGAGAAAAGCACCATCGGCGGCGCCTGCAGCGCGTAGCCGATGGCGACCGCCATCGCGGGGCCGGAGACCGCCATGGCGTAGCCGCCGATGTCGGCGAGGAAGGAAACGCCCGTCTGCTGGCCCAGCGTCTTGACGATCGTGCCGATCAGCAGCGAGCAGAAAAGCCCCTGCGCCATCGCGCCCAGCGCGTCGATCCCGTAGCGCCTGGCGGAAAACTCGATATTTTTGCGTTTGAGGAACGCCTTGAACGTATCCATTGCTTTCTCCCGTCACATTGAAGTGGGACACGGGCGCGGCGCGCCCGTGTCCCACACACTATACAGACAAAACCCGCGTCTGTCAAGCCGTATCAGTATTCAAAGATGCTGCCGCCGACAAACTCGCGCACGAGGGAATTCTTCGGCACGTAGGGCGTCGTGAGCGGGGGAACCGACTTCACGACCCGGAACAGGTCGGTCAGGCCGTGCGTTTCGATGAACTCGTCGTCGAGCTGCTCGTGAAACTCCGGCAGGTCGAGCAGATACTTCGAGAGAATGCACGGCTCGTAATCGTGGAACGTGTCGATGTGGATCTGCGCGTTGCCCTTGTTGGGCTGGATGTAGTTCAGCTCGCCCCGGTCGACGCTCTGCGCCCGCTCGATCGTGCTGCGCAGCGTGTGCCCGCGGCCCAGCAGGTCGCGGATCATGCGCCGCGCCACGCGCAGCTGCTCGGGATTGACGATCTTGTCCTCGTGCGTGATGATGCGCGTGCGGGGCGCGACGTAAACGCCCGTGTACTCGCCCTTGAGCAGATCGAGGATCAGCGGGTTGAGCATATGGATTCCCTCGGCGATCACGATGCCGTCCTTCTCGCCGTGAAGCGTGCGCGTGCCGCCGATCGTGCCGCTTTTGAAATCGTAGATCGGCGCCTCGACGTCCTCGCCGTCGGCAAGGCGGAGGATGCAGTCGGCAAGGCGCTCGCGGTCGACGCAATAGGGCGACTCCCAGTCCGCCGCCTCCGGCGGGCGCCTGTCGAGCGGCAGGAAGAAGTTGTCCATGCTCACAAGGCCGACCGTCACGCCCATATTCTCCAGATACGCCTTCAGGCGCATCGCCGTCGTCGTTTTGCCGGAGCCGGAGGGCCCCGTCAGGCAGACGATGGGGCACTTGTCCTTGTTGTGCAGGATCTTTGCCGCAGCGGTGCTGATCTTGTCGCGGTAGACCTCCTCGCAGTGCAGAACGAAGCGGGTCTGGTCGCTCATCGCGTCGGTGATGTCCTCTATGTCGATCACGCGCATGGTGGATCTGTCTCCTTTCTCGGTGTGTGCCGCGCCCGGGAGGACCCGTCAGTTAAAATACTCGTACTCCCGCTGGCAAAGCTCTTTTGCTCCATTTCTCCGTTCTCCTCCTAATCGTCCGATATCGCAATGTTCCTTTTTGCGCTCCCGCGCCCGCTCACTTGCTCGCGCCCAGTCCCGCGGCCTGCAGCGCGGGCAGCTTCGTCGCCTTGACGGCGACCTCCAGCGCGATCTTCATCATATTGGTAAAGGTGTTCTGCCGCTCCTCGGCGTTGAGCTCCTCGCCCGTGACGAGGCTGTCCGAGATCGAGCAGACGGCGAGCGCGCGCTTGTGCGTGTACGCCGCGTTGCAGTACAGCGCCGCCGCCTCCATCTCCACCGCCAGGCAGCCCATCTTCCCCCACTCCATCGTGGACGACGCGGCGTCGTAGAACGTGTCGGACGAGAAGAGGTTGCCAACCGGCATCCGCACGCCGATCTCACGCGCCGCCTCCACGGCGAACTGCAGCAGCTCGAAGCTCGCGATGGGCGCGAACGTGCCGGGCAGGCGGTACTGCTGGGCGAAGGTGGAATTCGTGCACGCGCCCATGCCCGCCACGACGTCGCGCAGCTTCAGCTCCGGCGAGATTGCGCCGGCGGAGCCGATGCGCAGGATATTGTCCACGCCGTACATGGTGAACAGCTCGTAGGAATAGATGCCGATGGACGGGCAGCCCATGCCGGATGCCATCACGCTCACTGGCGTGCCCTTGTAGGCGCCGGTGTAGCCCTGGATGCCGCGGACGTTGTTGACAAGCTTCGCGTCCTCCAGGAAGGTTTCCGCGATAAATTTCGCGCGCAGCGGGTCGCCGGGCATCAGCACGGTCTTTGCGAATGCGCCGTTCTCGGCGCTGTTATGGGGCGTAGCCATACGTCGTTCTCCTTTTCTGCGTTATCATTTCGCGCCCACTGGCGCGAAATGAATCCGATTCGTTTTTTCCGACGACATGCGCGTCGGAAAAAACTCTTTGCGCGGAGCGCCCGTGCGCCTTTGGCGTGCGGGAAGCGCAGCGAAGCCTCCTCAAAAATGTGACAAAGTCACATTTTTGAATCTTTCACGGCCTTGACGATGCGCGAGGTGCCAAGGCGCTCCGCGCCCAGCGCGAGGAAGTCCTCCGCGTCCTTGAGGTCGGCGATGCCGCCGGCCGCCTTGACCAGCTTGCCCTCCGCCATGCGCTCCACCATCAGCTTCACGTCCTCGCGGGTAGCGCCGCCGCCGGCAAAGCCCGTGGAGGTCTTGATGTAATCCGCCTTCGAGGCGGAAACGACCTCGCACATGCGGACCTTCTCCTCCTGCGTCAGAAGGCAGGTCTCGATGATGACCTTGAGCAGCCTGCCGCGGCAGGCGGTCTTGACCTCGTTGATCTCGTTGAGCACAAGGTCGTACAGCCCGTCCTTGACCCAGCCGACGTTGATGACCATGTCGATCTCGCCCGCGCCGTCGGCGACGGAGTTGCCCGCCTCCAGGCACTTGATCGCCGTCGGGCTGTAGCCGTTCGGGAAGCCGATGACCGTGCACACCGGCAGCCAGCTTCCCTTCTCGCGCCAGCTCGCGGCGATGTAGCGCGCGGCGCGGTTGACGTAGCTCTGCGGGATGCAGACCGACGCGCAGCCGTATTTCATGCCGTCGTCGCAGATCTGCCTGATCTCCTCCCAGGTCGCGCCCTGCGCGAGCAGCGTATGGTCGACGTGGCGCAGGATCTCCTGAACATCCATGGGAATTCCCTCCTTGTCGTATGCGCCGCGGTAAAACGGCGGCATTCTATGTCAGCAGATAGACGCATGATACCACAAAAGCGCGCCTTTGTCCAGAAGGATTTCGACAATATGCACAAAAAGGGCGAGGCAGCCGCCTCGCCCTTTTCCGCCGCGCTCACGCGGGGACAAAATCGCTCTTGCTCAGGCCGCAGACCGGGCAGACCCAATCGTCGGGGATCGCCTCGAACGGGGTGCCGGGGGCGACGCCGTTGTCGGGGTCGCCCTTGGCGGGATCGTACTCGTAGCCGCAGGGACAGACGTATTTCATTGCCGTTGCGCCTCCGTCCGCTTACAGGCCCAGCTTCTTGGAGATTTCCGCCAGCTTGCCCTTCACGTCGTCGACCCAAAGCTCCTCGGCGAAATACCGCTTGAGCATCCCCTCCAGCGCCTTGCCGTGACGCGCCTCGTCGCGCGCCATCTCGTGCACGGTGTCGTGAATGGCGTCGAGGCCGTTTTTCTTCGCGCAGGCGGCAAGGTCGAACTTGCCCTTGACCGCGCCGTACTCGCACTCCACGCGCCAGGCGAGGTTCTTCTTGGTGCTCTCGGTCATGTTCGGCTCAAGGTCGGTGCCGAGAAGCTCCGCGAACTTCGCCGCGTGCTCCGCCTCCTCATACGCCGCCTTCTCCCAGTACAGGCCGATCTCGGGATAGCCCTCGCGGTGCGCGACGCGCGCCATGCACAGATACATGCCGACCTCGCTGCACTCGCCGGTGAAGTTCGCCTTGAGCTGCTCGAAAATATACTGCTTGTCCTCCGCGCTCACGTCCGCATTGTCCTTGACGGTCTTGGCGTAAACGCCGAACTCATGCGTCGCGGCAAGCGCCTCGCCCTCCTTCTTCTCGGAGAACTTGGAAGCCGGCGCCTTGCAGACGGGACATGCCTCGGGCGGGGTCTCACCCTCCCAAACGTATCCGCAGACGGAACATACCCATTTCTTCATTGCCATGCCCTCCTTCGAGTGATGAATTCAAGCCTCTGCTTGTGTTGGCAGTATACCATGCGGCAAAGCCTTTTGCAAGGAAATGTTCTTGGGCGCTATGCCGAAAATCGCCCGCCGGCCCGCCGCGGCGGTTTACTAGTAAACCTTTTCGTAATTTTTCGGTTGACAATTTTCCTGTTCTCTGCTAGACTGAGCAAAGCGGGCCGGATCTCCGGCCGAAAGGAGCAAAAGGCATGGACGTACTGGCTTTGGCGGAGGAGATCATCGGCGGCAGGCGGCTGACGCGGGAGGACGACCTGTCCGTGTTTCTGCGCTGCGCGCTGCCGCCGCTGTGCGAGGGCGCGGACCGCATCCGCGCGGCGCTGACGGGCGAGCGGGTCGACCTGTGCGCCATCATCAACGGGCGCAGCGGGCGCTGTCCCGAGGACTGCAAATACTGCGCGCAGTCCGCGCATCACCACACCGACTGCGAGGTTTACGACTTTCTGCCGGAGGAGACCATTGTAAACGCCTGCCGCCTCCACGAGAGCGAGGGCGTCGACCGCTTTTCCATTGTGACGGCGGGCCGGTCGCTGAGCGGGGAGGAGTTCGACAAGGCCGTCCACGCCTACGAGACGATGCGCCGGGAGTGCCCCGGCATCGAGCTGTGCGCGTCGATGGGCTTTCTGAGCGCGGAGCAGCTGCATCGGCTGCACGAGGCGGGGGTCACGAGCTACCACCACAATATCGAGACCTCGCGGCGCAACTTTCCCAACATCTGCACGACCCACACCTACGCGCAAAAGGTGGAGACGCTCAAGGCGGTCAAGGCGGAGGGGATGTGCGCCTGCTCCGGCGGCATCATCGGCATGGGCGAGACCTGGGAGGACCGGCTCGACATGGCGGTCAGCCTGGCGGAGCTTGGCATCGACTCGATCCCGATCAACGCGCTGATGCCGATCCCCGGCACGCCGCTGGAGGGGCTGGCGCGGCTGACGGAGGACGATATCCTGCGCACCGTCGCCTTTTTCCGCTACGTCAACCCGGAGGCGAACATCCGCCTCGCCGCGGGCCGCGCTCTGCTGACGAACGACGGCGAAGCCGCGTTCCGCGCCGGCGCGTCCGCCACCATCACGGGCAATATGCTCACCACCGCCGCCTGCGCCACCATCCGCGGCGACCGGCAAATGCTCGCCGCCATGGGGCGGCAGGTCAAGCCGCTCCCCGGGCAATGAAAGGAGTTTTTTCCATGAACGCACCCACAGCCGCTCCCGCCGCGCGGCAGAAAAGCCGGATCTACGCCATGTCCGCCGCCGCGGTCATGACGGCGCTCACCTGCGTGCTGGCGCCGCTTTCCATCCCCATCGGTCCTGTGCCGATCTCCTTCACCAACCTCGCCATTTACTTTTCGCTGTATCTGCTGGGCTGGAAGCTGGGCACGCTGAGTTATTTGGTTTATCTGCTCATCGGCATGTTCGGCGTGCCGGTTTTCTCCGGCTTCACCGGCGGCATGGGCAAGCTGCTCGGCCCCACGGGCGGCTATATCATCGGCTTTCTCCCCATGGCGATCCTCGGCGGCCTTGCCATCGAGCGGTTTTCGAGCCGTGGCATGCACTTCGCCGGACTGGCGCTTGGCACCCTCGTATGCTACGTTTTCGGCACGGCTTGGTTTTGCTTCGTTGCGAAAATGGCGGTGATCCCGGCGCTGAGCCTTGCGGTGTTTCCGTTCATTCCCGGCGACATTGCCAAGATCGCCGCGGCAATGGCGATCGGCCCCGTCATCCGCGAGCGGCTTTTGAAGGCGGGCCTGCTTCATACGTGACCCTCTCCATACGTTACCCTCTTCGGGGAGCCGCCGGAGGAATCCCTTCGTACAGATTCCTTCGGCGGCTCCCTTGCTTTTGCGGCGGCACTCTGCTACAATACTGTCTGCTGAATAATACCGCATCCGGGACATTTTTCAACAGGAGGCCCCCTATGATAAAAGTAGCGCCGTCCATCCTCTCCGCCGATTTCGCCAATCTGGCGCGGGACATCGAGAAGATCGCGTCCGCCGATTACGTCCACGTGGACGTGATGGACGGTCTGTTCGTGCCGAACATCACCATCGGCATTCCCGTCGTCGCCGCCATCCGCAAGACGACCGCCCTGCCGCTGGACGTGCACCTGATGATCGAGCGCCCCGCGCGCTACGCCGCGCAGTTCTGCGCCGCGGGCGCGGACATCGTCACCTGCCACGTTGAATCGGACGACGGCGACGGCATCCGCGCGGCGCTTGACGCCATTCACGCCGCCGGCAAGCGGGCGGGCGTCGTCCTCAAGCCGAAAACGCCCGCCGAGGCGGCGCTGCCCTATCTCGACCGATGCGACATCGTGCTGGTGATGACGGTGGAGCCGGGCTTCGGGGGGCAAAAGTTCATGGCGGACATGATGCCGAAGGTGGCGCGGCTGCGCGCGTGGATCGACGAGCGCTCGCTCCCCTGCGAGCTGGAGGTGGACGGCGGCGTGGATCTTGCGACGCGCGGCGCCTGCGTCGAGGCGGGCGCGAACGTGCTGGTCGCGGGCAGCGCCGTCTACGGCGCGGACGACATCCCCGGGCGCATCGCGGCGCTGCGCGGCTGAGTTGTACCGCCTGTTCCGTTACAAGCAGGCACAAGCGAAAAGCCCTGCCGTTTCGCCAATTGTAAACCATATATTCGAGGTTGTTTTCTATGGAATACTTCCCTGCGGCGCTGGAGGCGCTGGTCGAACAGTTCGCGCGGCTGCCGGGCGTCGGCAGCAAGAGCGCGCAGCGCCTTGCCTTTTATGTGCTGAGCCTTTCGGAGGAGGACGCCCGCGCGTTTGCCGACGCGATCGTGACGGCGAAGCGGACGGTCACGTTCTGCCCCGTCTGCCGCAACCTGACGGACGGCGGGCTGTGTCCGATCTGCTCCTCTCCGAAGCGCGACGAGAGCACCGTCTGCGTCGTCGCCGACCCGCGGGACGTGATCGCCATCGAGCGCTCGCGCGAGTTCTCGGGGCGATATCACGTGCTCCATGGCGTGATCTCGCCGATGAACCATGTCGGGCCGGACGATCTGGAGATCAAGCCCCTGCTGGAGCGCGTGTCGCAGGGCGGCGTCAGCGAGGTCATCATGGCGACGAATCCGGACACGGAGGGCGAGGCGACGGCGATGTACCTCGCGCGCCTGCTCAAGCCCTTCGGCGTAAAGGTGACGCGCCTTGCGTACGGCATCCCCGTCGGCGGGCATTTGGAGTTCGCGGACGACGCGACGCTGATGCGCGCGCTGGAGGGTCGGCGCGAGATTTGAAAAAGAGCGGCGTGCGCCAAAGGCGCACGCCGTTTTTTGTCCGCGATCCGGTCACAGGCCCGTCGAGCCGAAGCCGCCCGCGCCGCGCAGGGTATCGGACAGGGCGTCCGTCTCCTCGAATTCCATCGGCAGGTACGGCAGCAGCACCAGCTGCGCGACGCGCTCGCCGTGCTTCACGGTCTTTGCCCGCGCGCCGTCGTTGTGCAGCGCGACCAGCAGCTCGCCGCGGTAGTCGCTGTCGATAACGCCGACGCAGTTGGCGGGGCGCAGCCCCTCCTTCGCCGCGAGGCCGCTGCGCGCGAACACCGCGCCGAAGGTTCCCTCCGGCAGCGCGACGGCAAGCCCGGTGTGAAGCAGCTTCGTTTCATGCGGCGCTATCTCGGCGTCGGCGTCGAGACAGGCGTAAAGGTCCCAGCCCGCCGCCGCCTGCGAGCCGTGCGTCGGCAGGATCGCGCGCTCGTCCAGTTTTTTCACTTGCACCCGCGCCATGTCAAAGCTCCTCTCTTCCGTGGGAATTCGGCCTGGAAACGGGCATACCGTCGCTCCACAGGACGACCGCTCCGCTCTCCCGCGTCTTGTTCAGGTCGATGACGCGCTGGTTGGACGAGCCGCGGAAGCGCAGCGAGATGTCGTGCAGCCGCTCGACGAACGGGCCGTCCACCAGCACGTCGACCGCGCCGAGCAGCGCGTCGGTCGCCTCGCAGCGGGGGTGGGAGCCGTCGGTCAGCAGGGCTTCGTAGAGAAAGCCCGTGAACGCCCAGATCGTTTTGCGGGGCTACGTCTCCCGCACGCGGCGCACGAACGGCAGCAGCGCGCGCTGGTTCTCTGGCTCGAAGGGGTCGCCGCCGAGCAGCGTCAGCCCGTTGATGTAGTCCGGCGCGAGCAGGGCGAGCAGCTCCGCCTCCGTTTCCGCCGTAAAGGGCCGTCCGTAGTCGAACGCCCAGGTCTCCGGCTGAAAGCAGCCCTTGCAGCCGTTGGTGCAGCCGGAAACGAACAGCGACACGCGCACGCCCTCGCCGTTGGCGATATCGCAGTTTTTGATCTCTCCGTAATACATGATCTACCTCTTGCCGAATATCCATAGCCCCAGCATGGTCAACCCATAGAGCAGCGGCTGGTGCGCCACATAGATCAGCAGGCTCCGCCGCCCGACGGCGGCAAGGCGCGGCGCTTTCGCCTCATAGAACCAGCGTGGGAACCGGCCCGCGCGGATATAGCCGCCCGCCCACGCGCCCAGCAGGAACACGAACGTCCACGGCAGCAGCGGAAAATAGTCCGCCGAGAAAAAATCCTCCGTGACCAGCCCGAACATCCACAGGTGCGGCACGGCGGTGGGATACCCGTCGGCTAGGCGCGCCGTGAGCAGGACGCCGGGAAGGCAGAGCGCCGGCGTCGCCCACGCAGGGAGCCGCTGCCAAAACCGCTGCGTCACGCCGTAGAGCAGCATACACGTCCCCAGCAGGTGCAGCACGCCGAAGACGATCGGCATACCCACGCAGTACGTCGCAAGCGTGATGCCCAGCGCCAAGGCAAGCGCCCTCGCCCCGCGCCTTGCGTTGCTGCGCGAGAAGTTGGAGCTGACGCCGGAGAGCAGGATGAAAAGCCCGGCGAAGAAATAGTGAAGCGTGATAAACACCGGGTTCCAGAACAGCCATGTCGGCGCGCCGGCGAAGACGACCAGATCGTAGAGAAAATGATGGGCGACCATCAGGCACACAGAGAGGCCGCGGGCGGCGTCCATCAACTCGATGCGCTGTTTTGATTCCGACATAAAAAGCCTCGCAGCCTTTACTTTTTGGATACGCCGTCTCCGTAGATGGTCGCAAAATCATCCCGCATGGAGATCGTGCCGATTCCCAGCGCCGTGTAGCCGTCAATCTTTGCCCGCGCGCCGGCGGCGTCGCCCCACTCCCGCTCCTCATCGTCAGCGAGTACGATATACGAAAGCGAAGCATACGGGTTGTCTGTCACCACATATTTGCACATGGCAACGTCGCCGGAGCTGTTGCCGAACGCCAGCACCGGCTGCTGCCCGATCTCGCGCACGATGGCGTCCACCTTTGACATCTTGGCGTTCTCGCCGTAGTAATTGCCGTCAAACACGACCTTATCGCCGGCCTGGAACGTATAGTCGCCATCCTCGGCTTCCCCCTGGCCCGTGGCGGTGTACCCGTACTCCGTCCCAATGACACGCGCGGGCGGGATGCCAAGAGTGTCCTTGACCAGCGCGCGGACAATGTTCCGCTCCGTTGCCGTCACGATATAGACCGTAAAGTCGTTCGCCTCAAGGAATTGAACCAGCTCCACCATCGGGATATAAAACGCTTCGCCGCGTTTGAGTCCGGTGAAGCCCTCCGCGTCGGAGCTCATGAAGCCCGTCACATACGCTTCCAGCTCCGCGGGCGTTAAGCCCCGATAAGCCACTGCGGCCGCCGCGGCCTGCCGGGTGCTGATGCCGGACGGTTTTTCCTGCCATTTGGTGTCCACGATCTCCTGCGCCACCGCCCTGACCTCGTCCGTCGGCGTATAGTCGGGGTTGTTCAGCACGTAGTCGACAAACACCATGTACTCAAAGCAGCGCGGGTACGTTTCGCACATCAGCGTGCCGTCCAGATCGAACACCGCGATACGATCCGCCGCGGGGATATAGTTATCGCCGCTTTTATCGGTGACGGCCTTCACATACTGAACGAGCCCGGCCTTCGCCGCTGCATTCTCCGCCCACGAGCTTAAAATATTCGCGTGGATCCTGGCGTCGTCAAACCTCTCCAGCGCAGCGGAGACCTCGGACTGCGTAACCGTTTTGCGTGCATTCAGGTACTCGCCGTCATCCGCCAGCACGCCGGAGCCCAGCGCCCATTGGAGCGCGCCTGCCGCCCAATCGGACCATTGCGGCATGTCGGCGTAGCTGAGAAGATTGGTGTCCTCGCCCGCCGAGACGTCCATGCCCAGATACAGCGCGTAATGGTAGAGGATCACCGACATCTGCTCGCGGTTGAGCGCGCCGTCGGGCGAGAACGTTCCGTCGCCGTTGCCGCCCACAAGCTTTTCCGCGGCCGCCCAGCGGACAGCCTCGGCATAGTCTGCGCCCTGCGCGACGTCCGTAAACGTCATCGCGTAATTGACAACCGGCTTGCCCTCGCGCTCCCAGAGCGCGGCGCAGAGCATTTGGCGCGTGGCGGGCGCGGCCGTCGCCGCGTTCAGGCCGTCCGCCTGCGCGGGGCCGATTGCGAGGCTCAGGCAAAGCGCCAGCGCCAGGATAAGACCGTTTGGCTTTTTCATTCGTTTCACCGCTCCTTATTCTTTTTCAAGCCGCAGCGTTCTCCCTACCTTCTCAGGTATTCTGATGAGCACGGAAACGCAAAGTAGGTGTCCGGGTACGGTTCATTCCTGTTTTCGTTTCTCATGGCCTATCCCCTTCAACGGAAAATAATACTGTTCTCCAATAAAATGCTTCATTTTATTGGAGAGGCATCGCGCAAAAGCGCGCTGCCCATTTTGCGCCAAAAGGCGCAAAATTCGTCTCATGCA
>CACZCL010000051.1 GCA_902779695.1 Oscillospiraceae bacterium | reverse complement strand
CGGCGGATCGGCCGCGCCCGCGCGGCGGCGGAGCGGGCGTCCGCGCGAGCGGCGGGCGGCGGGCGTTCCCTTCGCGCGCTGCGTGCGGGACTCCTTCGCCGCCGCGTGGAGCGTGTGCGGCTTCGTGGTGCTGTTCGCGACGGCGCTGCGGCTCGTGACGCTCCTTCTGCCTGCCGGGGCGGAGCGCGCGGCGTGGTATCCCGCGCTTCTCGGCTTCGCGGAGATGACGAACGGCGTGCTCTCGCTGCCGCGCAGCCGCTCCGGCTTCACGCTCTGCGCCGCGCTTTTGGGCTGGGGCGGGCTGAGCGTCCACGCGCAGACGCTCTCGGTGCTGGAGGACAGCGGCCTTTCGGCGCGGCGGTATTTCCGCGGAAAAGCAGTGCAAGCGGCGCTGTCCGCGCCGCTTGCATGGCTTGCTTCGGGAAATCTGTTTTAAGGCTGCCCGCGCCACGCGGGGCAGAGCGGGGCGAAGGTCCCGCCGTCCGCCAGCATGAGCCGGTAGGTATAGCCCTCGGCGTGAGGAAGGACAAAGCCGCCGTCTATCGCGTTTCTGTCATCCGTCTGCACCTCCAGAAGCCGCCCCTCCGCGTCATAGGCGGCGGCGATCACGAGCGTATTCGCATCCGCCGGGAGCTTCGCGCTATAGTTCAGCGTGGCGAGGCCGTCATACTCCTCGCCTTCTGCGACGTAAAAGTATCCCTCAATATAGGCGGGCGCTTCCGCGAGCGTGAGCGTTCCGTTGTCCGCGAGCCGCAGATTCCATCGGCTGCTGTCGCTGAAAAATTTTGCCGCATCCGCGGCGGTGAGCTTCCCGCCGTTGTAGTCAACCGCCTGCGCAGCCGTAAAGCCGTCCGTCTCCGAATGCACGCCGAGGCTCGCTCCCGCGCCCAGCTTGCCGGTGACCCGGATCGCCGTATCCCCCAGAAAGACGTCTCTCGCCGTTCCGTAATCGTCCCGGTTGCCGGAGACCACCGGCTCCCCGGACACGCTGAATGCGCCGCTGCCGACGCTCACGCCCCAGGCATTATCGGAAATGCGGCCGCCGGTCATGGTGAACGCGGCGCCGCTGCCGACGCTCACGCCGTAGGAATTATCGGAAATGCGGCCGCCGGTCATGGTGAACGTGCTGCCCTCGTCGAGGCTCACGCCGGTATCGCAGCCGGTGATCGCGCCGCCGGTCATGGTAAAGCTGCCGCGCCGTTCATCATTGTTGAAAAGCCCGACGCCGTATATAAAGCCGGAGATCGTGCCGCCGCTCATGGTGAGCTTGCCGCCATAGCTGACGTATATGCCATAATTCGGATTCGCCTCGTTGGAAAAGACGAACCTGCCGCCGCTGCCGCCGTCCGTCAGTGTCAGCGCGCCGTATACGCTGATATCGTTCACGCTCGTCAGCGTGTGACCGTTCAGATCCAGCGTCGCGGTTTTCCCCTCACCGACGGCAGGCCAGTGATCGGCGCCGAGCGTCACGTTCGCGCTCAGGCGGACGTTCCCGCCCGCCGCCAGGGCGGCGACAAGCGCGTCCGCCGTGGCGGCATTCGTCCAGCCGCCGTCCGCCAGCGCGGCGGCTGGCAGCAGCGTCAGCGCAAGCGCCAGCGCCGTCAGCACGGACAGGGTCTTGTTTCGTTTCATCGCATTTTTCCTCCCTGATCGCCTTATCTCTGCCCCTTGTCGTAGGGGATGCCCTCCGCCTTGGGCGCGCGGCTGGACTTGGAGGTAAACGCCAGCACCAGCAGCGTGATGACGTAGGGCAGCATCCGGTAGACGTTCTCGTTGATGCCGATCTCCTTGAGCAGATACACGCCGTCGCCGTTGATGTCGATGCTCGAATACGCGGCGGCGATGCACTTGAAGAGGCCGAACAGCAGCGACGCGCCCGCGATGTTGCCGGGCTTCCAGTTGCCGAAGATCATGACCGCGAGGGCGAGGAAGCCGAAGCCCGCCACGTCGCCGTTCGAGGTGCAGTTCGCGGTGGTCAGCGCGTAGACGAAGCCGCCCATGCCCGCAAGCGCGCCCGAGATCGTCGTGCCCGTGTAGCGCATACGGTAGACGTTGATGCCCAATGAATCCGCCGCCTGCGGATTCTCGCCGCAGGAGCGAAGGCGCAGGCCGAAACGCGTCTTGTACAGGATGATCGAGAGGACGACGAAAAGGAGGATGCAGACGTAGGTCGCGAGGTACATCTTGTTGACGAAGGTCTCGCCCAGCCAGCTCATCTTGTCCGTGCGCCCGTAGCCGAACATCGCCTTTTTGATCATGAACCAGCTCGGGCCGTCGCCGTCGATGTACAGGGTGTTCTGGTTGGCGATGAGGCGGATGAAGAACAGCGCCAGCGCGGGCGCCATCAGGTTCAGCGCCGTGCCGCCGATGGTCTGGTCCGCGCGCAGGTTGATGGACGCGAACGAGAGCAGCAGCGAGAAGATCGCGCCGAACAGCGCCGCCACCAGCATCGCCAGAAGCTCGAAGAGCTGGAGCGTGCCGTAGGCGTTCGCCGCCTTCGCGCCGGACACCCACGCGCTGCCCTGCATGATGCGCACGAACAGCACGCCCACGAACGCGCCGAAGATCATGATGCCCTCCAGCGCCAGGTTGATGATGCCGCTGCGCTCGGCGAACACGCCCGCCAGCGCCACGATCATCAGCGGGACCGCGTACAGAAGCGTCTGCTGGATCAAAAACGTCATTGCGCGCCGCCTCCTTTCTTATCGTCCGCGGCCGCCGGCTGCGGCTTGGGCGGCGGCGCCGCGTTCGCGTTCGCCCTGCCCGCCTTTTTCCGGCGCCCCAGCCACATCTTGATGACCAGCGAGAACGCCGCGAGGTAGACGATGACCGCGATGATGACGTCGGTGATGTACTCGTTGTAGGCGGTGAGGTTCGTCAGCTGCAGGCCGGAGATGCTGAGCATCGACATGAAGATCGCGGTGAAGATCACGCCGATGGGGTTGCACACCGCCAGCAGCGCCACCGGGATGCCGTTGAAGCCGATGGCGGGCAGCGACTGGTAGGTGGACCAGAAAAACTCCGTGTTGCCGGACAGGCAGTAAAGCCCCGCGCCGCCCGCGGAGAGCGCGCCCGCGATCGCCATGGAAAGGACGATGTTGCGCCGGTCCGAAATGCCGGCGTAACGCGCGGCGTGGCGGTTGGAGCCGCACGCCTTGAGCTGATAGCCGAAGGTCGTCTTCTCCATCATCACGTAAACGCCCACGGCAAAGAGGACGGCGATCAGGATACCGCCGTTGACCTGCGAGCCGGGGAACACCTTGTCAAGCCCCATCTTCGCCGTCGCGACGCCCGCGCCGTTGACGTAGGCGCCGTCCACGAGGCCGTAGGTCGTTTTATAAATGTAGCTCGACTTCGTGTTTTCCACGACGTTTTTGAAGCTGCTGACGCTGAACATCCAGGTGACGAAGTTCGCCGCGATCCAGTTCGTCATGATGCAGGCGATGACCTCGTTGATGTTCAAAAACGCCTTGAGCATACCGGGGATCGCGCCCCACAGCGCGCCCGCCAGCAGCGCCCCGCAGAACGCCAGCAGCCAGATCAGCGCCTTCGGCAGCGAGCCGGAGGGGATGCCCAGCGCGACGCTGAGCGACACGAGCGTGCCCATCAGGTACTGCCCCGGCGCGCCGATGTTGAAAAGCCCCGTCTTATACGCCATCGCGACGGAAAGCCCCGTCATGATGAGCGGCATGGCGCGAAACAGCATATTGCCGATGCTCTGCCCGTTGAAGCCCCAGGTCAGAAGCCCCGTCGGCCCGCGCCCCGTGGAGAACAGCCCGCCGAAAATAAGGCGGATGCCCTCCCAAGCGCTGCCCGCGCCCAGATCCTTCGAGGTAAGCCCGACGACCAGGACGACCAGCGCGCCGAAGGCAAGCCCGATCACGATGGACAGCAGCGACGCGAGCACCGATTTGACGCTCTCCCGCTGGAGGAAGGGTTCGTTCCCGTTCATGCCGTCGCCTCCTTTCCCTCGCGCTTGGCGCCCGCCATGTAAAGGCCAAGCTCCTGCACGTTGGTCTGCTTCGGGTCAAGCTCGCCGACGATCTCCCCCTCGTACATGACGAGGATGCGGTCGCTCAGGCTCATGACCTCGTCCAGCTCCAGTGAAACGAGCAGGATCGCCTTGCCCTTATCCCGCTCCGCCACCAGCTGGGAGTGGATGTATTCGATCGCGCCCACGTCCAGGCCGCGCGTCGGCTGGACGGCGATGATGAGGGGCTTGTCGCGGTCGATCTCGCGGGCGATGATCGCCTTCTGCTGGTTGCCGCCCGACATGCTGCGCGCCTTGGTGATCGGCCCCTGTCCGGAGCGGACGTCGTACTGGTCGATCAGCTTCTCGGCGTAGGCGCGCACCGCGCCGCCGTCGATGAAGCCGCCGTGCTGGAACTGCGGCTCGTTGAACCGCTGGAGCACCATGTTCTGCTCAAGCGTGAAGTCCAGCACGAGGCCGTGCTTATGGCGGTCCTCCGGAATGTGGCTCATGTTCGCGCCGCGGCGGTGGATCGAGTAGTGGGTGACGTCCTCGCCGCAGAGCGTCACGCTGCCGCCGTTGGACTTATCCAGCCCCGAAAGGCCGTATACCAGCTCCGTCTGGCCGTTGCCGTCGATGCCGGCGATGCACACGATCTCGCCCGCGCGCACCGTAAAGCTCACGTCATTGACGGCGTTGCGCTTGTGGACGTGGGACGGCACGCAGAAATGCTCGACCCGCAGCACCTCCTCCTTCGGCTGCGCGGGGGTCTTTCTGACCTCCAGCTGCACGGGGCGGCCGACCATCATGTTGGAAAGCTCCTGCTTGTTGGTGTCGGCGGTGTTGACGGTGCCGATGTAGCGTCCCTTGCGCAGCACGCTCACGCGGTCCGCCACCGCCATGATCTCGTTGAGCTTGTGCGAGATGAACAGGATGGACTTGCCCTCGCGGGCGAACTCCTTCATCGTCGCCATCAGCTCGTCGATCTCCTGCGGCGTCAGCACCGCGGTCGGCTCGTCGAAGATCAGGATCTCGTTGTCGCGGTAGAGCATCTTGAGGATCTCGACGCGCTGCTGCATACCGACGGTGATGTCCTCCACCTTCGCGTCGAGGTCGACCTTGAGCCCGTACTTCTCGCTCAGCGCCTCGACCTTTTTGCGCGCCTCCGCCTTTTTGAGAAAGCCCAGCGCGCCGGTGGTCTCCGCGCCGAGGATAATGTTGTCCAGCACGGTGAACACCTCGACCAGCTTGAAGTGCTGGTGCACCATGCCGATGCCGAGCGCCGTCGCGTCGTTCGGGTCGTTGATCGTGACCTTCTCGCCGTTTTTGCGGATCTCGCCCTGCTCCGGCTGGTAGAGTCCGAACAGCACGCTCATCAGCGTCGACTTGCCCGCGCCGTTCTCGCCGAGGAGCGCGTGGATCTCGCCCCGGCGAAGCTGGAGGGTGATGTCGTCGTTGGCTTTGATCCCCGGAAACTCCTTGGTGATGTGAAGCATCTCAATCACATAATCCTGAGAGTTGTCCAATGCCGCCACCTACTTTCTGTCCAAGTATAATACAATTATATAATTGCTCTTCATAAAAAGCAAGGTTTCCTTTCTCCCGCGGGGCAAAAAGCGCCCGATTCCCGCTACGGGAGAAAACCGCCGTCCGCGGTGAGCACCTGGCCCGTGATGAACGACGCCTCATCCGAGGCGAGAAACGCCACCGCCGCGGCGATATCCTCCGGCGTGCCGAGACGGCCGAGCGGCGTTTCCGCCGCGAGCGCGCGGAGCGTCTCCTCCCCCAGCACGCGCACCATATCGGTGTCGATCACGCCCGGGGCGACGCAGTTGACCCGGATGCCGGACGGCGCCAGCTCCATCGCGAGCGAGCGCGTCAGCCCGATGAGCGCGTGCTTCGTGCAGGAGTAGGTCACCTCGCAGCTCGCGCCGTGCTGCCCCCAGATGGACGAGACGTTGACGATGCACCCCGCCTTCTCGTGCAGCATATGCGGCAGCACCGCCTGGATCGTGTGGCGCGCGCCGTTGAGGTTGACGGCAAAGTAACGCTCCCACAGCTCGTCCGTCACGTCCTGGAAAAGCGCCTGCCCCGCGACGCCCGCGTTGTTCACCAGAAGCGAGACCGCGCCGAAGGCGTCCTCCAGCCGGCGCACCATGCCGTCCACCTGCGCGCGCACGGCGACGTCCGCCTGCAGGGCGACCGCCTCGCAGCCCTCGGCGCGCAGCAGCGCGACCAGCTCCTCCGCCTTGTCCCGCCGCTCGCGGTAGTTGACGCCCACCGCCCAGCCCGCGCGCGCGAGCCTTGCCGCCACGGCGCGGCCGATGCCGCGGGACGCGCCCGTCACGAGCGCGGTTTTTCTTCCGCTCATGCCTTCTCCTCCGTTCTTGCCAGCAGTTTGAGCCGGCGCTCGTCGGCCGCGCCGCCGAGCGTCAGCGTATAGCGCGCCTCCAGCGCGCCGCCGCGCGCGCCGAAGCGCACGCGCAGAAAGTGCGTCTCCACCGTCGCCGGAAAGCTTCCGTGCGCCGTTTCATATACTGAGCTGTGGGTCTCGCCCGCCGCGAAGCGCAGCTCGCAGCGCACCGCGCCCGTCCGGCGCAGCACGGCGCGGTCCGCCGAGAGCGTCAGCTCGGTCGAAACGCCGCCCATGCCAAGCTCCGCCGGCTCCTCATAGCGCAGAAGGACGGCGCCGTCCGCGCCGCTTGCCATGCTGCCGCGGACGGTGTAGCCGGCGTCGCCGCCGCGCACCGTGATCGTTACGTTTTGTTCCATGCCAAAAATTATACGATACTTTCCCCTTTTTTCCTATAGCTTTTTTGAAAATATCTGCTATAATTAAGTCAAGCGCTTTCCGCAGCCCGGGAACCGCGTTTATTTCCGCTTGTGTGCGAAACGCAAGGAGGCGTCTTATCATGGATTTGAAGTTGACGGACAAACAGTTTCGCCGTCTTCTCGATCTTGTGTACATCGGAAACTGGGTCATCAATTCCACGCGCGGGGACGACCGCATCCGCGAGTATGACGACGTGGAAACGGCGGTCTTTTCCCATTGTCTCGACCAGGGCATGGTCTCCCTCGTCGAGTCCTACAAGGGCGAGCTGATCCCCTCCCGCGCGTTCGCGGACGGCGGCATCCACGAGGCGATCATGGCGTACGAGGACGCGATGTTCTTCGAGATTCTGGCGCAGGAGCTGGCGCTGCGCGACATGGACAGCGAATCCCCCACGCCCGAGAACTATGACGAGCTGTGCGAGCGCATGGACGAGTATTTGGGCGAATTCGAGGAGCACGGCACCGACAACATCACCGTGGAAATGTGATACCGGACGCAAATGGGCGGCGCAAAAGCGCCGCCCGTTTTCTTTTTCGCGCCGCGCTAGGCGCGGATCGCCTTGGTCGTCCACTTCCCGCTTCGATAGCGCGCGATGAAGATGACGCTGCGCACCGTCCAGTCCACGATCGCGTGCGCGACCCAGACGCCGATGACGCCGTAGCCCAGAAACCTTCCGAACACGTACGCCAGCAGCACGCGGCACAGCCACATCGTCAGCATGCTCGCCGTCATGGTAAAGCGCGCGTCTCCCGCCGCGCGCAGGAAGGTTGGGATCATGAACGCGGGCAGCCAGAGGAAGATCGCCGAAATGCCGTGGATGAGCGAAACGGCGACGCCGAGGCGCTCCCCCTCGGGCGAAACGTCGTAGATCCGCATGATCGCGGGCAGCAGGGCGATGATGAGCAGGTTGACCGCCGCCATGGCGGCGTAAGCCGCCTTGACGAGCTTTCGCATATAGTAGCGCGCGGCGTCGAAATTGCCCGCGCCGACGCATTGGCTCACGACCGTCGTAAGCCCCAGGCCCACCGCCTGCCCCGCGAAGACGTGGAAGTTGCCCAGCGTGTTGCCGATGGCGTTCGCCACGATGGACGCCGTGCCGAAGGTGGAGATCAGGCTGAAGAGGATCAGCCTGCCCAGATGGAACATCCCGTTCTCAACGCCGCTGGGGATGCCGATATAGAGGATGTTGCGCAGCAGCCGGGCGCGGAGGGAAAAGCTGCGCACGTCGGACAGGTGCAGCGGCAGGGACTCGTTGAACAGCAGCGCGAGGATCACCGCCGCCGCCACCGTGCGCGACACGAGCGTCGGGATCGCGACGCCCGCGACGTCCATGTGGAACACGAAGATCAAAAGCGCGTTGCCGGCGACGTTGATGCCGTTCATCAGCAGCGACACCTTGAGCGAAACGTCGCTGCGCTCCATCGTGCGGAAGATCGCGGCGCCGCCGTTGTAGAGCGCGATGCCCGGGATCGACGCGACGACGATGCGGTAGTACTTGTCCGTCGCCGCCATGACGTCCGCGTCGATCTGCCCGAACACGGTGGTGAGCACGGTGGTGCGGAACAGGTACAAAAGCGCCGTGAACAGCAGCGACGTCGCGCCCAGCAGCAATATCAGGTGCTGCCCCGCGGCGTTGGCGTTCGCCTGCTCCCGCCTGCCGATGTACTGTCCGGCGACCGCGGCGCCGCCCGCCGCCATCGCCGAGAAAATATAGATCATCAGGTTGCTGACCGAGTCCACCAGAGACACCGCCGAGATCGCCGCGTCCCCCACCGAGGAGACCATCAGCGAGTCCGCGAGCCCGACGAGGATCGCGAGAAACTGCTCGGCAAGCAGCGGCGCGATCAGCGCGACAAGCTCCCGGTCCGAAAAGCTGATTTCCTTTTTTCCCGCCACGACGGGCGTTTTGATCTCCATAGCTGCGCGCGCTCACTTCCTCATGGATTTCTGACTTTCGCTACTATATGCCGCTTTTGGCGGCGCGTCAACAGACATTTCGCCCAAATTTGCCGGCTCCAGATACGGCAGCAGCCGCGCGCGCCACGCGTCCGTGAGCGCCGCCTCGGTCCAGCGGGCGTTGGCGGGGCTGGTCGAGGGCAAAAGCAGCGCCTCCCTGCCCAGCGCGCCGCGCAGGAGCCTGCCGTACCACCGGTGCGCCGTGCCGCCGTTGCAGAAGATCGCGCGGATCTCCGCCGCGGCGAGGATCGGGCGCAGATCGTTGGCGCGCACGTTCGTGATGCTCGCGTCGGAGGAGCCTGCGATCTCGCAGCTGCCCACCACGTCCCAGAGCGCGACGCCGCGGCGCAGCAGCAGCGCGCGCTTTTCCTCCGTCGTCCGCGGCGCCGCCTCGCCCAGCACGGCAGCGAGCACGCGCCAGAAGCGGTTTTGCGGGTGCGCATAGAAAAACGCCGCCTCGCGGGAGCGCACCGACGGGAACGAACCGAGGATCAGCACGCGGGAGCGCGCGTCGTAAACCGGCGCGATGGGATGCGTTTGCAAAGCCCTCTCCATGCCGTTCCCTCCCCGCGCCTTTTTCTCCATCATACGCGCAGCTGCGGCGTTTTTCAAGGCAAAGGCTTGACGGAAGGTTCCAAATGTTATATTCTTTTTTGGAATGCAAACCGCTTGCGAAATGAGTTAGGAGTGTGATCGCAATGAGTATTGTTCGAGACATCAACCTCGCCCCGTCCGGCGAAAACAAGATCGAGTGGGTCAGACGGAACTGCCCGCTGCTGCGCGGCATCGAGGAGGATTTCCGCGCGGCGAAGCCCTTTGCGGGCAAGCGGGTCGCCCTGTCGATCCATCTGGAGGCAAAAACGGCGTATCTGTGCAAGGTGCTCGCCGCCGGCGGCGCCGAAATGTACGTCACCGGCTCCAATCCTCTCTCCACGCAGGACGACGTCGCCGCCGCGCTGGCGAAAGCGGGGCTGAACGTCTACGCGTGGCACGGCGCCACGGAGAAGGAGTACGACGAGCATATCACCGAGGCGCTGTCGCACCACGCGAACATCATCATCGACGACGGCGGCGATCTGGTGCACATGCTGCACACCCGGCTGCAAAGCGAGCTTCCCTACGTGATCGGCGGATGCGAGGAGACGACGACGGGGATCACGCGGCTCACCGCCATGAACAGGGCTGGCAGGCTCCGCTTCCCGATGGTGAAGGTCAACAACGCCGACTGCAAGCATCTTTTCGACAACCGCTACGGCACGGGGCAGTCTGTCTGGGACGGCATCAACCGCACGACGAACCTGATCGTCGCCGGAAAGACCGTCGTGGTCGCGGGCTACGGCTGGTGCGGCAAGGGCGTCGCCATGCGCGCAAAGGGGCTGGGCGCCAAGGTCATCGTGACGGAGATCGACCCCATCCGCGCGATCGAGGCGATCATGGACGGCTTTGACGTGATGCCCATGCGCGAGGCGGCGAAGCGCGGCGATTTCTTCGTCACGGTCACCGGCTGCTCCGGCGTCATCACCGAGGCCGACTTCATTGAGATGAAGGAGGGGGCGATCCTGTGCAACGCGGGCCACTTCGACGTGGAGATCGACATGAAGCGGCTGCGCGAGATCGCGACGGAGCGCGGCGAGATCCGCAACAACATCACCGCCTATACGCTCCCCGGCGGAAAGCACATCTACGTGCTGGGCGAGGGCCGGCTCGTCAACCTCGCCTGCGGCGACGGGCATCCCGCCGAGATCATGGACATGAGCTTCGCCATTCAGGCGCTGTCCGCAAAATACCTCGTGGAAAACGAGGGCAAGCTGACGGAAATGCTGCTCGACGTGCCGCGCGAGGTCGATCTTGAGGTGGCAAACCGGAAGCTTTCCTCCCTCGGCGTCCGTCTCGACACGCTGACGCGCGAGCAGGAGGAATACCTCGGCGGCTCATCCGTTTGACGCGGGCGCGGGAAGGGCGAAAAACCCATGAAAACACTGATCCGAAACGGGCTCGTGCTTCTTCGCGACGGAAGCGGCTGGCGCTGCGAAAAATCGGACGTCCTCATCGACGAAACCCGCATCGCGTCCGTCGCGCCGTCGCTCGCGGCGGAGGGCGCCTCCGTGATCGACGCCGCCGGAAAGCTCGTCATGCCCGGTCTCATCAATGCCCACACGCACGCGTATATGACGATCCACCGCAATTACGCGGACGATCTCGCCTTTTTCGACTGGCTGGACAAGGTCCAGCGGGTCGAGGACGGCATGACCGAGGAGGACATCTACTGGTCGACGCTGCTGGGCGTCATCGAGATGCTCAAAACCGGAACGACCTGCTTCGTCGATATGACCATCAAATCCGCGCAGGAAAAGACCGGCCCGCGCTCCGCCGCCGCCGGCGCGGTCCTCGCCTCCGGCATCCGGGCGGTGATCTCGCGCGGGCTTGCCGGGGTCTCCGATTCCGAGGAATCCATCATGAAGTTCGGCCAGACCGTGCGGGAGATGGATCTGTTCGCGGGCGAGAGCCGCCTCCAGTTCATGCACGGGCCTCACGCGCCGTACAGCTGCATGGCCGATTATCTCCAAAAGCTGACGCGCTCGTGCAAGGAGCGGGGCATCGGACAGACCATCCATCTGTCCGAAAGCCGCGCGGAAATGGACTCCATGGAAAAGGAGAAGGGCGCCACGCCGATCCAGTACGTGGACGCGCAGGGCGTGTTCGACGTGCCGGTGATCGCCGCACACTGCGTGTACGCGACGGATGACGACATCCGCCTCATGGCGGCAAAGCGCGTGAGCGTCGCAATCAATCCCAAAAGCAACATGAAGCTCGGCAACGGCTTCGCCCCGGTCCGAAAATTCCTCGACGCGGGCGTCAACGTCTGCCTCGGCACCGACGGCTGCGGCAGCAACAACTGCCTGAACATGTTCCAGGAGATGAACGCCGCCGCGCTGGTCTATAAGGGGGCGGCCCGGCAGGCGCAATGCGTCGGCGCGGCGGACGTGCTGAACATGGCGACGGTGAACGGCGCAAAAGCGATCGGACGCGCGGGCGAGCTCGGCGAGCTCCGGGCGGGCGCGCTTGCCGACCTCATCCTGATCGACCTGAACGTGCCGCAGTTCATCCCCGCGAACAACGTCATCTCCGGCCTTGTGTATTCGTCCAACGGCAGCGAGGTGGATACCGTGATCGTCGACGGCAGGGTCCTGATGCGGGGCCGCCGGCTGACCACCATCGACGAAGAAGAGGTGTACCGGGAGTGCCGCGCGATCACCGAGCGGCTTCATATGGCGCAAACCGAGAAAATATAAGCGGATACCGAACGGGAGCCGGCAGTACGCCGGCTCCCGTTTCTCTCTTAC
>CACZCL010000050.1 GCA_902779695.1 Oscillospiraceae bacterium | reverse complement strand
CGTACTGCGCGGCGAGGATCATGCCCTCGATGCCGCGGCCGCCGAAGCCGCCGGGGACGAGGATACCGTCCGCGCCGGCGAGAGTCTGCTCCGCGTTCTCCGCCGTCAGCCGCTCCGAGTCGATCCATTGGATATCCACGCGCGCGCCGAGGGCGCCGCCCGCGTGGCGCAGCGCCTCCGTGACGGAGAGATAGGCGTCGTGGAGCTGCGTATACTTGCCGACCAGCGCGATGGTCACGGCGGACGTCGGGCGCTTCATGCGCTCCGCCATGGCGCGCCACCCGCTCAGGTCCGGCGCTGGCGTATCCAGCCCCAGAGCGCGGCAGACGATGCCGGAGAAGTCCGCCTCCTCCAGCATGAGCGGCGCTTCGTACAGGCAGGGGACCGTGCGGTTTTCGATGACGCAGTCGGGCTGTACGTTGCAAAAGAGCGCGATCTTGCGAAAGATCTCCCTGTCCTCGATGGGCTCGTCGCTGCGCAGCACGATCACGTCGGGGTGGATGCCCATGCCCTGCAGCTCCTTGACCGAGTGCTGCGTGGGTTTGGACTTGTGCTCGGCGGAGCCCTTGAGATACGGCACCAGCGTCACATGGATGAAGAGGCTGTTTTCGCGCCCGACCTCCAGCGAGACCTGCCGCGCCGCCTCGATGAACGGCTGGCTTTCGATGTCGCCGATGGTGCCGCCGATCTCCGTGATGACCACGTCCGCGTCCGAGTGAGAGCCGACGCGGTAGATGAACTCTTTTATTTCGTCGGTGACGTGGGGGATGACCTGCACCGTGGAGCCGAGGTATTCGCCGCGGCGCTCCTTGTTGAGCACGTTCCAGTACACCTTGCCGGTGGTGAGGTTGGAATATTTGTTCAGGTCCTCGTCGATGAAGCGCTCGTAGTGCCCGAGGTCAAGGTCGGTCTCCGCGCCGTCCTCGGTGACGTAGACCTCGCCGTGCTGATAGGGGCTCATCGTGCCGGGATCGACGTTGATGTACGGGTCCAGCTTCTGCGACGCGACCTTCAGCCCCCGCGATTTGAGCAGCCGCCCCAGCGACGCCGCCGTGATGCCCTTGCCGAGACCCGATACCACGCCGCCGGTGACAAAGATGTATTTCGTCATAGTCCTCTCCTCCATAAAAAAGCGGAGTTCATTTGGGGGCACTTGCCCCCAAATGAACTCCGTTGTTCAACAAAAGTGAGGATACTACGCTTTTTTGCGCTTGTCAATAGGTGTTGATGATATTCTCCGCGACTTCCCTGCGGGAAAGGCGCAGGTCCATCGCCTGCTTTTCAATGTAGCGGTGCGCCTCCCCCTCCGTCATTTGCAGCCGTTCGATCAAAAGCCACTTGGCGCGGTTGACAAGGCGGATCTCTTCGATCTTCTCCTCCACCGTCGCCTGTCTTTCCTCCATGCGGCGCAGCCGTTCCCGCGCGGCGCAGAGGATGCGCAGCGTCTGCGCCACCATCTGTGTGGAGGCGGGCACGGGCAGCACCATGACGCCCTGCTCCGTCACTTTGGCATATACGTCGTCATAGACCTCGCTTTTCACGAACAGCAGCACGCCCGCGCCGGAGCTTTGGCAGAGGTCCATGGCGAGACGGCTGCCGAACTCGTCGCGCAGCGGCGTCTGGATCAGCACAAGGTCGAACGCCGCGTCCAGCATCCGGCGGCGCGCTTCGCCGGCGCTGCCGGCCGTCTCCACCGGGTAGTAATCCGTGGGCGGCAGGAGCGCGCGGGCCGCTTCGATGAACTTGTTCGAGCCGGAAACGATCAGGACGCCGTAGGTGCGCTCCTGAAAAACCATGCGATCTCCTCCTTTCCCCGGATTTCGGCCAACCGTCAGCGCTCCGCGTAGGCGCGCAGGATCAGCTCCGGCAGGCAGGCCTTGAGGAAGCCGCTGCCCCGCGCGGCGGCCTCCGCCTCGTGCAGCGTGGCGGGGATGCGCGGATAGCGGCGCAGCGTCTCCGCGTCGGCGGTATAGAGGTTGACGTCCGCGCTCTCCGGCAGCGGGAGGCGGTTTTCAATGCCGTGCAGCCCCGCGCGGATCAGCAGCGCGAAGGCAAGGTACGGGTTCGCCGCCGGGTCGGGAGAGCGCAGCTCCGCGCGGTATTGCTCCTGCGGGGCGGCGGGGATGCGGATGAGCTGGGAACGGTTCTCGCTCGACCAGGTGATGTAGCCCGGCGCCTTGTTGCTGCCGAGGCGGCGGTAGGACTCCTCCGTGGGATTGAGGAACAGCGTCAGCTCACGCGCCTTGTCCATGATGCCGGCGATGGCGAAGGGCAGATAGTCCCGCTTGTCCTCCGCGCGGACGGAGAAGTTGATGTGCATGCCGTTGCCCGCCTCCTCCGGCAGCGGCTTGGGCGAGAAGTCGGCGGCGAGGCCGTTGCGCGCGACGATGGTTTTGACCACCGAGCGGAAGGTGATGGCGTTGTCCGCCGCGGAGAGCGGGTCGGAGTAACGGAAGTCGATCTCGTTCTGCCCCGGACCCTCCTCGTGGTGGGCGCACTCCGGCTGAATGCCCATCTGCGAAAGCGTCAGGCAGATCTCGCGGCGCACGGTCTCGCCCTTGTCGTCGGGCGCGATGTCCATGTAGTGGGCGCGGTCGTAAGGGATCTTCGTCGGCTCGCCGTTCTCGTCGGTTTTGAAAAGATAGAACTCCATCTCCGCGCCGAAGGCGAACGACACGCCCGCGCGCGCCGCGTCCTCCGCCGCGCGCGCGAGCAGCGCGCGGCAGTCGCCCTCGAAGGGCGCGCCGTCCGGGTGGGTGATGGAGCAGAACATCCGCACCACGCGCCCGTTTTCCGGGTGCCACGGGAGACTCGCGAGCGTGGCGGGGTCTGGGTGCAGAATGAGATCGGAGCGCACCTCGCCGCCGAAGCCGGGGATGGCGGAGGCGTCGAAGGGGATGCCGAAATCAAACGCGCGCGAGAGCTCGGAGGGCAGAATGGCAAGATTTTTCTGCCGCCCGAACACGTCGCAAAACGCGAGGCGGATGAACTTCACGTCCTCCTCCTGAACGTATTGCGCAACTTCCTGAGCCGTGTATTTCATGACGATCGCTCCTTCCGGCAGAGTTAAAAACACGCGAAAAGAATACATCCGAGGCGGCGGGGCTGTCAATGCCGGATTTACAAAAAATCAAGCCTGTGTTTCAAAAAATTGATACGACTTGACGATTGATTTCGCTCCCGCGCTGTTTTATACTGCTTGCATTGAGACAAAGGCGTCTCAGAGAGTTTTCGCACTCTCTGGGGCGCCTTTTCTTTATCATTTTTCGCGGAAAGGGTGTTGGTTATGGCAGGTATTCCCGACTATTTCGGCAGCATGGTTTTTGACGAGCGCGCGATGAAGGCGCGGCTTCCCGGCAAGGTCTACCACTCCCTCAAGCAGACCGTCCGCCGGGGCGAGCGCCTCGATCCGACGGTTGCCGACGCGGTGGCGGCCGCCATGCGCGACTGGGCGGTGGAAAAGGGCGCGACGCACTTCACCCACTGGTTCCAGCCAATGACCAACGTCACCGCCGAGAAGCACGACAGCTTTCTCACGCCCGCGCCGGACGGCGGCGTCATTCTGGAGTTTTCCGGAAAGGAGCTGATCCAGGGCGAGCCGGACGCCTCCAGCTTTCCCTCCGGCGGGCTGCGGGCGACCTTCGAGGCGCGGGGCTACACCGCGTGGGATCCGACCTCCTACGCTTTCCTCAAGGGCAAGACGCTGTGTATCCCCACGGCGTTCTGCGCCTACGGCGGCGAGGCGTTGGATCAGAAGACGCCGCTGCTGCGCTCGATGGAGGCGATCGACCGGCAGGCGATGCGGGTGCTGCGCCTGTTCGGCAACGCGGAGGTGAGCCGCGTCACCACGTCGGTCGGCCCCGAGCAGGAGTATTTTCTGATCGACAAGGACGTGTACGGGAAGCGGCGCGACCTGATCTACACCGGGCGCACGCTGTTCGGCGCGAAGCCGCCCAAGGGGCAGGAGCTGGACGACCACTACTTCGGCGCGATCAAGCCCCGCGTGCAGGCGTACATGGAGGAGCTGAACGAGGAGCTGTGGAAGCTGGGCATTTACGCCAAAACGGAGCACAACGAGGTCGCGCCCGCGCAGCATGAGCTGGCGCCGATCTACACGACCACAAACCTTGCGACCGACCAGAACCAGCTGACCATGGAGATCATGCAGAAGGTGGCGGCGAAGCACGGGATGGTGTGCCTGCTGCACGAAAAGCCGTTTGCCGGCGTCAACGGCTCCGGCAAGCACAACAACTGGTCGATCGCGACGGACACCGGCGTCAACCTGCTCTCGCCGGGCGAGACGCCGCATGAGAACGCGCAGTTTCTGCTGTTCCTCGTGGCGGTCATTCAGGCGGTGGACGAGTATCAGGAGCTGCTGCGCACCTCCGTCGCCACGGCGGGCAACGACCACCGCCTCGGCGGGAACGAGGCGCCGCCGGCGGTCGTGTCCATCTTCCTCGGCGACGAGCTGACCGCCATTCTGGAGGCGCTGGAAACGGACACGCCCTACAGCGCGGCGGAGAAAACGGTCGTGAAGCTGGGCGTCCACGCGCTGCCGCGCTTCGCCCGCGACATGACCGACCGCAACCGCACCTCGCCGTTCGCGTTCACGGGCAACAAGTTCGAGTTCCGCATGGTCGGCTCGTCCCAGTCCATCGCCACGGTCAACACGATCCTCAACACGGCGGTGGCGGAGTCGCTGCGGCAGTACGCGGACGAGCTGGAGGGCGCGGAGGATTTCAACGCGGCGCTCCATGCGCTCATCCAGAAAGCGATCGCGGCGCACAAGCGCGTCATCTTCAACGGCAACGGCTACGACGACGCCTGGCTCCGCGAGGCGGTGGACAAGCGCGGGCTTTCCGAGCTTCGCACGACGCCGGACTGCGTGCCGTCGCTGCTGAAGAGGAAAAACGTCGAGCTGCTGACGTCCCACGGCGTTTTTACCGAGGGCGAGCTGCGCTCGCGCTACGAGATCATGCTGGAGAACTACAGCAAGACCGTCATGATCGAGGCGAGCACCATGGCGGATATGGCGCGGCGCGAGATCCTGCCCGCGGTGGCGGCGTTCGCCGCCGATCTCGCCGCGGGCGCGGCGGGGAAAAAGGCGATCGCGCCGACGCTTCCCTGCGCCTACGAAATCAAGCTGACGGAGCGGCTCTCCGGCCTGGCGGACTGCATCGAGGACAAGACCGCCGCGCTTGAGCGCGCCATGCTTGCCGTGCGCGATACCGAGGAGTCGGTCAACGAGGCGTTTACCATCCGCGACGTCGTGCTGCCGCGCATGGCGGAGCTGCGCGCGGTCTGCGACGAGGCGGAGACGGTCACGGCGAGGAAATACTGGCCGTTCCCGACCTACGGCGAGCTGCTGTTCAGCGTGAGATAGGCAAGGCTGCCGGTCTTTGATTCGGCAAGCGGAACCGATGCAGAGCGAAGGAGGAAATATCATGTGTTCCATTATGGGCTATTGCGACCCGAACGCGCCGCTTGAGGCGTTTCGCGAGGGGTTTGAACGGACCGTCTCCCGCGGTCCCGACGCCAGCGCCGTCGTGCAGACGGGCGGCGGGCTGCTGGGCTTCCACCGTCTCGCCATCATGGGCCTTCACCCCGAGGGGATGCAGCCCTTCGAGCGCGACGGCAGCTACGTCGTCTGCAACGGCGAGGTCTACGGCTTCGCCGCGATGAAAAAGGAATTGGCGAAAAAGGGCTACGCCTTCGTCAGCGAGTCCGACTGCGAGATTCTGCTCCCGCTGTGGTTCGAGCACGGCGTCGGGATGTTCCCGATGCTGGACGCGGAATTCGCGCTTATTCTCTACGACGGCAGGACGGGGGAATTTGTCGCCGCCCGCGACCCCATCGGCATCCGCCCGCTCTTTTACGGCTACGACGAAGCGGGCGCGATCGTCTTTGCCAGCGAGGCGAAGAACCTCGTGGGGCTGTGCGCCGAGATCCGGCCCTTCCCGCCGGGACACTACTGGAAGGGCGGCGCGTTCGTCTGCTACAACGATATCGCAAAGGTGGACGCGGTGTGCCGCGACGATCTGGAGACCGTGTGCAAAAGCATCCATGACAAGCTGATCGCGGGCGTCCGCAAGCGCCTCGTCGCCGACGCGAAGGTGGGCTTTCTGCTCTCCGGCGGGCTGGATTCCTCGCTGGTGTGCGCCATCGCCGCGCGGGAGAGCGCGCAGCCGATCCGCACCTTCGCCATCGGCATGGACGTGGACGCCATCGACCTCAAATACGCCCGCGAGGCCGCCGGCTTCATCGGCAGCGACCACACCGAGGTCATCATCACCAAAGACGACGTGCTCGCGGCGCTGGAGCCGGTGGTTGCCCTGCTCGGCACCTTCGACATCACAACCATCCGCGCCTCCGTCGGCATGTACCTCGTCTGCAAGGCGATCCATGAGCAGACCGACATCCGCGTGCTGCTGACCGGCGAGATCAGCGACGAGCTGTTCGGCTACAAATACACCGATTTCGCGCCCTCGGCGGAGGAGTTCCAGAAAGAGGCGGAAAAGCGGCTGCGGGAGCTTTATATGTACGACGTGCTGCGCGCCGACCGCTGCATCTCGGTCAACTCGCTGGAGGCGCGGGTGCCCTTCGGCGATCTGGACTTCGTGAAATACGTCATGGCGATCGACCCCGCGCGCAAGCTGAACACCTACGGCAAGGGCAAATACCTGCTGCGCCGCGCCTTCGAGGCGGACCATATCCTGCCGGAGAGCATCCTCTGGCGCGAGAAGGCGGCGTTTTCCGACGCGGTGGGGCACTCGATGGTGGACGATTTGAAGGAGTACGCGGAGAGCCGCTATACCGACGAGGACTATCAGCTCCGCCGGATGCGCTATTCCCACGCCCGCCCGTTTACCAAGGAATCGCTGCTGTACCGTGAGATTTTCGAGCGGTATTACCCCGGACAGGCGAAGATGATCGCCGATTTCTGGATGCCGAACAAGAGCTGGGAGGGCTGCGACGTGGACGATCCGTCCGCGCGCGTGCTGTCCAACTACGGCGCGAGCGGAATGTGAGGAGGAAAGACTATGGCAAGCTGCGCGATCGTCGGCGTCAACTGGGGCGACGAGGGAAAGGGGCGGATCGTCGATCTGCTTTCGGCGGACTATGATTACGTGATTCGCTATCAGGGCGGCGGAAACGCCGGACACACCGTCGTCAACGAGTTCGGGAAATTCGCTTTGCATCTGCTGCCCTCGGGCATTTTCCGCGGCGGCGTCGTGAACGTCCTCGGCAACGGCGTCGCCCTCGACCTCGAAAGCCTGTGGAGCGAGATCGAAGCGCTCCGGGCGGCGGGCGTTTCCGTCACGCCGGAAAATCTTAAAATCAGCGAGCGCGCGTCGCTCCTGCTGCCCTGGCACCGGGAGCTGGACGCGCTGGAGGAGGCGCGGCTGGGGGAGAGGAAATACGGCTCCACGCGGCAGGGCATCGCGCCGTTCTATTCGGACAAATACCAGAAGAAGACCCTGCTCGCGGGCGAGCTGTTTTATCCCGCGTATCTGCGCGAGCATTTGCAGGAGCTGCTGGAATGGAAAAACCTGGCCCTCTCCGGCGTTTACGGCGCCGAGCAGTATACGCCGGAGAGCGTGACGGACTGGCTGGAGCGCTACGGCGAGCCGCTCAAGCCCTTCCTCTGCGATACCGCGCCGATGCTGCGCGCGGCGAGCGCCTCGGGGAAACGCGTCCTGTTTGAAGCCCAGCTCGGCGCGCTGCGCGACCTTGACTTCGGCATCTATCCCTACACCACCTCGTCCAACGCCGTCGCCGCCTACGCGCCGGTGGGCGCGGGGATGCCGTGGGAGAAGATCGACAGCGTGATCGGCGTTGTCAAGGCGTATTCCACCTGCGTCGGCGAGGGGCCCTTCGTCTGTGAGCTGTTCGGCGCCGAGGCGAACGCCCTGCGCGAGGCGGGCGCGGAGTACGGCGCCAAGACCGGGCGCCCCCGCCGCGTCGGCCCGATTGACCTCGTGGCGACGCGCTACGGCGTCCGCACGCAGGGGGCGACGGCATTGGCGCTGACCAAGCTGGACGTGCTGGGCTATCTCGACAGGATCCCCCTCTGCGTCCGCTATCGGATAGACGGCAAAGAAACCGACGAGTTTCCGTTTCCCGCCGCCCTCGCTGCGGCGGAGCCGGTCGTCGAATTCATGGAGGGCTGGCGCTGCGACCTTTCCGGCGCCCGCACGTGGGACGCGCTGCCGGAGGCGGCGAGGGCGTATGTGGAGCGCGTCGAGCGGGACGCGGGCTGCCCCGTTCGCTACGTCTCCGTGGGCGCGGAGCGCGGCGCGTATATCGAGAGGTGACGGACATGACGTATGAGCAATATGAATCCCCGCTGTCCACGCGCTATGCCTCGGCGTATCTGCTGCGCCTGTTTTCCCGGCGGACGCGGGTGGAGACCTGGCGCAGACTGTGGACGGAGCTGGCGCGCGCGGAGCACGGGCTGGGGCTGCCCGTCACGGCGGAGCAGGTGCGGGAGCTGGACGCGCACGTCGCGGACATCGACTTCGACCTCGCCGCCGCGCGGGAGCGCGAGGTGCGCCACGACGTCATGGCGCATATCTACGCCTACGGAAAGGCGGCGCCGGCGGCCGCCGGGATCATCCACCTCGGCGCGACGAGCTGCTACGTCACCGACAACGCGGACCTCATCCTCTACCGCGACGCGCTTCGCTATCTGCGAGGCGAGCTGCTGCGGGTGATCGCCAACCTTGCCGCCTTTGCGGAGCGGTACAAGGCGCTGCCGACGCTGGGCTACACCCATTACCAGAGCGCCCAGCCCGTGACGGTGGGCAAGCGCGCGGCGCTGTGGCTGCAGGGCTTCGTTTCGGATCTGGAGGAGATGGATTTTGTCCTCGGCTCTGTCAGGTTCCTCGGCTGCCGCGGCGCGACGGGAACGGAGGCGAGCCTGCTCGATCTGTTCGACGGCGACGGCGCGAAGGTGGACGAGCTGAACCGCCGCCTTGCCGCGGCGTTCGGCTTTGACGCGTGCTTTGACGTGTGCGGACAGACCTATCCCCGCAAGCTGGACAGCCGCATCCTGAACTGCCTGTCCGCCGTGGCGCAGAGCTGCTATCGCATGGCGGAGGATATCCGCCTTTTGCAGCACGACCGGGAGCTGGAGGAGCCCTTTGAGGACGCGCAGATCGGCTCCTCGGCGATGGCGTACAAGCGCAACCCCATGCGCTGCGAGCGCATCTGCTCGCTCAGCCGCTATCTGATGGCGGACGCCGCCAACGCCGCCATGACCGCCTCGACTCAATGGCTGGAGCGCACGCTGGACGACTCCGCGAACCGCCGCATTTCGATGCCGGAGGGCTTTTTGTGCGCGGACGCGATCCTGCGCCTCGCGCAGAACGTGACGGGCGAGCTGCGGGTCAACGAGGCGATGATCCGAAGGGCGCTTGCGGAGCAGCTTCCGTTCCTTGCGACGGAGAATCTGCTGATGGAAGCGGTCAAGCGCGGCGGAGACCGCCAGGCGCTGCACGAGACCATCCGGCGCTGCTGCATGGAATCCGCGCGGCGCATGAAGGACGGCGAAGCCTGCGACCTGCCTGCGCGGCTCGCCGCGGTGAGCGCGTTCGGCATGACGGAGGCGGAGATCGTCGCCCTGCTGAAGCCGGAGGACTATATCGGACGGTGCGCCGCACAGACGGAGACGTATCTTGCCAGGCTTGCGCCGCTGCTGCAAGGCACGGCGGCGGGCTGCGCGGAAATCGAGGTGTAGCCGTGGACGCGCGGGAGATCATCGACTATATCGGAAGCGCGAGAAAGCGCACGCCGGTCAGGCTGTACGTCAGGGAGCGCGAAAGCGTGGACTACGGCGCGGCGACGGTGTTCGGCGCCGGGGACAAGATCGTGTTCGGCGAGTGGGACGAGCTGCGCGGCATTTTGGAGGCGAACCGCGACAAGATCGAAACGTACCTCGTCGAGAGCGACTGCCGCAACAGCGCCGTGCCGCTGCTGGACACGAAGGGACTGAACGCGCGGATCGAGCCGGGCGCGCTGATTCGCGAGCAGGTGGAGATCGGGGAGAACGCCGTCATTATGATGGGCGCGATCCTGAACATCGGCGCGGTCGTGGGCGAGGGCAGCATGATCGACATGGGCGCGGTGCTGGGCGGGCGCGCGATCGTCGGGAAAAACTGCCACGTCGGCGCGGGCGCGGTGCTGGCGGGCGTCGTCGAGCCAGCCTCCGCGACGCCGGTGGTCGTGGAGGACGGCGTGCTGATCGGCGCGAACGCCGTGGTGCTTGAGGGCGTGCGCGTCGGGCGCGGCGCGGTGGTGGCGGCGGGCGCCGTCGTGACGCGCGACGTGCCGGCGGGTGTGGTCGTCGCCGGCTGTCCCGCCCGCGCGATCAAGGAAAAGGACGCGAAAACAGCGCGGAAAACAGCGCCGGAGGCGGCGCTGCGCAAGTTGTGAGGCGCGGTATGACGGACTATCTTGCGTTGGCGAAGGAGCTCGCGCCGGAGCTTGCCGCGCTGCGGCATACGCTCCACCGCCGCCCCGAGCTGGGGAACCGGGAGTTCGAGACCGCGGCGCGCGTCGAGGCGTTTTTGCATGAGTGCGGCATTCCGACGAAGCGGCTTTTGGAGACGGCGGTCGTCGGCACGCTGACCGGCGGGCGCGACGGGAAGACCGCCGCGCTGCGCGCGGATATGGACGCGCTGCCCCTGCGGGAGGCTACGGGCGCGGACTTTGCCTCCGAGATCCCGGGGGTGATGCACGCCTGCGGGCACGATATCCACATGACGGCGGCGCTGGGCGCGGCGAAGCTGCTCGCTGTCCGCCGCGCGGAGCTGCCCGGAACGGTGGCGTTCCTCTTCCAGCCGGACGAGGAGGGGAACGGCGGCGCGCAGCGCATGATCGACGCCGGCGCGCTGGACGGCGTGGACGCGGTATTCGGCTGCCACGTCTCGCCGGAGCTGCCGCTGGGGCACGCCGGCGTTCGCTACGGGAAATTTTACGCCGCGTCGGACACGTTCCACGTCACGCTCACGGGAAAAAGCGCCCACGGCGCGGAGCGGGAAAAGGGCGTCGACGCGCTGGCGGCAGCGGCGGAGGCGGTCTCCGCCGTCCTGTCGATCCCGGAGAGCTTTCCCCACGAGCGCAGCGTCGTTTCCGTCGGCACGCTGCGCGCGGGAACGGCGGGCAACATCGTCGCCGACCGCGCGGAGTTTGCCGGCATCCTCCGCACACTGGGACAGGAGAGCCGGAAGGCCGTGCGCGCCCGCTTCATCCATACCGTGGAAGCCGTCTCGCGGCGGCACGGCACGACGCTCGACTGCCAGCTGCGGGAGAGCTATCCCGGCGTGGTGAACGAGCGCGGCATGACGCGGCTGGTGCAGGACGCGGCGAGCGGATTGCTGGGGGCGGAGCGCGTCAAGGTCATCGCCGCGCCGACCATGACCACCGAGGATTTCGGCTGCTTTCTGCTGCGGCGTCCGGGAGCGTTCTATCACGTCGGCGCGGGCTGCGCGCTGCCGCTGCACAGCGCGGCGTTTCTGCCGGACGACGGCGCCGCCGTCACCGCCGCGGCGCTGCACGCCGCCGTCATCGAGACGTTTTTGCGGGGGGAATGAAGCGTGAGGTTCACCAAAATGCAGGGCTGCGGGAACGACTACGTCTATATCGACTGCTTTTCCGAGCGCGTCGCCGCGCCGGAGGCGCTCGCGCGGCGCATCGCCGACCGGCATTACGGCGTCGGCGGCGACGGGCTGATCCTGATCGAGCCGTCGGCGTCGGCGGACGCCTTCATGCGCATGTTCAACGCAGACGGTTCCGAGGGGCGCATGTGCGGCAACGGCGTGCGCTGCGTGGCGAAGTACCTCTACGACCACGGCCGCGTCCCGCCCTCCCGCCGCGCCGTCCGCGTCGATACCCTCGCGGGCACGCGCGAGATCGCGTTCCGCGTGGAAAACGGGAAAGCGGCGGAGCTGACCGTGGACATGGGGACGCCCGCCCTGACCGGCGCGGCGCCGGAGCGGATCGGGCTTCTGGGAATGCAGCTGCTCTTTGTCGGCGTGGACATGGGGAACCCGCACGCCGTCTTTTTCCTGGAGGATAACGCGCCGCTCGGCGCGCCGCGCGTTTCGCATCTGGAGCTTCCGCGCATCGGAGAGGCGCTTGCGGCGCATCCGCGCTTTCCCGACGGCGTCAACGCGGAATTTGCGGCGGTGCTTGCGCCGGACGAGATCGAATTCCGCGTCTGGGAGCGCGGCTCGGGCGAGACGCTCGCCTGCGGCACCGGCGCGGCGGCGGCGGTCTACGCGGGCATCCGCGCGGGAAAGCTGGCAAACGAGGGCGCGTCTTCCTCACGGGCGGCGCCGAGGAGGTCTTTTCGGGCGAGTATCCCTGACCAGAGGCGCCTGCGCGCGCCTGGGAGCGCGGCTATCATGGCAAGCGGCGGATTGGATTTCGGCGGCCGCGGCAAGTTTGCTCTTGACAAATCGAAATTGTTAGCGTAAACTAACGACAGAAAAAGAGGACTGACTCTTTTTCTAATGACCGATTGTTAGCGATAGCTAACGAAATATAGTTTTTTGGAAAGGACATGCGAACATGGGTAAAGTGGCGGTTGTGTATTGGAGCGGCACGGGCAACACCGAGGCGATGGCGAACGCTGTCGCCGACGGCGCGCGCAAGGCCGGCGCGGAGGTGGAGCTGTTTTCCGTGGGCGATTTTTCCGCGGACAAGGTCAGCGGGTATGACGCGCTGGCGTGGGGCTGCTCGGCGCAGGGCGACGAGGTGCTGGAGGAGTATGAGTTTGAGCCGAAATTCGACGAGTGCGCGGGCGCTATGAGCGGCAAGAAGGTCGCGCTTTTCGGCTCTTATGGCTGGGGCGACGGCGCGTGGATGCGCTCGTGGGAGCAGAAGTGCTCCGACAAGGGCGTTTCTCTTGCGGCGGAGAGCGTCATCTGCAACGAGGCGCCGGACGACGAGGGCGTCGCGAAGTGCAACGCGCTGGGCGCCGCGCTGGCATAACAAGGCAAATCAGGCGGGCGGCGGGGATGCTTCCCCGCCGCTTTTCCCTGCAAATTTTTTAAGAGGGGGATTTATATGAATACGCTGCGCTTGGGGGACGTACAGGAAACGGCGCTGATCCCGCTTGCCATACGCGCCTCGGAGACGAAACGCAAAAACGCGAGGATCGCGGATCACAAGGCGGTCGAGATCATCGAACAGCTGGGGGTCGATACGAAAAAGTACGACAAATTTCCCTCGCACGAGGGCGTCGTGTTTCGGACGGTCATGATCGACCGCGAGGTCAAAGCCGCGATCTCTCAGCATCCCGACGCCGTGTGCGTCAATCTGGGCTGCGGGCTGGACGACCGCTTTGCCCGCGTGGACAACGGGCAAATCCGCTGGTTCAACGTCGACCTGCCGGACGCCATTGCGGTGCGCAAAAAGGTGTTCGCGGATACGGAGCGCTGCAAAAGCGTCGTGGGAGACATTCTTGACCCCGCGTGGGGAAAGCAGATCCCCGAGGCGCAGACTGTGATCGTGGTCGCGGAAGGGCTTTTCATGTATTTTACGAAAGAGCAGGTGCAGGCGATTTTGCCTGCGGCAATATCACACGGCTTTTCCCTGTCATTCCCGGGTCACGTTTTTACCTTCCAGCTGGCGGCCTCGACGCGCTCGCCGACGAAGCGGCGGTAGATGCCGTCCTCCGCCATCAGCGCCTCGTGCGTGCCCTGCTGGACGATCCGGCCCTGATCGACGACGAGGATCTGGTCCGCGCGCTCCACGGTCTTGAGCCGGTGGGCGATCATCACGACCGTCTTTTCCCGCGTCAACGCGTCGATCGCCTGCATCAGCTCGTTTTCGTTCTCGGGGTCGACGTTCGCCGTCGCCTCGTCGAGAAAGATCACCGGCGCGTCCTTCATCATCGCGCGGGCGATGGAGATACGCTGCTTTTCCCCGCCGGAGAGCGACGCGCCGCCCTCGCCGATCACGGTGTCGTAGCCCTCCGGCAGCGCGGAGATGAACTCGTGGCAGCACGCCTTCTTCGCCGCCGCGATCACCTCCTCCATCGGCGCGTCCGGCGTGCCGAAGCGGATGTTGTTCGCGATCGTGTCGTGGAAGAGATAGACGCTCTGGAACACGAAGGAGAAATTCTCCATCAGGCTGTCCATATCGTAGTCGCGCACGTTTCGCCCGTCCAGCGTCACCGTGCCCGCGTCCACGTCCCAGAACCGCGCCAGAAGATTTACAAGCGTCGTCTTGCCGCCGCCCGAGGGGCCGACGATGGCGGTGGCGGTCTTCTCGGGGATGCGCAGCGTGACGCCATCGATGATCCTGCGGCTGTCGTAGGAAAACGCGATGTTTTCGGCGGCGATGTCCCGCGTCGCAGGCGCGAGCCGTTCGCCGGTGACGTCCATCTGCGGCGTGTTGAGGATCGCCTGCGCGCGCTCGACGCTTTGATCCACGACGCGCAGCAGCGCGGAGTAGTTGCCCGCGGTCTCCAGGCTCGCGTTGACGATGAACGCCGAGATTACCATGACGACGGCGGTGAGCGCGTCCATGCTGCCGCCGCAGTAAAAGAGGCAGGAGCACAGCACCATCGCCACGCCGGTGAGCTTGGAGATGAGGTTTTGCAGCGTCATGCGGGGGATCAGCGCCATCTCCATGTCGGTGTTGATCTTGCAGTTGGCGGCGATGGCGTCGTTGAGCTCGCGGCTTTTCTGCCCGGTCAGGCGGTACGCCTTGACCTCCGCCATGCCCTGCAAATACTCCATGACCTTCTCGACCAGCTTTTCGTCCGCGTCGACCTTCCGTCCCGCCAGCTTTCCGGCGGCTTTTTGCAGCGCGACGTTGGCAAACAGGAACGCCGCCAGCCCGACCGCCAGCACCAGCGCGACGCGCCAGTCGAAAAAGAGCAGCATCACGATGATGAGCGCGGTGGTCAAAAGCCCCTCGCACACCAGCATCACCACGCGCGTCGCCACGTTTTCCAGGCTTTCCATCACGTTCGTTGTGACGCTGGTGATCTGGCCGAGGGAGTTTTCGTTGAAGTAGCCCATCGGCAGATAGCGCATGTGCTCCGCGATCTCCACACGCTTTTTCGCGCAGGTGTCGTAGCCGCCCTCGGTTTGGAGCATGGTCGCCTTCGCCTTGATCAGACCCGCGCCGACGATGCTCAAAAGCATGATGCCGAGCGAGAGCAGAACGTCCCGCGCCGTGACCTGCCCCGCGAGCAGCGCGCGCACCATGCAGGCGACGGCGGGGATCTTCAGCGCCTCAAACATCGCCTGCACGACGCCGAGCCAGATGGACGCGCGGAACTTTTTCCTGTTTTCTTCGCCGCAGAAGGCGAAAAATTTGTGAATGATCTCAACCATTGCCCGTACCTCCCTGATCCCTGGCGGCGACGTGCGCCTTCCACATCTTTTCGTAAAGCCCGCGGCGCGCCAGCAGCTCCTCGTGCGTGCCGCTGTCGTCGATCGTGCCGTCGTTGACGACGTAGATCCTGTCCGCGTCCACGATGGTCGAGAGCCGGTGTGCAATGACGATGAGCGTCTTTCCCTCGGTCAGCTTCGAGACGCTGCGCTGGATGACCGCCTCGTTTTCGGGGTCGGTGTAGGCGGTCGCCTCGTCGAGAATGACGATGGGCGCGGCCTTGAGCATGGCGCGGGCGATGGAGATGCGCTGCCTCTCGCCGCCGGAGAGGTGCCCGCCCGAGGAGCCGACCATCGTGTCGTAGCCGTGCTCCAGCCCCAGAATGAACTCGTGGCAGCCGCTCCGTTTTGCCGCCTCCTCCACCTCGGCGTCCGTGGCGCCCGGCTTTCCGAGGCGGATGTTCTCGCGCACGGTCATATTGAAGAGGTAGTTGTCCTGCGAAACGAAGGCGATCCGCTCGGCGTACGCCTCCTGCGGGATATCGCGGATGTCGACGCCGCCCAGCGTGACGCTGCCCGCGTCCACGTCCCAGAGCGAGGCGATCAGCCGCGCGATGGTGCTCTTTCCGCTGCCGGACGGCCCCACCAGCGCGATGAAGCTGCCCTCCGGCGCGTCGAGGTCGACGCCGTGGAGCACCTCCTTGTCCCGGTAGGAAAAGCGCACGCCGGAGAGCTTCAGACTGTTGTCCGCGGGCGCCTCGCCGGACGCGGGACGCGTCATCTCGGGCGCGTCCAGGATCTTGCGAACCTCGCCGAAAATGGTGCCCATGGTCCGCAGGTCGTCCGAGTAGCTCATGCAGGTGATGATCGGCGTGATGACGCCGACGGAGAGGATAACGACCGTGACAAAGTCCTCCGGCGAGAGCGTGCCGCCCTTCACCAGCAGCCCGCCGATGGGCAGCACCGACACCAGCGTGGACGGCATGATGACCATGGCGAAGGTGAAGGGGAGAATGTATGCCCGCATCCAGTCGATGTAGCTGTGCGCCGCCTCGTAGGCGTCGCGGACGAAGCGGTCGTAGCTGGATTTCGTCTTGCCGAACACCTTGATGACCTGGATGCCGCCGATGTACTCCACCGCCGTGCTGTTGAGCGCCTTGGTGGCGGCGACGGTGCGCTCGTAGAACCTCGCGCTGCCCAGCATCATAAAGACGTAGCCGAACATCCCCAGCGGCACGGGAAGCAGGGACGCGAGCCCCATGCGCCAGTCGACGGAGAAAATGTAAACGAGGATCGCCAGCGGCGCGAGAAGGTTCGCCGTGAACTCCGGCACGATGTGCGCAAGCGTCGTCTCGATGCTGTCGATGCGCTCGATGAGCGTGTTTTTCAGCGCGCCCGTGGACTCCGCGAGCACCGCGCCCAGCGGCATACGCGACAGCTTTTCCGTGCAGCGCTTGCGGATCTCGCCCAGCACGGTGAACGTCGCCCGGTGGCTCGTCGCCGTGCTCAGCGCGTGGAACAGCACGCGGCCCAGCCAGAACGCCGCCATGACCGCGCAGCGCGAGAGATAGAACGCCGCTTCCCGCCGCCCCGCCATCAGCGCGCGCGCGACCTGCGCGACGACGAAGTACGGCGCGACCGAGCAGCCCACGCCCAGCACCGCCAGCGCGACGCTCAGCGCGTACTGCCTGCGGTGCGCTCCTGACTGTCCCAACACCCATGCGATGGGCGAGGGCGCTTTGTTGCCTGTCTCCATTCGTGAATAACCTCCTTGCATTGTTAGCTAACAGAACGATGTTAGCATTAACTAACTCCTGAGAAAACCCATCGCCCGCCCCAAAAGGGAACGGGCGAGGCTTTCAGGGAAGCAAACGGGGTCAGAAGCCCATGAGCTGTTTCCAGCCCGGCAGGAAAAACGCCTCCACGGTTTCGAGGCATCGGAGCGCTTCCTCCAGGGAATAGCCGTGGATCACCGGCTCAAAGAGCGCTGTGGTGTAGGCGCTGAGCAACAGATGCAGCTCCTGCGCGCTGACGTCGCGGATGGGATAGCCCTTTTCGCGCAGCAGGGGCAGAAAACGCAGCATTTCTACCTGATGCAGCTCGGTCAAGTCGTGGAGATAGTCCGCGTATCGGGTGCCCTTAGACGATCTCGCGCATCATGCCGATCTCCGTCTCCTGCCAGAGCTCGGCGTTTCCGCTTCGCACGCCGGACACGTTGCGCGCGATGTGCGCGTCCAGCCAGGCGTTCAGACGCTCCGCGGGCGGGGCGACAAGCTGCTCGAACAGGTCCGCCTTGTCGCGGCAGTGGCGGTACAGGCCCGCCGCCGTCATGCCTGCCCGCGCCGCGATGCGCCGCATCGAGGCGTTCAGATAACCGCAGGCGAGGAATTCCGCCCGCGCCGCGGCAAGGACTCTTTCATGGCTGGATGTTTTGTCTCGCGGCATGGTCTCCTCCGAGTAAGCGTATGCTAACAAAAGGAATGTTAACACGGTTCACTGATCTTGTCAAGCTTTTTTTGCCGACGGGCTGTCGCGGGCAGCGGCGGGATTTGGCTTCCGCATGGGAGAGCCCGATATTTTTGCGGCAGTTCTGCGTTTAGCGGTTGACGGGCGGGAAAAGTGGGTATATAATGCCGGTTAGACAAGACTAACAAACGGCGATTTTTCATTTGTAAAAATCAGAGGGGGAAATGCAGAGCATGACAGACAAAGAGTATAAGGCGTTGACCGTCCGCGAGTTTTCCAAAGCCGCGAGGGTGTACGAGACCGACGACGCGGGCGTTTACAAGATGTGCCGGAAGGACTATCCCGACGTGCTCGCGGAGCTGGAGAAGGAGGAGTTTTGCGATCTGCTCGACTGCGGCTGCGGCACGGCGCCGATGCTGACGCTGCTGCAAAAGCGCTATCCGGAGCGGCATTACACGGGCATCGACCTGACGCCGGAGATGATCGAGGCGGCGCGCGCGAAAAAGCTGCCCGGCGTGGAGCTGGTGGTGGGAGACTGCGAGGATCTGCCGTTCCCGGCGGAATCGTTCGACGTGGTGATCTGCTGCCAGAGCTTTCACCACTATCCCAACGTGCAGAGGTTTTTTGACAGCGTGTACCGCGTGCTGCGCCCGGGCGGGCGGCTGATCCTGCGGGATATGACGGCGAAGAGCGCGCCGATGCGCTGGTTTTTCAACCATGTGGAGATGCCGGTGGTGAATCTGGCGGGGCACGGCGACGTGCGCGTCTACGGCGTGGAGGAGGTGCGCCGCCTCTGCGCCGCCGCGGGGCTGCGGTTGGAGCGCGGAGAGAAACGCGGCTTTTTCCG
>CACZCL010000049.1 GCA_902779695.1 Oscillospiraceae bacterium | reverse complement strand
GGAGCGGGACGCCCGACCGGCGATCCCGGCGTTGGATTTTGCGCTGCCTGACCAGTACGGAGCGGAGCATACGCTGGCGCAATACCGCGGCAGGGTGATTTTCCTGAATTTCTGGGCGACGTGGTGCCCGCCCTGCCGGGCGGAGATGCCCGATATCCAAAGCCTCTACGAGAAGTACGGACCGGACCATGAGGAGGTCGCGATCCTTGCCGTGGCGACGCCGGGCTTCAACGGCGAAGAGGATGAGGCGGGCGTGCGGACGTTTTTGACGGAGAACGGATACACCTATCCCGTGCTGATGGACGAAGCGGGGACGCTGATGCGAGGCTACGGCGTCAGCGCGATCCCGACGACGTTTATGATCGACGCGGCGGGCAATGTTTTCGGCTATGTGACCGGCGCGATGAGCGCCGAGACCATGCAGAGCATCGTCGACCAGACGCTGCAAAACGGCGCGGGCGAAAAGTAATCAAATGAGCGCCCGAAACGATGTGCAAAGCAGAACGGGCAGTATCCCGCGACGATCGTCGTTTGCTGCTCCGATTCCCGCGTTGTGCCGGAGCTGTGACACGGTTTGGACGCTGTGATACTAAATGCTTTCATCAATTTTACCATACGAAATTGAACGCCGCTAAAGCGGCTATCAAACGATTTTCTATCGTTTTCATAAATTTCAGTATGAAAAAAGCCGCGCGGGAGGCGATCACCTTCCGCGCGGCTTTGTCATGCGCGCCGATCAGCCCGTGATGAGGAACAGCCCGAGGGCGCAGACCGCCGCGCCGATGAGCTGGCGCGCGGTGATCGTCTCGCGGAACAGAAAATATCCGAGGAACAGCAGCACGAGCGCGAGGCACAGGTTGCACACCAGCGAGCCGCTGCTGAGCTTCCAGCCCGCGCGGTAGAGAAAGACGTTGCCCGCCTCCAGCCCCACGATGGCGGCGCCGAGGGCGAAGGACGCCCAGTTGAGCTTTCCCAGCTCTGAAAGCGCGCCGGCGGGCTTGACGCCGCACAGGAAAGCGGACGCGGCGAGCACCGCGCCGACCAGATAGGTGACGGTCAGCGCGCCGAAGGCGTTCGCCCTCTCGGGCACGGATTTCGCGCAGACGTGATAGAGCGTGTTGGAGCCGACGATCAGCAGCAGCGGCCAAAGCATATTCCACATAAATAAGCCTCCTGTTCCGGCAAAAGAGCCGTCCGGAGGGCATTATAGAGAAAAATGGCCGCGCTGTCAAATCGGCGCGAAGAAGCGGCGCATTTTGCGAATACGGCTTGCGAAACGCCGCGGTTTCGGTTACAATGTATTTGTGTCATTTTGCACATCGGGAGAGAGGAGGAAGCCTATGAGCACGGTGATCGCGTCCGTGGACGCGGGAAGCCCCGCGGAGCGGGCGGGCATCCGCGCGGGCGAGCGCCTGCTGCGGGTCAACCGGCATGAGATCGCCGACGTGCTCGATTACCGCTTCTTCTGCTATGACCCGGTGCTCTCCGTCGAGCTGGGCGAGCCGGACGGTACGGCGCGCCGCCTCCGCGTCCGCAAGGAGGAGGGGGAGGAGCTGGGGCTGAATTTCGACACCTATCTCATGGACGAGCCGCGTCCCTGCTCCAACCACTGTGTGTTCTGCTTCGTCGACCAGATGCCGCCGGGGATGCGCGACACGCTCTATTTTAAGGATGACGACGCGCGGCTGAGCTTTTTGATGGGGAACTACATCACGCTCACCAACCTCTCCGAGCGCGAGGCGCAGCGCATCATCGACCTGCGCATCAGCCCGATCAACGTCTCCGTGCAGGCGACGGAGCCGCAGCTTCGCTGCACGCTGCTGGGCAACCGGCGGGCGGACCGCAGCCTTGCCTACATGCGCGCGTTCGGCGAGGCGGGGATCGAAATGAACGGGCAGATCGTCGTCTGCCCCGGCTGGAACGACGGGGAGCACCTGCGCCGCACCATCGAGGATCTGATGGAGATCGGCTTTCGCTCCTGCTCGGTGGTGCCCGTGGGGCTGACGAAGTACCGCGAGGGGCTTGCGAAGGTGCCGCCGGTGGACGCGAAGAAGGCGGCGGAGATCATCGACACCGTGGACGAATACGGCGAGAAATGCCTCAGGCGCTTCGGCACGCGGATGTTCTTCTGCGCGGACGAGCTGTACCTCAAGGCGGGGCGGCCGCTGCCGGACGGGGCGTATTACGAGGAATACCAGCAGCTGGAAAACGGCGTGGGGATGTTGCGCAACACCATGGACGAGTTTATGGACGCCCTGGCGGATGTGACGGACGGCGCGGCGGAGAGCTTCACGATCGCGACGGGCGTGGCGGCGGCGCCGTTCATCGGGCGGCTGGTCGACGCGGCGCGGGAGCGGTTCCCTGCGCTCGACGGCGAGGTGGTCGCCGTCGTCAACGACTTTTTCGGACACAGCATCACGGTCTCCGGCCTCGTCACGGGGCAGGATATCATCGCGCAGCTCGGCGCGCGAGAAAGGCTTGGCGCGCGGATCATCATTCCGGCAAATATGCTGCGCCACGGCGAGGGCGTGTTCCTGGACGACGTGACGCTCGACGAGCTGTCCGCGGCGCTGGGGCGGCGCGTGCAGGTCTCGGAGACCGACGGCTGGTCGCTTGCCGCCGCGATTTTTGAAAGGGAGGGGGATGCCTTATGAAACCTCTGGTTGCCATCGTCGGCAGGCCGAACGTCGGCAAGTCGATGCTCTTCAACAAGCTGATCGGGCAGCGCCTCGCCATCGTCGAGGATACGCCCGGCGTTACGCGAGACCGGATCTACGGCGAGTGCGAGTGGGCGGGGCGCCGCTTCACGCTGGTCGATACCGGCGGCATCGAGCCGAACACCGACGACCAGATCCTCGCGTTCATGCGGGAGCAGGCGCGTATCGCCATCGACCACGCGGACGTCATCATTTTTCTCACCGACGTCCGCACGGGGCTGACCGCCTCCGATCAGGACGTGGCGAATCTGCTGCTGCGCTCCGGCAAGCCCATCGTGCTCGCGGTGAACAAGATGGACTCCGTCGGCGCGCCCGATCCGGATTACTACGAGTTTTACAACCTCGGCCTCGGCGATCCCGTGGCGGTGTCCGCCGTGCACGGGCATGGCACGGGCGACCTGCTGGACCGCTGCCTCGCGCACTTCCCGCCGGAGACGGAGGAGGACGAGGAGGGCGACGCGATCAAGGTCGCCGTCATCGGCAAGCCGAACGTCGGCAAATCCTCGCTGGTGAACCGCATTCTGGGGCAGGAGCGGGTGATCGTCAGCGACGTGGCGGGCACGACGCGGGACGCCATTGACAGCGCGTTTGAAAATGAGACGGGCAAATACGTGTTCATCGACACGGCGGGGATGCGCCGGAAGTCGAAGGTCGACGAGAGCATCGAGCGTTACAGCGTCCTGCGCGCCACCATGGCGATCGACCGCGCGGACGTCTGCCTGATCCTGATCGACGCCACGGAGGGCGTCACCGAGCAGGACACCAAAATCGCCGGGCTTGCGCACGAGGCGGGCAAGGCGAGCATCATCGTGGTGAACAAGTGGGACCTCGTCGAAAAGGACGACAAGACGATGGACCGTATGCGCGAGGACGTCCGCCGCGATCTTTCGTACATGACCTACGCGCCGGTCCTGTTCCTCTCGGCGGCGACGGGGCAGCGCGTGCCGCGCCTTTTCGAGCTGATCAACTACGTTCACGAGCAGTCCTGCACGCGCATCACGACGGGGATGCTCAACAACGTGCTGGAGGACGCGCAGACGCGCGTGCAGCCGCCCACCGACAAGGGCAGGCGGCTGAAGATCTACTATATGACGCAGGTGGGCGTCAAGCCGCCGCACTTTGTCGTATTTTGCAACGACGCGCGATTGTTCCACTTTTCCTATCGCCGGTATCTGGAAAACTGCATCCGCGGCGTATTCGGGCTGGAGGGCACGCCGGTCGTGCTCACCGTGCGCGAGCGCGGGGAAAAGGAGGGCTGAGCGGAATGGATATTCTTGCCATGGTCGGAGACCGGACGCTTGCCTCGGCGCTGATCCTGCTGGGCGCGGCGGCGCTGTGCTATCTGCCGGGCGGATTGAACGGTGCGATCATTGCATCCAACGTCTTTTACGGCGACGACGTGCGCGAGCACGGCAGCGGCAACGCGGGGCTTACCAATTTTTATCGCACCTACGGCGCGAAATACGCCTGGTGCGTGATCCTGGTCGACATGGGGAAGGCGGCGATCTCCGCCGCGCTGGGGGCGTGGATCTTCGGACCGCTCGGCGTTGTGTTCGGCAAGTATTTCGCCGGCTTTTTCTGCATCGTCGGTCATATGTTCCCGCTGCTGTACCGCTTCAAGGGCGGCAAGGGCATCCTGTGCAGCGGCATGACGCTGATTCTGCTAAACTGGCGCGTCGCGCTGGTGTGCTGGGGCACGTTTTTGCTGCTGTGGGCGACGACGAAGTACGTTTCGCTCGGCTCGGTCTGCGCGGCGGTCGCGCTGCCGGTCATCACCTGGGTCGTGTATCGCGGGAACGACAGCTTCGCGGCGATCTTCGCGCTTTCGCTGCTGATGGCGGCGATGGTGCTCTGGGCGCACCGCGGGAATATCCAGCGGCTGCTGAGCGGTACGGAAAGCAAGTTCGAGTGGCACAAGGGCGCGCCGAGGGCGTGACGCCGAACGCGGTAAAAAACGGGAGCGAAAGGATTTCCCCCTTCGCTCCCGTTCTGCCCGATATAGAACGCTCATTCGGAGCCGAGCGGTTTTGCCTGCGCGTCGTACAGATCGGAGAGCATCTGCCGCTCCCGCTGCAAAGACGCGCTTTTTTCGCGTCCGGCCTTTTCCGCCGCCAGCGCCTCCGCCACGACGCGGCACGCCTCGTTGTAATCCCGCGTCAGCTCCCGGATGCGGGCGCTCATCTGCTGCATGATCGCCATGACCATCGCGGGCTTTTCCGTGAAGCAGGCGCTGAAATCCTCGGCGCCGTACACCGTGACCCGCGTCTTTTCCTTCGCCACGGCGGTCGTGGTGCGGGGCCGCGCCTCGATCAGCTCCATTTCGCCGAAGTAGCCGCCGGTGTTCATCTCCTTGATCGGGATCTGATCGGGCGTGCCGTAGTTCTGATAAAGCGCGACGGAGCCGAACAGAATGTCGTACAGGCACATTTCATAGTCGCCCTCGCGGTAGATGATATCGCCCTTCTTAAACGCCAGCTCCTGCTTGCCGGACTTCTGCTGTTCCGGTTTCGTCATCGGGGACGGCCTCCCTTTCCACAGTTTCGCATACTTTCGTCAGTGCGTCGGCTTCCGCGACCGGCTCCGGATCGGCTTTCTTTTCCTCTTCGGCGTCCTCCAGCCCGTCCAGCTCGCGCCGCAGCGCCTGGAAGGTGTCGGGCAGGCGCGAAACGGTGTCGGTGCTTCTGCGCAGCTCCGCGGAGAGGTTTTCGCAGGTCGAATCCAGCGTTGCGATCGCCTGCTCGCATTGCGAGCGGCAGCCGGCGGCGAGGGCGTGGACGCGTGCGCGCACCTCCGCCTCGTAGACGTCTGCGCGGTCGTGCGCTGCCTTTTCGTAGTCGTCGGCGCGGCGGCGGGTCTCCGCCTCGTAAGCGTCGGCGCGCTGGCGTGTCGTCTCCTCGTAGCCGTCGGCGTGGCGGCGGGTATCCGCCTCGTAGCCGTCCGCGCGCCGGTGCGTCTCCGCGCTGTAGTCGTCGGCGCGGCGGCGCGTTTCGGCCTCGTAGTCGTCGGCGCGGCGCTGGGCGGACAGCTCCAACTCCGCGAGGCGCTCCTTGACGGAGCGGAACTCCTCCGCCTGCGCCCGCAGGCCGTCCAGCTCGGTATGCAGAGCGTCGCGCTCGGCGCCGAGCGTCGAAAGCTGCGCGCGCAGCCCACCCAGATTTTCGTTCGCGGCGGTCAGCTCCGTGCTGAGCGATTCTTGCCGGTCGCCGCTTTCCGCGAGGGAAGCGGACAGCCGGTCCCGCTCGCCGGTGACGGCGTCCAGCTTGCCCGCCGTGTCGTTCAGCTCGCCGCGCAGCTTTTCGTTTTCCGCGGAGAGCTTGTCGCGCTGTGCTTCCAGCCCCGCGATGCGGGCGTTGGACGCTTCGGCGCTCTTTTCGATGTAGGCAATGACGTCCTGGCGGCGAAATCCGCCGAACAATGAGCTTTTGAAGCTGTTGTTTTCCATATGCTCCCTCCCTGCGCGGCATTTCCGCGCGATTCGACGCTCTACGCGCATCGTACCACAAATATGCGCCGTTGACAAGGGAAAGTTCCGGCGCCGCGCGGGAAAGGCAAGGCGGCGATGCTTGTCCGAAAACGACAAAAAACCTTTTAAATTTTTGTTTACATCGCGAAAAACATTCGCTATAATATCCCCGTGCTGTTTCGAGCGGACAGGAGGAAACACGAACGATGAAAAGCTTTTCGTATACCGTTGCCGATCCGGCCGGTATTCACGCCCGCCCCGCGGGCATTTTGGTCAAGGAGCTCAAAAGCTATCCCAATATCGCGGTGACGGTCGCCAAGGGCGAGCAAAGCGTCAACGCGCTTCGACTCATGGCGCTGATGGCCATGGGTGTCAAGCAGGGAGACACCGTGACCGTCACCGTCGAGGGTGAGAATGAGGAAACGGTCGCCGCAAAGATAGAGGAATTCTTCCGAACCTATTTTTGACGTGGTATGATTACGTTTGAGGGGATAGGCGCGTCGTCCGGCGTCGCGGCGGGGCCGCTTTGCTTTTACCGGCGCGAGGTCATAGAGATCCCGCGCGGCGGCGCGGCGGACGTTGAGATGGAGTGGCGGCGCTTCAAGACCGCGCAGGCGGAGGCGATCCGCCAGCTTGGCGAGCTGGTCGAGCGTGCGCGGGCGGAGGCGGGAGAGGAAGGCGCGCTTCTGTTTCGGACGCATTGCCTGATGGCGGAGGACCTCGATTGCGAGGAGGCTGTCTCACAGGCGATCCGGGAGGACGCCAAAAGCGCCGAAGAGGCGGTCGCCGATGTGGGCGCGCGCTTTACGGCGCTGTTTGCCGCCATGGACGACGTCTATATGCGTGCCCGGGCGGCGGACGTCAAGGACGTTTCCAACCGAATCCTTGCCATTCTGACCGGGGCCGCGCGGGGCGGCGTCGAAAGCGGCATACCCGTGATCCTCGCCGCCGACGACCTTTCGCCCAGCGAGACCGTACAGCTCGACAAGGGCAGGGTCCTTGCCTTTTTGACCGAGGGCGGCTCCGCAGCGAGCCACACGGCGATCCTGGCGCGGATGATGGGCATTCCGGCGGTCGTCGGCGTCGGCGGACGGCTCCGGGCGGAATATGCCGGCAGGGAAACGATCGTCGACGGCGGGACCGGCAGGGCGGTCATCGAACCGGACGCCGTCACCCGGACGCGGCTGCTGGGAAAGCGGGCGGACCGTCGGACAGCGTGCGGAAAGGATTGACAGGGAGGCGTGATCCCATGGGATATAAGTCTGACATCGAAATCGCGCACTCGTGCGCGCTCAGGCCGATCACCGAGGTGGCGGCGTCCATCGGCATTCCGGCGGAGCGCCTCGACCCCTACGGCAAATACAAGGCGAAGCTGGACTGGGAGCTGCTGCGCGAGCTGGACGGCGGGCGGGACGGAAAGCTGGTGCTCGTCACCGCTATTACGCCCACGCCGGCGGGCGAGGGCAAAACCACGACCACCATCGGGCTTGCCGACGGACTGCGCCGCGTCGGGAAGCGTGCGGTCGCGGCGCTGCGGGAGCCGTCGCTCGGGCCGGTGTTCGGCGTCAAGGGCGGCGCCGCGGGCGGCGGCTGGGCGCAGGTCGTGCCGATGGAGGACATCAATCTCCACTTCACCGGCGATTTCCACGCCGTCGGCGCGGCGAACAACCTGCTCGCCGCGATGCTCGACAACCATATCCAGCAGGGCAACGCGCTGGGGCTCGACCCGCGCCGGATCACCTGGAAGCGCTGCGTCGACATGAACGACCGCCAGCTGCGCAGCATCGTGGACGGACTCGGCGGCAGGGGGAACGGCGTTCCGCGGGAGGACGGCTTCGATATCACCGTGGCAAGCGAGGTCATGGCGGTGCTTTGCCTCGCGGATTCCATCGCGGATCTCAAGCGCAGGCTTTCCCGCATCGTGGTGGGCTATACCTATGACGACCGGCCTGTGACCGCCGGGGAGCTCAAGGCGGTGGGGGCGATGGCGGCGCTGCTGAAGGACGCGCTCCGCCCCAATCTGGTGCAGACGTTGGAAGGAACGCCCGCGCTCGTCCACGGCGGGCCGTTCGCGAACATCGCGCATGGCTGCAATTCCGTGATGGCGACGCGCGCGGCGCTGAAGCTCGGCGACTATGCCGTCACGGAGGCGGGCTTCGGCGCCGACCTCGGCGCGGAGAAGTTTCTGGATATCAAGTGCCGTATGGCTGGGCTACGCCCGGACGCCGTCGTCGTCGTGGCGACCGTGCGCGCGCTGAAGATGCACGGCGGGCTGGATAAAAAAGACCTCGGACGGGAGGATTTGGCGGCGCTGGAGAAGGGCGTCCCGAACCTTTTGCGGCACGTTTCCAATATCAAAGAGGTCTATCATCTGCCCTGCGTCGTGGCGATCAACCGCTTTCCGACGGATACGGACGCGGAGCTCTCGTTCCTTGCCGACAAGTGCCGCGCGCTGGGCGTGAACGCCGTGCTCTCGACCGTTTGGGAGGAGGGCGGCCGCGGCGGCGAGGCGCTGGCGCGCGAGGTCGTGCGCCTCTGCGAGACGGAAAACGGCGCGTTTTCGTTCGCCTACGGCATGGACTGCGGCGCGGCGGAGAAGATCGAGGCGGTGGTGAAGCGCGTCTACGGAGGCGCGGGCGTTTCTTTCCTGCCCGCGGCGCAAAAGCAGCTCGACCGGCTTGCCGCCTTTGGCTTCGACAAGCTGCCGGTGTGCATTGCGAAAACGCAGTACAGCTTTTCCGACGATCCGTCGCTGCTCGGCGCGCCCGAGGGCTTTGCCGTCACCGTGCGCGACGTCAGGGTCGCCGCCGGCGCGGGCTTTCTCGTCGTGCTCACCGGCAGCGTGATGACGATGCCGGGTCTTCCGAAAAGCCCCGCGGCGGAGCGGATCGACGTCGACGACAACGGCGTGATTTCCGGGCTGTTCTGACGACCGGACGGCTTTTCCTTAGAGTTCAGCGAGGAAAATATTGAAATTTTCGTGCCGAACGACTATACTATTTTCCGTATTTTGGCTCAAAGGAGAAAAACGCATGAGCAAGGCATGGATCCCCGAGGGGTATCGCGCGCCGCTGTCCGTCTACGAGATGCAGCGCGCCATCGAGTTCATCAAAAGCAATTTTCAGACCAACCTGAGCAACGCGCTGAACCTGCGCCGCGTTTCCGCGCCGCTGTTCGTCGAGGAGGCATCCGGCCTCAACGACAACCTCAACGGCGTCGAGCGCCCCGTCAGCTTCGACATTCCCGACGTCGGCGTGAACGGGCAGGTCGTCCACTCGCTCGCGAAGTGGAAGCGTCTCGCGCTCAAGCGCTACGCCTTCAACGTCGGCAAGGGTCTGGTCACCGACATGGACGCCATCCGCCGCGACGAGGAGCTGGACAACCTCCACTCGATCTATGTCGACCAGTGGGACTGGGAAAAGGTCATCGACCGCTCCGACCGGAACGTCGAGTATCTCAAGCGCACCGTGCGCGACATCGTGGGCGCCGTCACGGAGACCGCGGACGCGCTGAACATCGCCTTCCCGTCCATCCATAACCGCCTGCCCCGCGAGGTGCATTTCCTCACCACGCAGGAGCTGGAGGACCGCTATCCCGATCTCACGCCCAAGGAGCGGGAGGACGCCATCTGCCGCGAGTACGGCGTCGTGTTCCTGATGCAGATCGGCAAAACGCTCAGATCCGGCAAAAGGCACGACGGGCGCGCGCCCGACTACGACGACTGGGAGCTCAACGGCGACATTCTCTATTGGAACGAGCTGCTCTCCCGCGCGTTCGAGATCAGCTCCATGGGCATCCGCGTCGATCCCGAGTCGCTGGACCGGCAGCTGACGCTTGCCGGCTGCGACGACCGCCGCGCGCTGCCGTTCCACAAAATGCTGCTCGGCGGCGAGCTGCCGCTGACGATGGGCGGCGGCATCGGGCAGAGCCGCCTGTGTATGCTGCTCATCGGCACGGCGCACATCGGCGAGGTGCAGGTCAGCCTCTGGGACGAGGAAACGCGCCGCCTCTGCGAGGAGCACGGCATTCTGCTTCTGTAAGCGATCCTGTTTGCCATGGGCAAAGCGTGCCTTTTGTTGGCTCGGGTACTGTGTGACATGAAAAAAGAGGGCAAACGCCCTCTTTTTTCATGGTTTTTTCCACGTCAGCCGCGCTTGCCGCGAAACGTCATCTCCGGCTTTTTGATCGACACGGTCGTGTTCGCCTCCACGCTGCTGGTCAAAAACGCGTTGCCGCCGATGACGACGTTGTCGCCGATCTCGGTGTCGCCGCCGAGCAGCGTCGAGCCGGCGTAGATCGTCACGTTGTTCCCGACCTTCGGGTGGCGGCGCTCGCCGGGCACGCTGCGCATCCCCGCGGGGGAAAGCGCGCCCAGCGTCGCTCCCTGATACATCTTGACGTTATTGCCGATGATCGTCGTCTCGCCCACGACGATGCCGGTGCCGTGGTCGATGAAGAAATATTCTCCGATCGTCGCGCCGGGATTGATGTCGATGCCCGTCTGCGAATGCGCGTACTCCGTCATGATGCGCGGGATCATCGCCACCTCCTGCACGTACAGCTCGTGCGCGATGCGGTAGATAAAGATGGCGAAAAAGCCCGGGTAGGACAGCACGACCTCCTCCATATTGTGGGCGGCTGGGTCGCCGTCAAAGTTCGCGGCAAGGTCCTTTTGCAGCATCCGCTGGAGCTCCGGCAGCCGGGAGAGCAGCTCGGCGGTGATCTGCTCCGCGCGGCGGCGGTTCTCCGCCGTTTCCTCCATCGTCAGCGCGATCTGTCCGGCAAGCTCGTCGAAGATGCGCTCCATCAGCAGCGCGCCGTACTGCTCCGGCGGCAGCTTCAAAAGGTGCTTTTCCCCGTAGTAAACCGGAAACAGCAGCTTCTGAAACTCGCGCAATATCGCGATGATCGCCTGCCGGCTCGGCTGACGCAGCGCGTCCCCGTACATCGGCAGCTCCGCGGCGTTATACTGCGCCGCCATCCGTTCGGCGGCGGCGCGGATGATCTCGCTGCGTTTCTTTTTCTCCATGATCTCCCTCCATCCGATCGGTGTTCAATCGCAGATTATACTGTACGCCGCGCGAAAATGCAAGGTCTCTTTCCGCGGCGCTTCGCAATTCGGCGCGCCGCCCTTACACGCCCGCGGCGGACAGGAGCGCCGGCACGTCCAGCAGCGCAAAGCGCCCCCGCTCCGCCGTGAGCAGCCCGTCGCGCCGCATACGCCCCAGCTCGCGCGAGAGCGCGCTGCGGTTGACGCCCAGCTCCGCCGCCAGCGTTTCCCGCGTGCCGGAAAGCGTAAAGGCGTCGCTGCCCTGCCGCCGCCGCTCGTCAAGCAGGCGGCGGGCAAGGCGGGCGCGCAGCGTCGGCGCGCGCAGCAGCTCCACCTGCCGGTTCAGCGCCCAGTATTTTCCGGCAAGCGAGCCGAGCAGGTTGAGCCGCACGCGCGCCTGCGCCTCCCGGCACTCCGGCGCCGATTCCCGCATGAGCGCGGCAAGCGGGACGAGCAGCGTCTCCGTGTCCTCGTCCGCCACGATGTCCACCGGGCTTTTCCGCGCGCGGGAAACCGCCAGCACATCGCCGAACAGCGCGCCGGCGCCGTGCCGCGCGACGATGCGCAGCGACCCGTCCGCGCCGTTTCGCTCCGCCCGCACGCCGCCGGAGAGCACGATCCCCGCGCTCTCCACCTCTTCCCCGCGCCGCAGGATAACGCTCCCCTTTTCATAATATGCCCTCCGGCAGGAAAAGGCGCGGCAAAGCGCTTCGATCTCTTCGCGCGAGAGCCCCTCGAACAGCGCCGTCCTCTCCAGCAGCGCCAGCGCGTCTTTCATTTTTTCTCTCCTTTTGTTGCAAATGCAACAGACTGTTTTCTGCCAGTATAGTATACTGCCGCTGTATTTTCAAGAAGGAGCTTTGCCAATGAACACCAAAACCATTGCCCGCACCGCGATCCTGATCGCGCTGCTGGTCGCTCTCCAGTACGTCACGCGCCCGCTGGGACAGCTCGTCACCGGCTCCTGCGTCAACCTGATCCTCGCCGTTGCCGCGATGCTCTGCGGCGTCTGGAGCGGCGTGATCGTCGCCGTCGTTTCTCCGTTCTTCGCGTATCTTCTCGGCATCAGCCCGCAGATCTGGCTGGCGCCCGCCATCGCCTGCGGCAACGCCGTCTACGTCGTGGTCATCGCGCTGCTGAGCAAAAAGATCGAAGGCGTCCGGGGCGGCGCCGCCGGCGTTGCCGCCGCGGCGGTCTGCAAGTTCGTCGTTTTGTATCTGGTCGTCGTGCGCCTG
>CACZCL010000048.1 GCA_902779695.1 Oscillospiraceae bacterium | reverse complement strand
ATGCGCCGCGCGGGGCGCTGCGACAGCGGCGCGCCGGACGCGGGGGCGAACACGGCGTCGAGCACGCGCGGCGCGTCCTCCCCGCTGACGCGGACGATGCCGATCGCGCCGACGCCCGGCGCGGTCGCGACCGCTGCGATGGTATCCATGACGGTCCCTCCTTTTTTGCCCGCTTCCGCGGGCGGGGGGGTGTTTGGAGCGTTCCGTGCTCCGGCGCGGGGGGCGGAGTATTCCGCGCTCCGGCGCGGGTCACTTTTTGCGCGCGCAAAAAGTAACCAAAAACGCGCTTAAAACCTGCGGTTTTAAGAATTCCCTTTTTTGGGCTTGGGCTTCTTATTTTGCATTGTCTGCGAAATGGCAGCGCCGCGCCACGTTTCGCGGCGGGATACCGTCGATACGCGCAGCCCGCGTTTCCGCTCGCCGCTGCCTTGGGCGGCTGACGGGAGGCTGCCGGCGGCTTTGCCGCTGCCTTGGGCGCAAGGCGGGGGGCTGCTTTCGCCTCGTTGCCGCCTTGGGCGCGCTCGCGCCGCCGCTGCGAAGGGCGGATGCGCGAAAAAGGTCGAAACGCATCGAACGATTGCGCTTGCAAAGCGCGGCGGGAAATGGTAGGATAATTATGCGACACGAGTAATCCATATTGGTTTTCTACCCAGCACGGCTATTGCACAGAGGCTGCGTTTTGCCTATCGGCAAAAACGCGGCTCAGCCCGCTATGCCTCTGTGTATGTGCAGGTTACTTGTGTCGCAGCAAGGAGTCCGCGTTTTTCGGTGACGCGGCTTCGCTGCGTCACTTTTTTATTTTGGGAGGGCGGCACCATGCCGGATTACGAGACGCTGTATCATTGGATGGTAAACGCCGCGGAGGACGCGCTTTCGGCGCTGGAGAGCGGGAACGTGTGGGACGCGAAACGGCTGCTGGTCGACGCGGAGCGGCGCGCGGAGGATGCGGTCCTCTCGGCGGGGGATCAGGCGCGGGCATAGGCGCGCGCCGCCGCGCCCTTATCCCGCCGCAGGCGCGCCCTTATCCCGTCGCAGGCGCGCCCTTATCCCGCCGCAGGCGCGGCGAAATCGGGGAACGCCGTTCCGACCGCGGAAAGCGCAGCGGCAGCGGAAACAGAGACGCGATGTATCGACGTGGTTGCGCCGGATGGGTTGGCACGTGCTCGCGGCATTGGAAAAGGGATTCCAAAACCGTAGGTTTTGGCGGCTTTTTGGTGACTTTTTCGGCGGCGAAAAAGTCACTCCGCCCGCAGGCGGAACCTGCCCCCGTCCCTCCGCGCCGGCGCGCGGAACTCCCCCGCGCCCGGAGGCGCGAAATTCCCCCGTCCCCCCGCCGCCGCGGAGGCGAAAAAAGGGGCGGGCATTTGCCCGCCCCTTTTGCCTGTTTACTGCTGCGCCTTCTGCTGCGCTTCGATCTCCAGCAGCGCGTCCTTGCGCGAGAGGTTCCAGCGGCCCTTTTCGTCGATCTCCATGAACTTGACCCAGATCATGTCGCCGACGGTGACCACGTCCTCCACCTTCTCCACGCGCTTCTTGTCAAGGCGGGAGATGTGCACGAGGCCGTCCTTGCCCGGGGCGATCTCCACGAACGCGCCGAACTGCATCAGGCGCACGACGCGGCCGTAGTAGAGCTTGCCAACCTCGGGCACGAACACGATGTCGTCGATGCACTTCTTCGCGGCGTCGCAGCTCGCGGCGTCGGGCGAGGCGATGCGGATGGTGCCGTCGTCCTCGATATCGACCTTCGCGCCGGTGTCGGCGACGATCTTCTGAATGACGCTGCCGCCCTTGCCGATGACCTCGCGGATGCGCTCGGGGTCGATGTGCATGGTGATCATCTTCGGCGCGTAGGGGCTGACCTCGGGCCGCGGCGCGGCGATGACGGGCAGCATGACCTGGTCGAGGATCTGGCAGCGCGCGTCATAGGTGATGTCCAACGCGTTTTCGATGATCGCCATGGTCAGGCCGTCGTTCTTGAGGTCCATCTGGATGGCGGTGATGCCCTTCTTCGTGCCGGCGACCTTGAAATCCATCTCGCCGTGGAAGTCCTCGACGCCCTGAATGTCGATGAAGGTGGTGAACTCGCCGTTGTCGTCCTGGATGAGACCGCAGGAAATGCCGGCGACGGGCGCCTTGATCGGCACGCCCGCGTCCATCAGCGCCAGCGTCGAGCCGCAGATGGAGCCCTGGGAGGTCGAGCCGTTGGAGGAGACGACCTCGGACACCACGCGGATGGCGTAGGGGAACTCCTCCTCCGAGGGGATCACCGGCAGCAGCGCGCGCTCCGCGAGGGCGCCGTGGCCGATCTCGCGGCGGCCGGGGCTGCGCGCGGGCTTCGCCTCGCCCACGCTGTAGGCGGGGAAGTTGTAGTGGTGCATATAGCGCTTTTCGGTCTCCTCCCAGATCGTGTCGAGCTTCTGGTTGGCGGAAAGCGTGTCCAGCGTGCAGACGGAGAGCACCTGCGTCTGCCCGCGCGTGAAGAGGCCGGAGCCGTGGACGCGGGGCAGGACGCCGACCTCGGCGGAGAGCGGGCGGATCTCGTTGCGCTGCCGCCCGTCCACGCGGTGGCCCTCAAGCAGCCACGCCTTGACGATCTTCTTCTGGAGCTTGTAGGTGATCTCCTCCAGATACTGGTCCATGTTCTCGTGGTCGGCAAGGTACTTCTCGTGCCAATGCTCGATCATCTCGTTCCAGCGCGCCTCGCGCACGTTCTTGTCGTCGGTGTCCATGGCGGCCTTCGCCTCGTCCATGAACTCCGCGCAGATCTTGTCGAACAGCTCTTGATCGAAGTCGGCGTGGGGATAGTCGAACTTGGGCTTGCCGATCTCGGCGACCATGCGCTCGATCAGCGCGACCTGCTTCTGATTCTCCTCGTGCGCCAGCTTGATGGCGGCGAGCATTTTGTCGTTGGGCACCTCGTTCGCGCCCGCCTCGATCATGACGACCTTCCTGCCGGTGGAGACGACCGTGACGTCAAGGTCGCTGACCTTGCGCTGCTCGCTCGTGGGATTGAGCACCAGCTCGCCGTCCACGAGGCCGACCTTCAGCGCGCCGACGGGGCCGTTCCACGGAATGTCGGAGATGGCGAGCGCGGCGGACGCGCCGATGAGGGCGGCGATCTCGGGCGAGCAGTCGTGATCGACGCTCATGACCGTCGCCATGATGCTCACGTCGTTGCGGAAGTCGTGGGGGAACAGCGGGCGGATGGGGCGGTCGATCACGCGGCTCGTGAGGATGCCCTTCTCGCCGGGGCGGCCCTCGCGGCGGTTGAAGCTGCCGGGGATGCGGCCCACGGCGTAGAGCTTCTCTTCAAAATCGACGGACATGGGGAAGAAATCCACGCCGTCGCGCGGGCGCGGCGCCGCGGTGACGCACACCAGCACGCGGGTGTCGCCGTAGCCGACCATGACGGCGGCGTTGGCAAGCTCCGCGAGCTTGCCGACCTCCAGAAACAGCGGGCGTCCCGCGAGGTCAAGCTCATAGCGGCGGTAGTTGGGGAACTGTCTTTTCGTGATGATGGTTGACATTGCATAGCTCCTTTGTTTGATGCTCGGGAGCGTGCTTTCGCATTTGAAGCCGGGTCCGAGCCTTCGGGCGCAGCTTCAAACACAAAAGCCGTCGCTCCCGGCGGATTTTGCGGGGATGTCGCGGGGAAATACCGCAAAAAGGTGACGGAGCATCCACTCCGCCACCTCTTTTTGCTGTTACTTGCGAATGCCGAGCTTGGCGATCAGCGCGCGGTAGCGCTCGATATCCTTCTTCATCAGGTAGTCGAGCAGGCTGCGGCGCTTACCGATCATCTTGTAAAGGCCGCGGCGGGAGTGGTTGTCGTGCTGGTGTACCTTCAGGTGCTCGGTGAGCTGGTTGATCCGCTCGGTGAGAATGGCGACCTGCACCTCGGGGGAGCCGGTGTCGTTGGGATGGGTGCGGTTTGCCTCGATGATGGAGGTCTTCTGGTCCTTGAGCATCATAGTGTGTTTCCACCTTTCCTTAAATTCTCCTCCGGCCGCGTCAGGGAGCAGGTGGACTGTCCGCAAACGAAGCCGGGGAACGTGCTTGACGATGTTATCACAGTTTCCCCGCGTTGTAAAGAAAAATTTCGCGCAAAAAGGAATCTTGCCGCAAAAAGGAATCTTTGCAAAAGCAGCCGTTCCCGCCCGTGCCGAGGGGCGGGAACGGCTGTCCGGATCGGGGATTTCAGCGTTACGGCGCGGGGAACGCCGGCTCGACGCCCATGCCGCGCAGCACGGCGATGGTGTCGCTCATGCCGGCGGTGAGCTGCGGATCGTAGGAGACGCTGACGCGCCCGTTTTCGTCCGCGTCGGGGCGGGCCGCGCCGCCGGGCGCCCTGCCGTTCGGATCGGGGTACGACGCGTACAGCTCGATCCAGCCGTCCATGCTCACGTCGCCGCCGAAGATCGAATCGTTGACGCGGCCCGCGGCGACGTCGCGCACGATGGCGTCGAAGAGCTGCTGCGCCTCGGCGGGCGAGAGATCGTACTGGTCGGAGCGCTCGTAGAACTCGCCGTCATAGTGCTCCGTGGTGACGTAGCCGCCGGTGAAGCGCAGATCGGGGATCTCCCGCGGGTCGTTCTCGCTGTCGTCGTACCAGTTGAAGCCGAGCGCGCGCCGGAGCGCGACGGAGGGCGCGTTGTAGAACGCGTTCAGCGCCGCCGCCGGGGAGGCGGGGTCGGGCAGCTCGTCGGCAAAGAGCGTGACGCGGTCATACTGCCGGGTCACGGTGCGCCCGTCCCGGAGCCGGTATTCGACGAAGAAGGTGCCGTTCACGGCGCGCGGGTCGCTGTCGGCCGGCGTATAGTAGCCGTCGGCGCCGCGGTCGAGCGCGATCTGGCGCTGCTTGTCGCTCGCGAGGGCGCGGTGCGCCGCGACGGCGAGGCGGATCGTCTCCGCATCGCTCGTGAAGGCGGACGTGCCCGTCTTGCCGCTGCTGTGGAGATAGAAGTCCACCCGCACGGATTCGACCTGCGCCGGGTCGGGCACGTAGCCCTCGTAGCCGGTGAGGTCGGCGGACATCGCGCAGCCGAGGATCACGAGCAGCGCCGTCACCACCGCCGCGCCCTTCCAGCCGGACGACCAGACGCGGAAGCTCTTTTTGAGCAGCATCTCCGCCGCGAAGTAGCCCAGAAGCCCCGCCGCCGCCATGCAAACGAGCGTCCCGGCAAGGGAGGCGTCGCCGTCGGCGCGGTACTGGCCGAGAAACAGGCTGTAGAGCAGCTGCCCCAGCGACAGCGCCATGCAGAACGTGACGCCGTATTTGAATACGGGCTTCGCCCAGTCGATCGCGACGGTGGAGCCGGTCGCCTCGCTGGGACGGGAGCGGTAGACCAGAAGCCCCAGCGCCGCGAACACGAGTCCAGCCGCGGCGTAGGCGAACAGCAGCCCCAGCCCTTCGATCATCGCGCCCTGGCGCAGCGAGGTCAGCACGCTGCCGTCCGCCGCGGTGACATAGCGGTAGCGCACGCCGACGTCGCCGGCAAGCAGCGGATAGAGCGGCGAGAGCACGCCCGTCAGCGGGTCGCCCGAGTTCGACCAGCCGTAGAGGAAGTTGCCCGCGAAGTAACGCAGCAGAAGCTCCACGCCCACGACGAGGACGCTCGCGACGCCGTAGAAGACCGGCGCGGCGAGGATCTGCCCCGTGAAGACCATGCAAAACGCGCCGAAGGAGTAGAAGAACACCGTCGGCAGCGCCATGCCAAGCAGCATGAGGCACGCCTCGCCGGCGTCGAAAAGGCCGTAGGCGCCCAGCGTCGCTGCCGTGAGCAGCAGCGCGAGCAGCTGCGCGGCGAGCTGGCAGCAAAGGCCCGAGAGCCAGTGCGTGGCGTAGAGCGTTTCGCGCCGCGCGGGCAGCGCGTGCAGCCCGTTGGTCGCGCGCGGGTTCGTCAGGTATTGCAGCGTCGCCGCCGCGAAGGCGATGCCGAAGAGGAACGCGACGATATAGCCGCCGTACACGGCGACGCCCAGCGTTTCATAGCGCATGGCGTAGGGGTTCCGAAGCGCGCCGCCGCCGTGGATCAGCTCCGTCAGGCGCGAGAGCGGCAGCAGCAGGAGCCACAGCAGCGCGTAGCCCGCCGTCAGCGGCCAATAGCGCTTGCAGTCGTCCCAGAAGACGGTTTGATTAAAGAATGATGTCCTTGACCGCATAATCGGCGCCTCCCAACTCGTAGATGAAAATTTCCTCCAGCGTCAGCGGCACGGCCTCCATGAACACCGGCTGATAGGCGGCGAGCCGCTGCTCGATCTCGCGCTGCGCGCCGCGGAGGATGATGGTGTGCACGCGCCCGACGGCGCTCTCGTGCAGGACGGTGAAGCCCTCCGCTTCCCCGGAGGCAAGCCGCGGCGGCTCGCCGGAAAAGACGATCTGCATCTTCACCGTGTTGTCCTGCAGCTCGGAGAGGCTGCGCTCCAGCAGCACCCTGCCGCGGTTCATGATGCCGACGTGGTCGCACACGTCCTCCAGCTCGCGCAGGTTGTGGGACGAGACCAGCACCGTCATGCCGCGCTCGGACACGTCCTGCATCACCAGCCCCCAGACCTGCCGGCGCATGACGGGGTCGAGGCCGTCCACCGGCTCGTCGAGGATCAGATACTCCGGCATACAGCACATCGCAAGCCAGAACGCCGCCTGCTTCTGCATACCCTTCGACATCCGGCGGATCGGCTGCGTTTCGCTCAGCTCGAAAACGCTTTTGAGCTTTTCGTAGCGCTCCCCGTTGAACGCCGGATAGAAGCCGCGGTAGTATTTCATCATATCCCGTACGCTCGCCTGCATAAAATAGTACCATTCGTCCGGAATGGACGCCATGCGCGCCTTGACCGCCGGATCCTCCCAGACCGGTTCCCCGTCGATCAAAACGGAGCCGGAATCCTGCCGGTACACGCCCGTCAGATGCCGCAGCAGCGTGGTCTTGCCCGCGCCGTTCGGCCCCACGAGACCGTAGACCGAGCCCTTCGGCACGGTGACGCTCGCCCCGTCCAGCGCGCGGAAGCCGTCAAAGGTCTTGACGAGGTTCTTGATCTCTATCATGTCTCTTTTTCCTCCCTGCATAGCGCTTCGATTTCCGCCTGCGGCATTCCCATGGCGCGCAGCTCCGCCGCCGTTTCGCGCAGCCGCCCGCTCAGCTCGCGCCGCCGCTCGTCGCCCGTGCCGCGCGCGCCGCGCACGGCAAAGCTGCCCTTGCCCGGCACCGACGCGATCCAGCCCTCCGCCTCCAGCTCGTTGTACGCGCGCTGGATCGTGTTCGGGTTGATGGCGAGCTGGCTTGCCAGCTGCCGCACGCTCGGCAGCTTTTCCCCGTCGCCGACGGCGCCGCTGACGATCAGCCTGCGCAGCCCGTCGCGCACCTGCTCGTAGATCGGCCGCGCGTCGCGGTAGTTCAGCGTGATCAAGTCCGCTTCCCCCTTTCACAAAAACTGTACTAACCGTATTAGTACAGTTAAGATAGCAGGCAAACGCGCGTTTGTCAAGCGCTTTTTCAAAATTTTTCAAAAAATTTGCGGCGTGTCCGCCATTTTCTGCGGAACCTGACAAGGGCAAAGCTATTGACAAGCGGCGGATATTCTGCTATGCTCTTATATAATTTTTTGAATACCAAATTCAAAAAAATTGATATGCGATAGAGTAGGAGTGAGAAAGCATGGAAACACTGACCAATATCGTCAACGCGCTGGATGATTTTGCCTGGGGGCCGATCATGCTGGTGCTGCTGGTCGGCACGGGCGTATACCTCAGCATCGCCACCGGCTTCCCGCAGTTCACGCGCTTCGGCTACGCGATGAAAAACACCATCGGCAAGGTCTTTCAGAAGAATGAGGCGGGCCACGGCGAGATGACGCCCTTCCAGGCGGTCAGCACGGCGCTTGCCTCCACGGTGGGCACCGGCAACATCACCGGCGTCACCACGGCGATTCTCGTCGGCGGGCCGGGCGCGGTGTTCTGGATGTGGGTCTCCGCCGTCTTCGGCATGGTCACGAAGTACGCCGAGGTCGTGCTCGCGGTCAAGTACCGCCAGCGCAACGACCAGGGCGAATGGGCGGGCGGCCCGATGTACTATATCCGCAACGGCCTTGGCAAGAACTGGAAGTGGCTGGGCAGCCTTTTCTGCGTCTTCGGCGCGCTCGCCGCGATGCTTGGCATCGGAAACATGACGCAGATCAACTCCATCGTCGGCTACGTCAACCGCACGGCGCAGGCGTTCCATCCCGCCGCCGCGCGCGCGGAGTTCACCATCAGTCTCGTTGTCGGCATTCTGGTGGCGGTGTTCTGCGCGGTCGTCGTCATCGGCGGCGTCAAGCGCATCGGCTCCGTGACCGAGAAGCTGGTCCCCTTCATGGCGGCGGTGTATATTGTCTGCGCGGTGATCATCGTGGCCGCGAACGCGGGCAGCCTCGGCGGCGTGTTCGCCTCCATCTTCACCGGCGCGTTCCAGCCGAAGGCGGTCGCCGGCGGCGTGCTGGGCGCGACGATCCTCACCACCATCCAGAAGGGCGTTGCCCGCGGCGTGTTCTCCAACGAGGCGGGCCTCGGCTCCGCGCCCATCGCCCACGCCTCCACCTCCGAGCGAGACCCCGTCAAGCAGGGGCTCTACGGCATTTTCGAGGTGTTTATGGACACCATCGTGATCTGCACCCTGACCTCGCTGGTCGTCCTCTCCACCGGCGTCGCCAACGCGCACTGGAACGAGGGCAGCTACGCGATCGTGACCGTGACCAGCGCCTTTTCCTCCCTGTTCGGCACGAAGCTCGGCACCGGCATCCTGACGGTCGGCGCGGTGCTGTTCGCGACCTCCACCATCCTCGGCTGGTCGCTTTACGGCACGCGCTGCGTCGAGTTCCTGTTCGGGCCGAAGGCGCGCCGCCCGTACCAGATCCTCTTCTGCCTGCTGATCGTGGTCGGCTCGGTGACGGAGCTCGATCTGGTCTGGACCATCGCGGACGTGCTCAACGGCTTCATGGCGATCCCCAACCTGATCGCCGTGCTGCTGCTCAGCCCCGTGGTGTTCAAGCTGACGCGGGAGCATTTCGCCGCCCTGCGCAAGTGACCGAAAAACAGAACGGCGGATGCACGGAAAGCTCCGTGCATCCGCTTTTTTGCGCTGCCGCTCCGATAAAATGCGGCATTTTATCGGAGAATCGTATCAGTCCTCCCGCCGCAGCGAAACAGCGGACGCGGCGCTTGACAAACGCGCGCGCTTTCTATATTATATCTAGTTGTTATGCAAATTTTCAGGAGGCGGGCATCCGTCTCCGCATCACGGGAGAGAATATGCCATGGAATACAAAAAGACGCTGAATATGCCGAAGTCCGGCTTTCCGATGCGCGCGGGGCTGCCGCAGCGCGAGCCGGAGATGCTGCGGCACTGGGAGGAGCTTGACCTTTACAACGAGCTTTTGAAGAAGAACGAGGGCAGGCCCCGCTTCTCCCTGCACGACGGCCCTCCGTTCTCCAACGGCGAGCTGCACATGGGCCACGCGCTGAACAAGGCGCTCAAGGACTTCATCATCCGCTCCTACGCCATGCGCGGATACTACACGCCGTACATCCCCGGCTGGGACAACCACGGTATGCCCATCGAGAGCGCCATCATCAAGAAGAACAAGCTCAACCGCAAGGCGATGAGCGTGCCGGAGTTCCGCTCCGCCTGCCACGAGTTCGCCGACCACTACATCGACGTGCAGCGCGCCGGCTTCAAGCGCATGGGCGTCGTGGGCGACTGGGAGCATCCGTACAAGACCATGGACCCCGGCTTTGAGGCGGAGGAGGTCAAAGTATTCGGCGCGATGTTCCGCAAGCGCTATATCTATAAGGGCTTCAAGCCCGTGTACTGGTGCCCGAAGGACGAGACGGCGCTCGCCGAGGCGGAGATCGAGTATCAGGACGACCCTGTCACGACCGTGTACGTCAAGTTCCCGCTCTTCGACGATCTGGGGAAGCTTTCCCATCTGCCGAAGGACGCGCTGTCCGTCATCATCTGGACGACCACGATCTGGACGCTGCCGGGCAACCTCGCCGTCGCGCTGCACCCGGACGAGAGCTACGCCGTCGTGCGCAACAAGGCGAACGGCGAGCTGTATATTCTCGCGGAGGCGCTGACGGACAAGGTCATGGCGGTCGGCGGCGTGACGGAGTACGAGACCGTCGAGACGCATCCGGGCAGCTTTTACGAGAATATGCTGGCGAAGCACCCGTTCCTCGACAAGACCTCCCGCTTCGTGCTGGCGGATTACGTCACGATGGACAGCGGCACCGGCTGCGTCCACACCGCCCCCGGCTTCGGCGCGGACGACTATGAGACCTGCAAGCGCTACGGCATGGAGATGGTGGTGCCCGTGGACGACCGCGGCCGCCACACCGACTATGCCGGCAAGTACGCCGGCATGACCACCGACGAATCCAACCCCGTGATCCTCGCGGATATGAAGGCGAGCGGCGCGCTGTTCGCCTCCGAGGACATCACCCACTCCTATCCCCACTGCTGGCGCTGCAAGGGCCCGATCATCTTCCGCGCCACGCCCCAGTGGTTCTGCTCGGTCGAGGCGTTCAAGGACGACGCCTGCGCCGCGGCGGACGACGTGCGCTGGGTGCCCGACTGGGGCGTCGAGCGCATGAAGTCCATGATCCGCGAGCGCAACGACTGGTGCATCTCCCGCCAGCGCCGCTGGGGCCTGCCGATCCCGGTGGTCTACTGTCCGGACTGCGGCAAGCCCATCTGCACCGAGGAGAGCATCGACGCGATCTCGAAGCTCTTCGCCGCCGAGGGCTCGAATGCGTGGTTTGAAAAGGACGCCGCCGACTTCCTGCCCGCGGGCTTTGCCTGCCCCGAGTGCGGAAGCAAGGGCCCGTTCGAGAAGGAGGAGGACACGCTCGACGGCTGGTTCGACTCCGGCTCTACGCATTTTGCCTCCATGCAGAAGGACCAGGGCTTCTGGCCCGCCGATATGTATATCGAGGGGCTTGACCAGTACCGCGGCTGGTTCCAGTCGTCGATGCTCACCGCCGTGGGCGCGCTGGGCAAGGGCGCGCCGTTCCGCCAGTGCGTCACCCACGGCTGGACCGTGGACGAGCAGGGCAAGGCGATGCACAAGTCGCTCGGCAACGGCGTCGACCCCACGGACATCTTCAACCGCTACGGCGCGGATATGCTGCGCCTCTGGGCGGCGAGCGCCGACTATCACGCGGACGTGCGCTGCGGCGAGAATATCTTCAAGCAGCTTTCGCAAAACTATCTCAAGTTCCGCAACACCTGCAAGTTCATGCTGGACAATCTGGTGGACTTCGACCCCGAGACGCAGATGCTTCCCCCCGACAAGCTGCACGAGCTGGACCGCTGGGTGCTGACGCGGCTGGGCGAGCTGATGCTGAAGGTGGAGCAGGCGTACAACGATTACGAGTTCCACATCATCACCCACGCGGTCAACGACTTCTGCGTCGGCGTGCTTTCGACGTTCTATCTCGACATCGTGAAGGACCGCCTCTATTGCGACGGGGCGGACTCCCTCTCCCGCCGCGGCGCGCAGACGGCGCTGTATCTGACGCTCGACACGCTCACGAAGCTTTTCGCGCCGATCCTCGCCTTCACCTGCGACGAGATCTGGCTCGCGATGCCCCACCGCGCCGGCGACGACGCGCGCAACGTGCTGTTCAACAGGATGAACAAGCCGTTTCTGGATTACGCCCTCTCCGCCGAGACGCTGGAAAAATACGATCTCGCGGAGACGCTGCGCGATAAGGTCAACAGCGCGCTGGAGCTTGCCCGCGCCGACAAGAAGATCGGCAAGAGCCTGGAGGCGCACGTCACGCTGTATTTCGAGCGGCCGGAGGACCTGCCCGACACGGAGCTGAAGGATCTGTTCATCGTCTCCCGCTTCGACGTGGTGCCGGTGGGGGGCGACGTCTCCGTCGACGTCAAGAGCGCGCGGGGCGTGAAATGCCCGCGCTGCTGGAAGTATTCCGAGGAGGCGGGCGCCGACGGGCTTTGCCCGCGCTGCGCCGCCGTCGTCGCGAAGCTGCCGGAGCTGGCGTAAAACGCATTCCGCGCCCGCGGGGCGCGCACCGGGGTACCTGCCAACCCCCGTTATCAAAACAGAAAGGAATCCACTTTGATGCAAAACAAGGAAAAAACTGTCTTCGGCGTCCGCTTTCTTGCCCGCGCCGCCGTCATCGCGGCGCTCTACGTCGTGCTGACCTATCTGGCGGGGCTGATGAACCTCGCCTACGGTCCGGTGCAGTTCCGCTTTTCCGAGGCGCTGACCGTGCTGCCGTTCCTGTTTCCGGAGGCGGTGCCGGGGCTGTTCGTCGGCTGCGTCGTGTCCAACCTGCTCAGCCCCTACGGCGTGCTGGATCTCGTGGTCGGCTCGGCGGCGACGCTGCTTGCCGCCCTCTGGACGGCGAAGTGCCGCAGCCGCTTTCTCGCGCCGCTGCCGCCGGTCGTTTGCAACGCCGTGCTCGTCGGCGCGATGATCGCGTGGTACGAGGCGGGCGCGGGAGCGGGCTTTCCCGCCGCGTTTGCCTACAACGCGCTGACCGTCGGCGCGGGCGAGGCGGCCGTGTGCTGCGCGCTGGGATTGCCGCTGCTGAAGGTGCTGCGGGAACGTGGCGTCGCGCCCGCCGCGGCGGAGTGAGGAGGCTTTCATGTCCGACCTGACCGCGTTTGCGCGCTCGCAGACCGCCGCGCGCA
>CACZCL010000047.1 GCA_902779695.1 Oscillospiraceae bacterium | reverse complement strand
AATATGGCGTTTGGATTCGCCATGTCTTCATGGCTCCCGGTCCGCGGGTAATTGACTCAACCCCGCCTCCCGGGCTTTTTCCGATGCGGTCTCCCGCATCGCTTTCCGGTGCTTTTGTCTTTTCTTCGTTGTTTAATTTACAAGGTGCGCGCTCCCAACCGCGGAGCTTGAGTAGAATACCACAGCCAAACAGGCTTGTCAAGAGGAATTTTACATAATGCGGAAAAAAATTTTTGCTCGTTCAGGACATCGCGCTGTAGCGCATCAGAAGGAGCGCGACCTGCGCGCGGCTGATCGCCTGCGGGGGATACCAAACGCACTCGACCTCCGTAATGAGGCCGCTTTTCCACGCCCAGTCCACCGCGCTGCGCCCCGACTCCGAGACCCGCGCCGCGTAGGGATAGTCCGTCAGCGCGCCGTCCGTCTCCGGCTCGCCCGCGACGCGGTACAGTCCGATGAGCGCCTGCTCGCAGGTCATATACGAGCCGACGCCGAACACCGACGGCTCGATCGCCGACATCAGGCGCTCGTTCGTGACCCAGCTCACCGCGTCATAATACCAGCTGTCCTCCGGCACGTCCGTAAAGCGGAAACGCGGCTTGACCGGCTCCCCATGGGTAAAGCGGTACAGGATCGCCGCAAAATTCTCGCGCAGCATACCGTATTCCGGCTGGAAGATGGATTCGCCGCCGACGCCGGTCATCAGCCCCGCGGAAACGGCAAAATTCACGGCGCTCGCATACCAGCTGTCCGCGGCGACGTCGGTGAAGGCGTAGGTCTCCTCCGTTCCGTCGCCCTTCGGCACGATCACGTTGATGCCGCCGTTTTCCCCGTTTTCCTCGATCCTGCCGAGGGCGAGCCCCTCGCCCATGCGAAGGACCGCCATGGACGGCGTGTCCTCAGCCGCCGCTTCCTCCGACTGCTCCGCCGCGGCGGCGGTCTTTGCCGCCGCCTCCTCCTTTTCCTGCCTGACGCGCTGATGCAGCAGCACGACCGCCGACACCGCCAACGCAAGCAGTAAGATCCGTTTGATCAATCTCCTCATGATAAAATCAGCAGCTCCTTGGATGCCAAATGGATATTTTCACATCCGCCCTCGCGAATGACGATCACGTCCTCGATGCGGACGCCGAACCTGCCCGGAAGGTAGATGCCCGGCTCGGCGGAGATCACCGCGCCCGCCGGCAGGGGCTTATCATACGTCGTGCTCGCGCGCGGCGCCTCGTGGATCTCAACGCCGACGCCGTGACCGAAGCCATGTCCGAAATACGCGCCGTAGCCCGCGTCGGAAATGACCTTTGCCGCCGCGTTGTGCACGTCGCACCCCGGGACGCCCGCTCTTGCCGCCGCGATGCCTGCGCGCTGCGCGTCCAGCACGGTGCGGTACACGCGCTCCATCTCCTCCGTGACATACCCCACCGCGACGGTGCGCGTCATGTCGGAGCAGTATCCGCCGCAGATGCAGCCGAAATCCATCGTGACGAACTCGCCCGCGGCAAACGGCTTGCCGCCGGGCACCGCGTGCGGCTTGCTGCCGTTCGCGCCGGACGCCACGATGGGATCGAAGGACGTGTTCTCCGCGCCATAGTGCAGCATCAGGTAGGTCAGCCGCGCGGCGATCTCCCGCTCCGTCACGCCGATCCTTATTTCGTTATAGATCTCCGCAAGCGCCCGCTCCGCGATGCGCTGCGCTTCCACGAGCGCGGCAAGCTCCTCCGGCCCCTTGACCATGCGCAGCTCCGTGAGCAGCGCCGCCGCCGGCTTGAACTCCACCCCGGCGACCCGCCGACTGTAGTCTTTGAGCTCCGCGACGGTCATATACGTATCCTCAAACCCGACGGTTCGCAGGCCGTGGCGCGCCGCCGCCTCGGAAAGCAGCACGGCGTAGCCTCGCCCCGGCTCCGTCATCTCGACCGAAGCGCCCTTCACCTGCTGCCGCGCCGCCTCGATATAGCGCGAATCCGTCCAGTAATACGTCTCGTCCTTCGTCACCAGCGCGGCGCCGTCGGTGCCGGTGGAGCGGAAGCCGGAGGCGTAGAAGCGGTTTGCCTCGCAGGTCAGAAGCATCGCGTCCAGCCCGTATGCGTCCAGCTTGTCCCGTATCGCAGAAAAGTGTTCCATTTTTTCTTCTCCGTCACATTAAGTATGATTGCCGCCCGCGGCGCTCTCCTCCCCCTCGCGGTGCGCGTTCGTCTGCGCGTTGATATAGCGCGCCTTCAGCTTGTCATAGAGGATCAGCTGGCTCGAATAGATGCCGCTGTAGCCCGAGAGCACGAAGCTCAGCGCGCAGGCAAGCGCGAAGTAGGAAAGCCCCTCCGCGCCGAACAGCTCCAGCGCGAGGATCGTCGAAGCAAGCGGGCAGTTGACCGCGCCGCAGAACACGGCGGTCAGCCCGATCGCCGCGGCAAAGCCGGCGGGTATCCCCAGAATCGGCCCCGCCGCGCAGCCGAAGGTCGCCCCGACGAAAAACGAGGGCACGACCTCGCCGCCCTTGAAGCCCGTGGAAAGCGTCACCGCCGTAAAGAGAAGCTTGAGCGCGAACGCCGCCGGCGCCGCGCTGCCCTGCTCCACCGCGCGCGCGACGACGTCCATGCCCGCGCCGTTGTAATCCGTCGTTCCCAGCAGCAGCGCCGCCCCGGCAATGACCGCGCCGCCCGCCGCCGCGCGCAGCCACGGATCCGGCAGGAGCCGTTTCGCCCCCGCCTCCGCGAAGTGGATCACCTCGCAGAACAGCACCGAGACGAACGCGCAGAGGACCGACAGCGCCGCCACGCGCAGCAGCATGACGGGCGCGAGCGCCGGCGCCGTGACCGCAAAAGCGGTCGGCGCGATGCCGAACGCCGCCGACACGCCGTAAGCCGTGAGAGACGCCACCAGGCACGGCAAAAGCCCGGCATAGTAAACCCTTCCGACGCTTGTGATCCCCATGGCAAACACCGTCGCCGCCACCGGCGTGCCAAACAGCGCGGAGAAAAACGCCGCCATGCCGATCGTGGTCGTAATGCGCAGATCGCTGTCGTCCAGTCGCAGCAGCCGCCCCGTCTGATAGCCGATCGCGCCGCCCATCTGGAGCGCCGCCCCCTCGCGTCCGGCGCTGCCGCCGCCGAGGTGCGTCAAAAGCGTCGCGAGGAAGATCGCCGGCAGCAGCCGGATCGAAACGCCGTGCCCAGAGTGGATCTCCTCCAGAATGTCGTTCGTGCTCTGTCCCTCCGTGCCGAGCGCTTTGTAAACCGCGACGACGGCGAGGCCGACCAGCGGCAGCAGGAAGAGCAGCCAGCCGTGCGCGGCGCGCAGCGCCGTCGCGTAGGCAACGCCGAGATGGAACGCCGAGCCGATCGCGCCGCACAGCGCGCCTGCCGCCAGCGCGACGCCGACCCATTTGCCCAGCGCGCGCAGATAGACGCCCCACAGCGCGCCGAGGCCCCTGATCGTCTCCCGCATCGTTCCGTCACTTCCTTCCTTCGCACAGCGGCTCCCGCATCACAGCCGCCGCAGGCGGCGTTGTGATGCATATTGTTTAATTCGTATAATAGCCGCACAGCGGCGACTGCATCACAGCCGCCACAGGCGGCGTTGCGATGCATATTGTTTAATATTTATAATAGCCGCACAGCGGCTATTATACCGCGCGAGCCGCCGCTTCGCAAGCCTTGCGTGAAAAAAAGCGGGCGGCGCGGCGGGCCGGGAACCGACGCACCCTTTCGCCGCCGCGGCATAGGATGAAGCGGCGGGGATCCCCGCCGAACCTTGAAGAGGGTGATTGACATCAATCGTTTTCAGAATAACTGCGGCGTGAACAGCGCCGCGAACGGAGGCGGCTGCGGCTGCCGCTGCTTCTGCGGCTGCGGCTGCGGCATCGGCTGCGGCACCATTTCCTACGTCGGACCGACGGCTGCCTTCCGCTTTGCGCAAGCGCCGTTGAGCGCAGATGCGAAAGGGTCGGCGCACGCAAGCTCGATCTCGATCGCACCGCCCTCGCGCACGCGCACCGCGCGGACGAGGCACCTCAGCAGGGCGCGGGAGAGTTCGGGGACAGTCTCCTCTCCCGGCAGCGGCGACGGAGCCTCCCGCGCCGCCCGTTCCTCCGCGTCCAGCCGCCGTGCCGCCGCCTCCAGCCGCTCGGCGCGGAGCCGGTACGCCTCGTCCAAGCGGCGGTACTGCCCGCGCTCGACGTCGCCGCGCTTCCAGTCCTCATACAGCTCGTCCCGCCGCTCGCGCAGGCGCTCCAGCTCCCGCGCGCCGTCCCGCAGGAGCGCCCAGCGCCGCGAAGCGTCCGCGCTCTCCGCCTCGCCGCCCGCCCGCGCCGCCGCGCCCGCAAAGGACGCGAGCAGCCGAAGCGAGGCAAGGACCGCGCTCTCCAGCGCGTCACCGCGGATCGTATGGCGCGCACAGCGCGACCGGTCGCGCTCGTCGTGCGTCCGGCAGGCGTAATAGACGTATTTTCCCGCGCTGCCGCGGCGCATCGCCGCTCCGCAGTCCGCGCAGCGCAAAAGCCCCGAAAACGGGTGCGGCGCCCGCGCCCCGGGCGCCGTCCGGGCGCGGCGGGAAAGCAGCTCCCGCGCCCGCTCGAACTCCTCTCGCGAAACGACGGCGGGCGCCGCGCCCTCCACCGTGACCCACTCGCTCTCCGGCACCGCGAGGCGCTTGTGCAGCTTATAGCTGACGACCTTTTGCCGTCCCTGGCGCATCACCCCCGCGTAGATCGGGTCCGTGAGCATCGCCCCCACCGTCCGCGCGCACCAGAGCCCGTCGCTTTTCGCGCCATTCGGATTGCGGTAGCGCAGCCCGCCCGCGCGCTTGTACGCCGTCGGATTCGGCACCGCCAGCTCGTTGAGCCGCAGGGCGATGGCGCGCTTGCTCATGCCGTCGCGCAGGAACCAGCGGAACACGTCGCGCACGACCGCCGCCGCCTCCTCGTCGATCACGAGGCGGTTTTTGTCGCGCGGGTCCTTGGCGTAGCCGTAGGGCGCGAACGCCCCGATGAACTCGCCCTTCTCCCGCTTGCAGCGGAACGTCCGCCGCACGTCCACCGAGGTCTTGTAGGCGTACTGCTCGTTGAGAAAGCCCGTCACGCCGACCTCCAGACTGTGTACGACCTCGGGATCGAGATACGTGTCGAGCCGCGGCTGATAGAGCGAGATGAAGCGCGTGCGGTAGAGCGGGATGAACTCCTCCAGAAAGCGCCCCTGGTTCGCGCTGTTGCGAAACGCGCGGGAGAGGTTTTTCACAACGATGCAGTTGATCCGCCCCGCCTTCACGTCCCGCGTCATGCGCTGGAACTCCAGGCGCTCCGCGTCGGTCGTTCCGCTGGTCCCGTCGTCGATATACGCGTCCACCACCTCGTAGCTGTCCGGCTCAAAAAAGCAGGGGATCTCATCGTCGAGGATCTTCTCCTGATTGACCACGGACTCGCTGGTTCCGTCCTCCCGGGAAAGGCGGATGTACTTTCCCACCCGCCAGCGCCGCTGCGCGTCTTTTGCCATGCCGCCGCCTCCTTGCCGCACCGTGATGCGGCATTCTACGCGCGCGGCGCGCGCCGTATGCCACGCGGGAAAGCATTGGCGCGCAGGTCCCGCCGTCCGCGGGCCCTGCGCGCCGAAGCCGTCTATCCGATTGAAGAACCGCCCGCGCTCAATGGTGAAACAACCGCGCGCCCGTCATTGCCATGACCATGCCGTAGCGGTCGCAGCAGGCGATCACGTCTGCGTCGCGCACCGAGCCGCCCGGCTGCGCGACATAGCGCACGCCGCTGCGCCGCGCGCGCTCGATATTGTCGCTGAACGGGAAGAACGCGTCCGAGCCGAGGGCGACGCCGTCCGCCGCGGCAAGGCACGCCGCGCGCTCCTCCGCCGTAAGCGGCTCGGGCCGGCGGGAAAAGTAGCGCTGCCAGACGCCGTCCGCGCAGACGTCCTCCTCATTCTGATTGATGTAGCCGTCCACCGCGTTGTCGCGCTCCGGGCGGCGGATATCCGGCAGAAACGGCAGCGCGAGCACCTTCTCCGAGCGGCGGAGGAACCACGTGTCCGCCTTCGTGCCGGCAAGGCGCGTGCAGTGGATGCGCGACTGCTGCCCCGCGCCCACGCCGATCGCCTGCCCGTCGAAGGCGTAGCACACGGAATTGGACTGCGTGTATTTGAGCGTGACGAGCGAAACGAGCAGATCGCGCGCGGCGGACGCGGGCAGCGTTTTGTTCGCGGTGACGATGTTTTGCAGCAGCTCCGGCCCGATGGCAAGGTCGTTGCGCCGCTGCTCGAACGTGACGCCGAACACCTGCTTGCGCTCGCGCTCCGCCGGCTCATAGTCCGGGTCGATGCGCAGAATGTTGTAGCCACCGCCGCGCTTTTCCTTCAGGATCTCCAGCGCCTCCGGCTCATAGCCGGGCGCGATCACGCCGTCGGACACCTCGCGCTTGAGCACACGCGCGGTCGCCGCGTCGCACACGTCGGACAGCGCCGCCCAATCGCCGAACGAGCTGAGGCGGTCGGTGCCGCGGGCGCGGGCATAGGCGCAGGCAAGCGGCGAATCGTCCAGCCCCTCGATATCGTCCGCGAAGCAGGCGCGCTTGAGGTCGTCCGGCAGCGGGAGGCCGACGGCGGCGGACGTGGGGCTCACGTGCTTGAACGACGCCGCGGCGCTCAGCCCCAGCGCCCGCTTCAGCTCGCGCACCAGCTGCCAGGAGTTGAGCGCGTCGAGCAGGTTGATATAGCCCGGCCGCCCGTTGAGCACCGTCAGCGGCAGCGCGCCGCCGTCCTCCATAAAGACGCGCGCGGGCGTCTGGTTGGGATTGCAGCCGTATTTGAGTTCCAGCTCTGTCATCTCGCGCCTCCCAGCTTGTTGAAGATCTTCACCGCGCCGTCCACGTTGGCGTACAGCGCCACCTTGTTGTCCGGGTCGAGCGCGTCCCAGACCGCCTCCGGCTCCGGCAGACTGACCGCGAGCGGCTCGCCCTCAAAGGACGGCAGCGGGTCGCCGTCGCAGCGGTAGGTGCTCAAAAAGCGTCCCTCCCCCGCCGCGCAGCCCTCATAGGCAAAAAACTCGCGCACGCAGCGGCCGTCCGGCGCGCGCTTGAGGATCGACAGCTCAAAGCTGCCGTCCCGCCGCAGCAGCGCGGAGATGCGCGGCGTCCAGTTCGGCGCGTCCGGCTCGAAGCTGCGCGTCATCAGCGCCGCGCGGAAATCCCCGACGTCGCGGATGGTGTCGGTCTGGTCCCCGTTCGTGACGATCAGTCCGCGCTCCGTGCGCCGGACGGGATGATAGATGATCAGGCTCGGGTCCGTGACCCGGCTCTCGTCAAAGGCGCGGGTGCGGATACCGTCCTCCGTTTCCTCGAACACGCGGTTCCGGCTGTTCTCGCTGCGCCCCATGATGAAATAATAGACGCGGCCGCTGCCGGCGACGATGCCGCGTCCGGGATAGGGATTGCCCCGCAGCAGGGCGATAAGATCGGTCATAGCACTTCCTCCACGTTTCGGATCAGGCTTTCGCCCAGCGCGTCCTCGTAGCGGTCGAACGCGTGGCGGATCGTTTTGGCGCTGTGGCTGTCGCTGGAGAGGATCAGCCGCCCGCCGTGATCTCGGATGTAGGCGATCATTTCCGCGCCGGGGTACGGCGCCGTGCGCCAGCCGCGGGACATCGCGCCCGTGTTGACCTCGAACGGCTTGCCGCAGGGCAGCAGCCGGTCGAGCGCCGCGCGCCACGCCGCGACGTAGCGCGGGTGGCTTTCGTCAAAAAGCCGCTCCTTTTCGTTGAACTTCGACACCAGGTCGAAATGTCCGATGATGTCGCATTTGGTCTTGTTTACCACGTCCGAGACCGTCTCAAAGTACGCCTCCGCATAGGTATACCAGTCTCCGCCGAAGAATTGATCTACCGCTAAGCGCGCGATCTCGGGCGTGTTGTCCACACAGAGCATTTCACCGTCCTTTTTTATGTAGTGTACAGAGCCGATGACATACTCGTACGGCGTCGTGCTCCCGTCCGACCAGTAATCCTGCTCCACGCCGCACAGGATACGGATACGCCCCGCGTACTTTTCTTTGAGCGCCGCGATCTCAGCGCGATACGCCGCCGCGCCCTCAACGGACATGCAGCAATCGGTGTCGTATGGCGCGTAGCCGTGCCCGGAGAAGCCGAGACAGGTCATGCCCTTCGCCAGCGCGGCCCGCACCATTTCCTCCGGGCTGTTTTTCCCGTCGCAGTAGACGGTGTGCGTGTGCAGGTCGAAGGAGATCATACCATTTTCTCCTGCTTGACCTTGTGGTCAATCACATGACGGGAGGCAAGCTCACGGTGGATCTCCTCCGGCGTGATGCCCGCCTCGACCATCAGCACCATGACGTGATAGGCAAGATCGGCGATCTCATAGACGGTCTCCTTCTTGTCCTCCGCCTTCCCGGCGATGATGACCTCGGTGCACTCCTCCCCGACCTTTTTGAGGATCTTGTCCAGTCCCTTGTCGAAGAGGTAGGTCGTGTACGAGCCCTCGGGCCGGTCCGCCTTCCGTCCCTCCAGCAGCCGGTAAAGCCCCCGCAGGGAGAATTCCTCCCGCTCCGCGCTTTGGAACACAGGGTACTCGAAGCAGCTCTCCGTCCCCAGATGGCAGGCGGGGCCGTCCGGCTCGACCATCACGACCAGCGCGTCGCGGTCGCAGTCGGCGGTGATGGAGACGATGTGCTGATAGTTGCCGCTCGTCTCGCCCTTGAGCCACAGCTCCCGGCGCGAACGGCTCCAGAAGCAGGTCAGCTCCTTTTCCATGGAGATGCGCAGACTCTCCTCGTTCATATACGCCAGCGTCAGCACGCGCTTGGTGACCGCGTCGACGACGACGGCGGGGATCAGCCCCCGCTCGTCGAATTTCAGCTCCGAAATCTCAACCATGGCTCTCTCCTTTACAAGCGGGCGGGAATGCCGTTCGCCGCCATTGCCGCCTTCAGATCGCGTATCCTGACCTCGCCGAAGTGGAAGATCGAGGCGGCAAGCCCCGCGTCCACGCCCGGCAGCGTCCGGAACAGCGTGATAAAATCCTCGATGCACCCCGCGCCGCCCGAGGCGATCACGGGGACGGACACCGCCGCGCAGACCTTTTCCAGCAGCTCCAGATCAAAGCCGCCCTTGACGCCGTCGGTGTCGATGGAGTTGACCACCAGCTCGCCCGCGCCGTCCCCGACGCAGCGCCGGATCCACTCGATCGCCTCCATGCCGGTGTCCTCGCGCCCGCCCTTGGCGAACACGCGGAATGCGCCGTCCACGCGCTTGACGTCCACGGACAGCACGACGCACTGGTCGCCGTAGAGCTTCGCCGCCTCGCCGATCAGCGCCGGGTTCCGGATCGCGCCGGAGTTGACGCTGACCTTGTCCGCGCCGCATTTGAGCACGCGGTCGAAGTCCGCGACGGTGTTGATGCCGCCGCCGACGGTCAGCGGGATAAAGACCCGGCGCGCCGTTTCGCACAGGATGTCGGTGAACAGCGCGCGCCCCTCGGCGGAGGCGGTGATGTCGTAAAACACCAGCTCGTCCGCGCCGTTGGCGCTGTAGTACTCCGCCAGCTCCACGGGGGACGCCACGTCGCCCAGCCCCTCGAAGTTGACGCCCTTGACCACCCTGCCGTCCCGCACGTCCAGACAGGGGATGATGCGCTTCGTGATCATGCCTTCACCTCGTTTGCCGCCGCGATCGCCTCGCTCAGGTCGATCGCGCCCGTATAATACGCCTTGCCGACGATCGCGCCGTACAGCCCCAGCTCCGCGAGGGCGCGCACGTCGTCCAGCGTGGAAACGCCGCCGGAGGCGACGATGTCCGTCGAAAACGCTTCGCTCAGGCGCCCGTAGAGCGCGCGGTTCGTCCCGCGCATCGCGCCGTCGCGCGAAATGTCGGTGCAGATCAGCGTCTGCACGCCCAGCGCCTCCAGCCGCGCGCAGAAGGCGAACGCGTCCAGCGCGGAATCCTCCGTCCAGCCGCGGATGGCGACGCGCCCGTCCCGGATATCGACGCCGACGGCGATCTTCTCTCCGCAGCGCGCCACCGCTTCCTCCAAAAACGCGGGCTCGGACACTGCGGCGGTGCCGAGGATCACACGGTCGAGCCCCGCGTCCAGATAACGCGCGACCGTTTCCATGGAACGGATGCCGCCGCCGATCTCACAAAAGGCGCCGCTCGCGGCGCGGATCGCGCGGATCGTGTCAAAATTCGGCGTTCCGCCTGTCCTCGCTCCCTCTAAGTCTACCAAGTGGATATGCGTCGCGCCGCAGCGCGTAAACGCCTCCGCCAGCGCGCGCGGATCGTCGCTGTAGACGGTCATCCGCGCGTAGTCGCCTTGATAGAGGCGCACCGCCTTTCCTTCGTATAGGTCTATCGCCGGAAATAGAATCATTGTCACACGTCCTCGCAAAACGCACGCAGGATATTGAGCCCCACGTCCCCGCTCTTTTCCGGGTGGAACTGGCAGCCGTAGACGCTGCCCTTCGCCGCCGCCGCGGTCAGCTCCGCGCCGTACTCCGTCGTCGCAAGCACCGCCTCGCCGCAGTCCGCCGCGTAGTAGGAGTGCACGAAGTATACGCAATCGCCGTCGTGAATGCGCCCGAACAGCGGCGACTGCCGCCGGAAAGACAGCGCGTTCCAGCCGATGTGCGGGATCTTCAGCCCCCGCGCTATCACGTCCGCAATGGGGCGCACGCTGCCGTGGATCAGGCCCAGCCCCTCGTATTCGCCGTACTCATAGCTCCTGTCGAACAAGAGCTGCATTCCCAGGCAGATGCCGAGCAGCGGCTTGCCGCGCGCCGCCTCCGCCAGCACCGCGTCGCCCATGCCGCTCGCGCGCAGCTTCTCCGCCGCGTCGCGGAACGCGCCGACGCCGGGCAGCACCAGCTTCTCGGCGGAGCGGAGCGCGTCGCGGTCCGCGGTGACGACCGCCTCCTGCCCGATGGCGGCAAACGAGCTTTTGAGGGAAAACAGGTTCCCCACGCCGTAGTCAATGATGGCGACCATTACAACACTCCCTTTGTCGACGGGATCTCGTTCCCGGCCGAGGCGTCGATGGCGACGGCCTCGCGCATCGCGCGTCCGAACGCCTTGAACGCCCCCTCGATGATGTGGTGCGAATTCGACCCCGCAAGCTGCCGCAGGTGCAGCGTGCACGCGGCGCTGCGGACAAAGCCGAGGAAAAACTCCTGCGCCAGCTCCGTGTCGAAATCGCCGACCTTCTGCGTCGGGATTTGCAGCTCATAGCCGAGGTACGCCCTGCCGGACAGGTCGGCGGCGCAGAGGATCAGCGCCTCGTCCATCGGAAGGAGCATACTGCCGTAGCGGTTGATCCCCCGCTTCTCGCCCAGCGCCGCGGCGAACGCCTGCCCCAGCACGATGCCGATATCCTCGGTCGTGTGGTGGTAGTCCACGTCCGTATCCCCGCGGCAGAAAACCGTCAGGTCGAAGCGCCCGTGCTTCGCAAACAGCGTCAGCATGTGGTCGAGAAACCCGCAGCCGGTGTCGATCTCGCCCCGCCCCGTCCCGTCGAGGTCAAGGGTCAGGCGGATATCCGTTTCCGCCGTCGTTCTGTTCCGCTCCGCCGTTCTCATCGCCGCGCCTCCTCCAGAATCTCATCCACCTTGTCCAGCAGGACCTGCATCTGCTCCCGCGTGCCGATCGTGATCCGATTATACTCGCTGATCTCGGGTTTTGTAAAGTGCCTTACCAGTACACCGCGTTCTTTCAGTTTCCGATACAGCTCCTCACCGCCGACGGCGGGGTGCCGGGCGAAAATGAAGTTCGCAAGCGAGGGCAGCACCGCAAAGCCGCGTTTTTCCAGCTCCGCCGTGGCGAACGCGCGGTTTTCCCGTATTGTGAGGGCGTTTTTGCGGGTATACGCCTCGTCGCTGAGCGCGCCGAGGCCCGCCGCCATCGTCATGCGGTTGATGTTATAGGGGTTCGTGGAATACTTGAGCGTGTTCAGATCCCGGATCAACTCGCTGTTCCCGACGCCGAAGCCGAGCCGCGCGCCCGCCATGGAGCGCGACTTGGAGAACGTCTGCGCGACGAGCAGATTGTCATACTCCCGCACCAGCGGCAGGCAGCTCTCCGCGCCAAAGTCCACGTACGCCTCGTCCACCACGACGACGCTGTCCGAATTGGCGGCGGCGATCCGCGCGATCTCCGCCGGCTTGAGCGCAATGCCCGTCGGCGCGTTGGGATTGGCGAGGAAGATCGTTTTGCCGACGCCCAGGTAATCCTCCACGTTGACGGTAAAATCCGGGCGCAGCGGGATCTCCGTGTACGGCACGCGCGTGACCTGCGCGTAGACCGGATAAAACCCGTAGGTGATGTTGGGGAACGCCGCGCCGCGCGCTTCGTCGCAGTAGGCGAGAAACGCGAAATACAGCAGCTCGTCCGAGCCGTTGGTGAAGATCACCTCGTCCCTGCCGACGCCGCAGACCTCCGCGAGCTTTTCCGTCAGCGCCGCGCAGGTGGGGTCGGAATAGAGCTGCAGCCGCTCCGCCTCCCGCGCCGCCGCCTCGATCGCCTTCTGTGACGGCGGGAAGGGCGACTCGTTCGTGTTGAGCTTGACGTAGCGCATATCGCGCGGCTGCTCGCCGGGCGTATAGGGCTTGAGCGCGTCGAATTTTCCGCTGAAAAACCGGCTCATTTTCTCTCCTCCTCAAAGCGGATCAGGGCGCTGCGCGCGTGGGCGGTCAGCCCCTCCTCGCGCGCAAAGCGGGCGATGTCGTCCGCAACGCCGCCGAGCGCGTCCTTC
>CACZCL010000046.1 GCA_902779695.1 Oscillospiraceae bacterium | reverse complement strand
TCGCGGATCAGCTCGCGGCGGCGCGCGCTCCGGCGCGCATGGAGCGCGGCGGCGGAAAGCGCGGCGCCCAGCGCGCGCGCGGCGGCGATATGGCGATAGGGAAGGCTTCGATTCTCCGGCATGGCGGTCAACCTCGCTGTGAAATGTGAAATAAGCTGTGAAAGAAATGATATGGCTTGCTGCAATATCGCGCGATCACGCCGACAGCTCGCGCACGACGCGCTGCGTGCAGGCGATGAACCGGCGCAGGATCTCGGGCGCGTCGCTCAGCGAGCGCACGGCGATGCCCAGTTCGCGGGACGCCGACGGCTCGACGGGCAGCGTCAAAACGCGCTCAGTGCGGCCCTTGAGCGTCAGCTCCGTCATCATGCTGATGCCCAGGCCATGCTCGACCATGTTCACCACCGTCGCGTCGTCCACCACCGTCGGCAGGACGTTCGCGCGCACGCCCTCGCGGTTGAAAATGCGCAGGATGTCCTTGTCGAAGCCCTGCGCCGGCATCAGGAAGTCCTTGCCGTCGAACTCGTGCAGCGGGAACGAGGCGCGCCCCTCCGCCGGATAGCTCCGCGGCAGCACGGCGTACATCGGGTCGTCCTTGAGATGCACCCAGTCGTAGGGCCCCGGCTCCTGACGGCTGACGAAAATGACGTCCATCTTCCCCTGCGAGAGCAGCGTGTACGGCGCGTCCACGTGGTCCGCCATGCGGATATCGACGTCTACGGTGGGATTCTCGGCGCGGAACGCCTGGATGATCGCGGGCAGCCAGTGCATCGCGAGGCTGGCGTAGGCGGCGGCGCGGATCGTTTCGCTGCGCGAGGCGGAGAGCTGGGCGACCGTCTCATCCAGCTGCGCGCCGGCGCGAAGAAATTCGCGGATCAGCGGGGCGAGCCGCTCCCCCTCGGCGGTCAGGCGCACGCCGTGCCGCCCGCGGTCGAGCAGCGGGAAGCCGATCTCCCGCTCCAGCGAATTCATCATGTGCGTCAGGCCCGACTGCGTGTAGCCCAGCACCTCGGCGGCCTTGGTGAAGCTGCCGAGGTCCGCCGCCATCAGCAGCGCTTCCAGCTTTTTGCTTTCCATACGCGATACGTCCTGTTCCATGAGGGATCGTCATAGTGACTATAGCGGATTTCCCGCGCCCTGTCAAGCGCGGCGCGTCTGCGCCGGAGCGATCGGCGAGAGCGCGGGAAAAAGATCGGCGTTGCCATTCGGGCGGAAAGCGGGTATACTGACCGTGACCGACGCGCGGCGCGGAGAACGCGCCGCGGAAGAAAGGAGGCGGCGGCATGAGGGTGCCGGACGGCGCGCGCGAGGTGCTGCGCGCTCTTGAAAACGCGGGGCACGCGGCGTATCTGGTGGGCGGCTGCGTCCGCGACTCGCTTCTCGCCGGGGCGGAGGCCGCGGTGCACGACTGGGACATCTGCGCGGCGGCGAAGCCGGAGGAGCTGAAGGCGGCGCTTTCGGGCTATCGGACGATCGACACGGGCTGGAAGCACGGCACGCTCACCGTCCTGCTGCCGGACGGGCGGTACGAGGTGACGGCGTGCCGGATCGACGGGGCATACTCCGACGGGCGGCACCCCGATTCCGTGGCGTTTACGGACGATATCACGGCGGACCTGTCCCGCCGCGACTTTACGATCAACGCCATGGCGATGACGGTCGACGCCGACGGGAACGCCGCGGCGGTGATCGACCCGTTCGGAGGGCGCGGGGACCTCGCCCGGCGGCGGCTGCGCTGCGTGGGCGACCCCGACGCGCGCTTCGCGGAGGACGCGCTGCGCATCCTGCGGGCGCTCCGCTTTGCCGCGCGGCTCGGCCTGACGATCGAGGCGGCGACGGGCGAGGCGATGCTGCGGAAGCGGGCGCTGCTGCAAAGGATCTCGGCGGAGCGGCTCATGGACGAGCTGAGCGGCATCCTGCTGGCGGAGCGCGGCTGGGCGTACCTGCGCGAGTATCGCGACGTTCTCACGGAGCTCGTGCCGGAGCTGCGCCCCTGCGTCGGCTTCGCGCAGAACAATCCCTGGCACTGCCACGACGTGTTCGACCATATCCTGCTGAGCGTCGGAAACGCGCCCGCGGAGCTGACGGTGCGTCTGGCGCTGCTGCTGCACGACGTCGGAAAGCCGGAGACCGCGGCGACGGACGAGGCGGGCGTCACCCGCTTCCGCGGGCACCCGGAGGTCTCCGCCGCCATGGCGGAGCGGATCCTGCGCCGCCTGCGCTGCCCCGCCCGGCTGACGCGCGAGGTCGTGGAGCTGGTGCGCTTTCACGACGTCGAGGTGCAGCCCGCCGAAAAGGCGCTGCGGCGGCTTTTGAACAAGCTGGGCGCGGAGCAGGCGCGGCGGCTCTTTCAGGTCAAGCGCGCCGACACGCTGGCGCAGTCCGAGCGCTCGCGGGAGATCATGCTTCCGCTGCTCCGGCAGGGCGAGGCGCTGCTGGAGCGGATCGTCGCCGAGGGGCAGGCGTTTTCGCTGAAGGATCTGGCGATCGACGGGAACGACCTGCTGGCGCGGGGCGTCGCCCCGGGGCCGGCGCTGGGCGCGCGGCTGCAAAGAGCGCTGGACGCGGTGCTGGACGGAGAGGCGGAAAACGAGCGGGAAGCGCTGCTTGCCGTCGCGCTGCGGGATGGGGCGGAAACGCGTTGAGGCCGCCGCGAAGCGCGAGGAAGGCGAACTCCTCCGGACCCAACGGGTCCGGAGGAGTTGTTTGCGCGTGTGCCGGCTCACACCGGCGCCGGCGCGGGAGCTTCCCGCGCAAGGCGGAGAAAGCTCGCGTGATCCATCGGGCGGCCGAAGTAGTAGCCCTGAAAGCTGTGGACGCGGTAGTGCTGCAAAATATCGCGCATCTGCGACGTTTCGATGCCCTCCACGCAGACCTTCGCGCCGAAGGTGGCGGCGATGGCGGTGAAATGCTCCACGAGCTGGCGCTCCAGCGCGTCCTCCTCGATGCGCAGGACAAAGCCGCGGTCGATCTTGATCGTGTCGAAGGGGATCGCCTTGATGATGCCGATGGAGGCGAAGCCCGTGCCGAAATCGTCCAGCGCGAAGCGGACGCCATGCGCCTGCAGACGGACGATGACGTTCCGCAGGAGGGTAAGGTCGAGCAGGCGGCAGCGCTCCGTGATCTCCAGGCAGAGGTGATCCGGCGGATACTCCGTCTCCTTGAGGACGCTGCATACCATGTCCGCGAAATCCGGCTTTTCCAGCTGCGTATAGGAAAGGTTCACGTTGATCACGAAGTCCGGACAGAGAGGGAGCACCTGCTTCGCGTCCCGCAGCGAGGTCTCCAGGATCCAGCGTCCGAGCTGCGGGAACAGCGAGTCGCGCTCCAGCACGGGGACAAACTGATCGGGCATGACCATGCCGTAGTCGTCGCTTTGCCAGCGGATGAGCGACTCCGCGCCGGTCAGGCGCCCGCTCGCGGCGTCAACGACGGGCTGGTAGAACAGGCGGAAGCCCTCGAAGCTCCGCGTGATCGACTCGCGGATATCGTGCAGCTCTTCGAGCTGCCGGCGGCTGTCGTCGCCCAGATCGCTGCCGAACCGCACCAGATCGCCCTGCCGCCGCAGCTTGGATTCCCCGTAGGCGAAGTTGAGGCAGGCGTAGATGGTGCGCACGTCGGTCGCGAAGTTGTCCAGCGAGAGAAGCCCCGCGTTCAGATCGAGGATGATATGCTTCCCGTCGACGGAAAAGCCGTCCCGGAAATGGGCGCGGAGCTTTTCATACCCCGCCTCGATCTCCTCCCGCTCCAAAGTGGCGGAGATGACGGCGAATTTCGTCCCATCGAGGTGGTACACGTGCCCGCGGTTGCCGACGGCCTCGAAGAGATAGCGCCCGAAGCGCTGCAGGATCTGGTTGCCGAAGAGATAGCCGTAGATCTCGTTGATCGCCGTGAACTGCGACAGGCCCACCATGCAGACGCGGACGCTGCGGTTTTTCGCGATGTGGCCCGCCAGATCCTCAAAAAAGCCGTACTGGTTGCGCAGCCCGATCAGCGTGTCCATGTGCCCCTGCGCGCCGTGGTTGCGGATCGCGCCGCCGAAATACTCCGGCTCGCCGTGCTCGTCGCGGATCACGATGCCGCGGCAGGTGCACACCTCGTATTCGCCGTTCGGCTTTTGCGCGCGGTACTGCATATCGTGCCCGTTGTCCCCGCCGGAGAAGATCGCCTCGATGCTTTTGCGGTAGCTCTCGCGGTCCTCGGGGTGGATGTGCGCCTCCCAGATCCCGCCGGCGCCGAACATATATTCCGACGGCAGCCCGAACGTGGTGACCGCGGACTCGGACCAGCGCGAGTAATCGTAGCGCATATTGCAGAGGAAAACGTACGTCCCCTCCGCGATGACGGAGAGGGCCTCAAAGAGCGCGTCCAGACGGAGCCTTACGGCTTCCGGCACGGGGTTGTTCATAAGCGTCCCCTCCTTTGCGATAAATGAAGTGGTAGTAATTATACGGCAAGCCGGTTCGATTTGCAATAGCGGGATTCGTCAAAAACGGCGGCGCCTACAGCAGCGCCTCGACCTCCGCGCGCTCCGGCATCGAGCGCAGCGCGCCGCGCTTCGTGGTCACAAGGTACGCCGCGGTGTTGGCAAAGCGCAGCATCGCGCGCAGATCGCCCTCGCCGAGACCGTCCAGGCCGCGGTCGAGCACGAAGGCAAGCACCGAGGCGCAAAAGGTGTCGCCCGCGCCGGTGGTCTCGATCACGCCGCCCAAATCGCGGGCGGGCTCGAACACGCGCAGCGAACCGTAATAGGAATAGCTGCCCTCCGCCCCGGCGGTCACGTTCACAAGCCGCAGGTTGGGCCAGGCGGCGCGTAGCGCGGCGGCGCCCGCGTCGAAATCCCGCTCGCCGGTCATGAACAGCAGCTCGTTGTCCGCGATCTTCAGAATATCGCACAGGGCGAGGCCGCGGGCGATCTGCTCCCGCGCGGCGGCGAGATCGTCCCACAGCGGCTCGCGCAGATTGGGGTCGAAGGAGAGCAGCGCGCCCGCCGCCCGCGCGCGCGCGATCGCCGCGTAGGTCGCGCCGCGGCAGGGCTCGTCCGTCAGGGACAGCGAGCCGAAGTGGAAGATGCGGCAGGCGTCCAGCAGCGCGCCGTCCAGCTCGTCGGCGCGCAGCATCAGATCCGCGCCCGGCCGGCGGTAAAAGGTGAAATCCCGGTCCCCGTCCGGCAGCGTGTGCACCACCGCCAGCGTGGTGCGCACCGCGCCGTCCCGGCGGAGGCCCCGCGTGTCGATGCCGGCGGCGGCGAGGGTGCCGGCGAGCAGATCGCCGAAGCTGTCGCTGCCGACCTTGCCGACAAACGCGGCGCTCTTGCCCAGCTTGCGCAGCATCGCCAGCACGTTCGCCGGCGCGCCGCCGGGGTTCGCCTCGAACAGCGGGTTGCCCTGCGCGCTGACGCCGTTCTGGGTGAAGTCGATCAGAAGCTCGCCCAGCGCCGCCACGTCAATGCTTTTTTCCATCGTGTTTCCCCCTTCCGCCGAAACCGGCCCGTTGCGGTTTGCTTTGCCGCCGCGCTCACGCCTCCGTCGCGGCGGTAAACTCGTCCAGCAGATACTCGCGCAGCGCGCCGTAGCGCGCCTCGTCCCTCCCGCCGACGGCGCGCCCGTCGATGCGGTCGGCGTGCAGGCAGAGGTTGCTGGAGCTGGTCACGATCACCTCGTCGGCGTCGAAGAGCGCGTCGAGCGTGAACGGCTCCTCCCGGAACGGGATGTCCAGCGCGGCGCAGGCGCGCAGCAGATGCGCGCGCGCAATGCCGGGCAGGATCAGGTTGTCCGTCGGCGCGGTGTAGAGCGTCCCGTCCTTGAGAATGTGGACGTTGCTGTGCGCGCACTCGGTCACGCGCCCGCCCGGACGGTAGAACACCGTTTCCGCGCAGCCCGCCTCCTTCGCGCGCTGCGAGGCGATGACGGACGGGATCAGGTTGAGGGTCTTGATGTTGCAGTGGAAAAAGCGGGTGTCCTCCATCGTGATGAGCTGCACCGGCGCGCACCCGTCGGAGATCGTCGCCGGCGTCAGCGTGATCCAGAGGTTCCCCGCTCCGGCGGTGAACGCGTGCCGGCGCACGCCCGTCCCCCGCGTGACCTGATAATATACGAAAAGGCTGCCGCTGTCCATCTCGCGCACGAGCCGGTTGAGAATGTCCTTGAGCTCCTGCTTGCCGACGGGCATTTCGATCTCCAGCAGCGAGGCGCTGCGGAAAAAGCGGTCCACGTGCTCGTCCAGCGCGAAGATCCGATAGTTCCGGCACGGGCCCGCGTCGTATACGCCGTCGCCGAACCAGCTGACCCTGTCGTTCATGGGCACCTTCATCTCTTCCAGCGGCCCGTATTCCCCGTTGTAATAGCCAAGCCTTTCCATGTCCCGTCCTCCTTTGTCCGGCGCGCCTGCCACGCCCGCGTATGATTCAGGATATCACAGCGGCGGCGCGATTGCAAGCCGGATCGCGCCGCGCGCGGACGGAAAAGCGGCGCAAAAAGCGGGACTTTGCCTTGACGAAGGCCCGCGCTTCGCCTATAATGAAAATGAGGTAGTATCAAACGCGCTCCGCCGCGGAGAAACGGGGTGAAAAACCGAATGCGTTCCATGCTTTTTGTCATTCAATATTTCAGCATCGCCGCCCTGTTCGTGGAGAGCTGGGTCGTGTTCCGGCGGATGCGCGGAAAGATGCACGCTTACATCTTCCTGAGCTGCGCCGCGACGCTGGTGAACAACGTCGGCTATCTGATGCAGATGCGCGCCGTCTCGGAGGAGGCGTACGTCAACGCGCTGGAGGTGGCGTATCTCGGCAAGGTCTGGATCCCGTACTCGCTGTTCCTCTTCGCCATGGCGCTGTGCCGGATCCGCGTGTCCGTTCCGGCGCGGATCACGCTCTCCGTCGTGCACGTCGTCACGTTCTTCCTGCTGCTGACGATGGAGTACCACGAGCTTTACTACAAGGACATCCGCTACGTGCAGACGGGACTTTTTCCGCAGCTTGCCCACGGCAGCGGGCCGTGGCACGTGCTGTATGACATGCTTTTGGCGTTTTACATCAGCTTCGCCCTGATACAGATGTTCCGCGCGTGGCTCCGGGAGAAGGACCCCACCACCAAGGGCTGCCTGTTCATGGTCTTTCTCGCGTTCGTTTCCGACAGCGGCTCCTTTTTGCTCTACAAGCTGATGAAGAGCTGGAGCTACGACGTGACCACGCTGGGCTACACCGTCGCCGCGCTGTTCATGTACGTCGCCATCTTCCGCTACGATCTGCTCGACACCGTGGAGCTGGCGCGCGAGTTCGTGATCGACGAGCTGTCCGAGGGCATCATCGCCGTGGACGCGCAGGGCACGGTGGGCTATTACAACAAGCCCGCGCTGGCACTGTTCCCGTCGCTGGAAACGGACGCGCAGGGCGTGGTGGAGACGCTGCGCGGCGCGATCGAGCGGCGCGAGCCGCTGCGCTTCGGCGAGCGCGTCTATTCGCCGGAGGAGAACCTGCTCAGCCGCGGCGGCGGCGCCGCCGGCACGATCTACGTCCTCGCGGACAATACCGAGCATTTCCGCTACGTGGAGCGGCTGGAGGAGCAGACGCGCCGCGCGGACAGCGCGAGCAAGGCAAAATCCGCGTTCCTCGCCAATATGTCGCATGAGATCCGCACGCCCATCAACGCCATCCTCGGCATGGACGAGATGATCCTGCGCGAGAGCGCCCAGCCGGACATCCTCACCTACGCCGAGGATATCCGCTCCGCCGGCAAGACGCTGCTGTCCATCATCAACGACGTGCTCGACCTGTCGAAGATCGAGGAGGGGCGGATGGAGATCCTGCCCGCGCCCTACGACCTCGGCTCGCTGGTGAACGACCTGATCAACATGACGCGCCCGCGCGCGGAGGACAAGGGGCTGCGCTTCGCGGTGAAGGTGGACGCGGCGATCCCCGGCCGCCTCGTCGGCGACGAGGTGCGGCTGCGCCAGTGCGCGCTCAACGTGCTGACGAACGCGGTCAAATACACGGAAAAGGGCTCCGTGACGATGGAGCTTGGCTATGAAAGGACGGGGGAGGACGCCGTCACGCTGCGCTTCTCCGTCAGCGACACCGGCATCGGCATGAAGCCGGAGGATATGGAGCGCCTGTTCGCGCCCTTCGCCCGCATCGAGGAGCTGCGCAACCGCAACATCGAGGGCGCGGGCCTCGGCATGAGCATCACGAAGCAGCTGCTCTCGCTGATGGGCAGCCGCCTTGAGGTGGAAAGCGTCTACGGCGCCGGCTCGACCTTCGCTTTTTCCGTGGCGCAGCCGGTGCTTGCCTGGGAGCCGATCGGCGATATCGAGGAGCGCATCCGGGCGGTCGAGCCGCACCCGGAGTACCGCACGCTCTTCTGGGCGCCGGAGGCGCGTATCCTTGTCGTGGACGATATGCCGGTGAATCTGCATGTGATCCGCGCGCTGCTCAAGGAAACGCGCCTGCAGGTGGACACGGCGCTCTCCGGCAGGGAGGCGCTCGCGCTCGCGGCGCAGCGGCGCTATGACACGATCTTCATCGACCACATGATGCCCGAGATGGACGGCATCGAGACCCTGCGCGCGCTGCGCGCCATGCCCGATCTGGAGGGCGTCCCCTGTATCGTGCTGACCGCGAACGCCATCTCCGGCGCGCGGGAGCGGTATTTGGCGGACGGCTTCACGGATTACCTCTCCAAGCCCGTGAACGGCAGGCAGCTGGAGGAGATGCTCCGACGCTGCCTGCCCCCCGAAAAGCTGCGCGAGCCGGAGCCGGAGACGGAGCCGGAGCCGGAGCCGCCGCCCGTCGCGCTGCCGGGCTGGCTGCGGCAGGTCGCGGGGCTGGACGTGGAGCGGGGGATCGCCCTTTGCGGCACGGAGGAAACGTACCTGGGAACGCTCACGATCTACGCGCGGGACGTCGACAGGGCGGCGGATGAGATCGAGCGCTGCCGCGGCGCCGGCGACACCGACGGCGTGATTTTGCGGGTACACGCGCTCAAGAGCACGTCGCGCACCGTCGGCGCGGAGGAGCTTGGCGCGCTGGCGGAGCGGCTGGAGCTGGCGGGCAAGGCGGGCGACACGCAGACGCTTTTCGGACAGCTGGACGGCCTGCTGATCCGCTTCCGCACGCTGGGCGAGGCGCTTGCGCCGCTCCGCGCCGAGGATGCGGCGGAGGACGCGCCGCGCCCGACGATCCCGGACGAGCTGCTGCGCGAGGCGTATCGTACCCTGCGCGAGTGCGCGGAGGCGTTCGACACCGAGGGCGCGGAGGCGATGCTGCGCCGGCTGGAGGGCTTCCGTATGCCGGAGGAGGAGCGCGCTCGCGTGGAGTCGCTGCGCCGCGTGATCGGCGACTTTGACTGGGACAAGATCGAGGGGCTGCTGCCGTAAGGCGCGAGCCGGCTCGAATCGCATACGAAGGCGGAAAGCCCGCCCCCTTGAGGGAGGCAGGCTTTCCGCCGATGAGCGAAAGGCGGGGATAGCGGATGACACTCAACGAGGTTTCGGTCGGAGGCGGCGCGGTCGTCACCGCGGTGGGCGGCGACGGCGCGCTGCGCCAGCATTTTCTGGATATGGGCTTGATTCCCGGCGCGGAGGTGACGGTCGTCAAGCTCGCGCCGATGGGCGACCCGATGGAGCTGATGCTGCGCGGCTACGAGCTGACGCTGCGCCTTGCCGACGCGGCGCACATCGAGGTGGCGCCCGCCGAAAGGGCGGCGGCGGCGGGAAAAGCGCCCGATCCGCCGCGAAAGACCGCGCATCCGGGGCTCGGCGAGGGCGGACGGTTCCATCCGAAGGGCAGCGGCGACCCTCTGCCCGAGGGCACAGTGCTGACCTTCGCGCTGGTGGGGAACCAGAACTGCGGGAAAACGACGCTTTTCAACCGGCTCACCGGTGCAAACCAGCACGTCGGCAACTTTCCGGGCGTGACGGTGGACCGGAAGGACGGCCCGATCCGGGAGCATCCGGACACGCTGGTCACGGACCTGCCCGGCATCTACTCCATGTCGCCCTACAGCAGCGAGGAGATCGTCTCCCGCAACTTCGTGCTGGGCGGCAAGCCGCGCGCCATCATCAACATCGTTGACGCGACCAACATCGAGCGCAACCTGTACCTCACGATGCAGCTGCTCGAAATGAACCTGCCGATGGTCGTGGCGCTGAACATGATGGACGAGGTCACCGCCAACGGCGGGAGCATCGACGTCAACGCGATGGAGGCCGCGCTGGGCGTGCCGGTGGTGCCGATCTCGGCGGCGAAGAACTCCGGCGTCGACGAGCTGATCGACCACGCGATCCACGTCGCGCACTATCAGGAGCGCCCGCTGCGGCAGGACTTTTGCGACGCGCTGGACCACGGCGGCGCCGTGCACCGATGTCTGCACGCCGTGATCCATCTGATCGAGGATCACGCGCAGCTCGCCGGGCTGCCGGCGCGCTTTGCCGCCGCCAAGGTCATCGAGGGCGACCAACTGATCCTCTCCCAGCTGGCGCTCGACCAAAACGAGCGGGAGATGCTGGAGCACATCGTGCTGCAAATGGAGACGGAGCGCGGGCTGGACCGCAGCGCCGCCATCGCGGATATGCGCTTTTCCTTTATCGGGCGGGTCTGCGCGGAAACGGTCAAAAAGCCGCGCGAGAGCCGGGAGCGCATCCGCAGCGAGCGGATCGACCGCGTGCTCACGGGCAGGTACACCGCCATCCCAATGTTCATCGGCATCATGGGACTTGTCTTTTTCCTCACGTTCAACGTCATCGGCGCGTGGCTCCAGGGGCTTTTGGAGCTTGGGATCGACGCGCTCTCCGCCGCGGCGGACGGCGCGCTCGCCGCCGCGCGCGTCAACGAGACGCTGCGCGGGCTGGTCGTTAAAGGTATCTTCGCCGGCGTCGGCAGCGTGCTGAGCTTTCTTCCCATCGTGGTGACGCTGTTTTTCTTCCTCTCGCTTCTGGAGGACAGCGGCTACATCGCCCGGGTGGCGTTTTTCATGGACAAGCTGCTGCGGAAGCTCGGGCTTTCCGGACGCAGCATCGTGCCCATGCTCATCGGCTTCGGCTGCACGGTGCCCGCGGTCATGGCGACGCGCACGCTGCCAAGCGAGCGCGACCGCAAAATGACGATCCTGCTGACTCCGTTTATGAGCTGCTCGGCAAAGGTGCCGATCTACGCGTTTTTTGTCAGCTCCTTTTTCCCCGGGCGCGGCGCGCTGATCATGACGGGGCTCTATGTGCTGGGGATCGTCTGCGGCGTCCTCGCGGCGTATCTGTACCGGGGGACGCTGTTCCGCGGCGAGGCGGCGCCCTTCGTCATGGAGCTGCCGAACTACCGCCTGCCGGGGGCGCGGAACGTCGCGCAGCTCCTGTGGGAAAAGGCAAAGGACTTTTTGCAGCGCGCGTTTTCGGTCATTCTGATCGCGACGATCGTGGTCTGGTTCCTCCAGAGCTTCGATCTGCGCTTCAATCTGGTGGCGGATTCCCGCGAGAGCATCCTCGCGACGGTCTCCGGCGTCCTCGTGCCCCTCATGCGCCCGGTGGGGCTGGGCGACTGGCGCATCTGCACGTCGCTGATCTCCGGCTTTATGGCGAAGGAGAGCGTGGTCGCCACGCTGCGCGTCCTCTTCAACGAGAACGTCGCCGCGGGGCTCAGCCCGCTTTCCGCGGCGTCGCTTCTGGTGTTCTCCCTGCTCTATACGCCCTGCGTGGCGGCGATCGCGTCGATCAAGCGGGAGCTGGGCGTCCGCTGGGCGCTTGGCGTCGTTGCCTGGCAGTGCGCGCTCGCGTGGGTCGCCGCGCTGTTCATGCGCTCGATCGGCATTCTGGCGGGACTCGGCTGACGCAAGGCCCTGCCCGCGATCGAAAGCGCCCCGCGGCTTGAACCGCGGGGCGCTTGTTCACTGTTTCGCTTCGCCGATCAGAAGTCGACTTCCGTATCGTAGTAGCAGCACTTGAGCAGCTTCTCCATCTCCTCGACGGAGGGCTGGCGCGGGTTGGAGCCGGTGCAGGCGTCGGCAATGGCGTTGACCGCGATGTCGTGCAGGCGCTCCAGGAAGACGTTCTCCGGCACGAAGCCCTGCTCGCAGGGATAGCTGTCCGCGCCGTAGGTCTTGATGCCGTGGGGGATGTTCAGCTCGTCGTTCATCTTGCGCAGATACGCGATCAGCGCGGCGACCTTCTCGTCGTCGGAGGCGCTCTTGTCGCAGATGTTCATGTAGTCCACGATCACGCCGTAGCGCTTCTTCGCCGTGGGATCCTTGGCGTTGAAGGCGATGACCTTCGGCAGGTACATGGCGTTCGCCGCGCCGTGGATGATATGCGCGCCCTGATCGGCGAACACCGCGCCGGTCTTGTGCGCCATGGAGTGGACGATGCCCAGCAGCGCGTTGGAGAACGCCATGCCGGCGAGACACTGCGCGTAGTGCATACGGTCGCGGGCGTCCATGTCGCCGTTGTAGCTCTTGACGAGGTCCGCCTGGATCATCTCGACGGCGTGGATGGCGAGGGGATCGGTGAACTCGCAGTTCGCGGTGGAGACGTACGCCTCGATGGCGTGGGTGATGGCGTCCATGCCGGTGTGGGCGACCAGCTTCTTGGGCATGGTCTCCGCCAGCTCGGGATCGACGATGGCGACGTCCGGCGTGATCTCGAAGTCCGCGATGGGGTACTTGATGCCCTTTTCGTAGTCGGTGATGATGGAGAACGCGGTGACCTCGGTGGCGGTGCCGGAGGTGGAGGACACGGCGCAGAAGCGCGCCTTTTTGCGCAGCTCGGGCAGGCCGAACACCTTGCACATATCCTCGAAGGTGCACTCGGGATACTCGTACTTGATCCACATTGCCTTCGCCGCGTCGATGGGCGAGCCGCCGCCGATGGCAACGATCCAGTCCGGGCCGAACTCGGCCATGACCGCCGCGCCCTTCATGACGGTCTCGACCGAGGGATCGGACTCGATGCCCTCAAAGAGCCTGACCTCCATGCCGGCTTCTTCCAGATACTGCTGCGCGCGGCCGAGGAAGCCGCCCCGCTTCATGGAGCCGCCGCCGACGCAAATGATCGCCTTCTTGCCCTGAAAGGTCTTGAGGGCCTCCAGAGCGCCCTTGCCGTGATAAATGTCGCGGGGAAGAGTGAAACGTGCCATAGCGATTGCCTCCCATTTGTCTTATGATGATTATGGCGGTCCCGAAACTGCCACAAATAACATGATAGCACAACTTCCCCGGCTTGGCAATAACAGATATCGCCAAGCCGGGGAAGATCGCGTCAGGTCGTATGCCGGCGCGGACGGCGGCGCCTGCGGCGGCGCGGCGGCGCGGACT
>CACZCL010000045.1 GCA_902779695.1 Oscillospiraceae bacterium | reverse complement strand
ACGGCGCCGTTGCCGACCTCGCGCGGCAGGTGCGCGTCGCTGCCCGCGAACGGCGGCAGGCCGTGCGCCGCGGCGAACGCTCCCGCCAGCGCGTTGGCGTCGCGGATCTTGCGCTCCGCGCGCCCGTTCCAGACCTCCGCGCCGTCCAGCAACGGCACGATCGGCAAAAGGCGCTTTTCGTCGCGCGAATGCTCGAACGGGTGCGCCAGCACCGCGAGGCCGCCCTGCGCGTGGATGGCGGCGACGGTCTCCGCGAACGGCAGGGAGCCGATCGGCTCCCGCAGGAAAAGCCCCAGCAGGTGCCCGTATTCGGTGGAGAACTCGCAGCCGGGGATCAGGAGAAAATCGTCGTACGCCGGCGCGTCCGTCAGCACAACGTCGTGATCGGTGACGGCGGCGCCCCGAAGCCCTCTCGCCCGTGCGAGGCGGACGATCTCGTCGACGCGCATACGCCCGTCGGGGGACGCGGCGGAGTGGACGTGCAGATCGAGTGATACTTTCATCGCTTCAAAACCGTCGCTTTCAAATACGCGCGCATCGGCGCGGGATCGTCGCGGTCGGAGAGCGCCTCGCGGGCGCGCAGCAGGTCGGCGGCGCCGCCCAGCGCCTCGCGCAGCCGCCCGTGCCGCAGAAGCGAGAGCGTCGCGAGCGTGTCGTTGAGCGCGAAACGCATCCGCACGCCGGTCTCGTAGTCCCGGGGACGGTATTCCGCCGTTTCGCCCGCCGCCGCGGCGGCGTAGCGCAGCGCGAGCGGGGAGCGCGCGAGCGTCGTGAGCGGGAAGCTGCCCCACACGCGGGGGTTGACCTCCAGGATGGAATCGCCCTTGAACTCCACCATCGCGAGCCCGACGAAGCCGAAGGAGCGGAGCAGCCGGTACGCGGCGTCGATCTTCTCCGGCTCGTAGGTGCTCTCGCAGCAGGCGGAGGGGCCGCCGGAGATCGGATACTCGCGGATGCGCCGATGGCAGAACGCGCCGATCAGGCGGCTGTCGCGGTCGAGCAGCAGGCTCGCGCCGCCGCCCTCGCCCGCGATCAGCTCCTGCACGACGGGGGCAGGGTCGCAGCGCCGCATTTTTGCGAGCGCCGCGTCGTATTCCGCGCGGCTGCGCGCGACGGCGTAGCGCTCGCCCGCCTTCAGCCCGAGCTTTTCGCCGCAGCGCGGCTTGACGATGACCGGATATGCCTCCGGCGCGCCGTCATACTCCCGCGGCACGGGAAGCCCCAGCTCCCGCGCGCGGCGGTGCACCGTCTCCTTGTCGTTGAGCGCGTCCAATACGTCCGGCGGGGAGATGAGAAAATCGCACCACGGGGCGAACGCCTCCCGCGCGCGGCTCACGGCGGCGAGCGTCGCCGCGCCGATGGGGAACAGCACGGGCTTTTCGTACTCCCGCGCGAGCGCGAGCAGGCGCTCCGCATAGCCCCCGTCCGCGGCGGCGCCGTCCAGCCATCGCGTTTCGGCGGCGTAGCGCGACGAAAAGACCGGCGGCGTCACGTCCGTGTCGCCGCGGCTCTGCACGGCGACGACGGAAAACCCCGCGCGCCCGAAGGCGCGCGCGGCGCTGATCGCCGAGCGGTATTTCGCGTCTGTGAGAAGGACTGTTTTCATGCCAACCACGATACCACACCCGCGCCGCAAAAGCAAGCTTGCAAACGGCGCGGTTTCCGCTATAATTGATTTGGTTCGATATCGTTTGAAGGAGAAGCCGGATGCTCTTCAACTCGCTGGATTTCCTGCTCTTTTTCCCGGCGGTGACGCTGCTGTGCTTCGTCATCCCGGCGCGCCGGCGGTATCTGTGGCTGCTGGCGGCAAGCTATTATTTTTATATGTGCTGGTCGCCGCGCTACGCGCTGCTGATGCTCTTCTCCACCGCCGTGACGTGGCTCGGCGGGCGCGCCATCGCGTCCGCGCGGCACGGCGCCGCGCGCAAGGCGGCGCTCGCCGCCGTGCTGGCGGCAAACCTCGGCGTGCTGGCGGTGTTCAAGTATCTTACGTTTTTCCTTGAGACATTGTCCCGCGCGGCGGGGCTTCTGGGGCTGGGCTTTGCCGTGCCGCGCCTCGGGCTGCTGCTGCCGGTCGGCATCTCGTTCTACACCTTTCAGGCGCTGGGCTACACGATCGACGTTTACCGCGGCGACGTCGAGCCGGAGCCGGACTTTTTGCGCTACGCGCTGTTCGTCTCGTTCTTCCCCCAGCTGGTCGCCGGCCCGATCGAGCGTTCCGGCTCGCTGCTGCGCCAGCTCCGCGCGCCGCAGCCCTTCGACGGCGCGCGCGTGCGCGCGGGACTGGTGCGCATGGCGTGGGGGCTGTTCCTCAAGATGGCGCTCGCCGACCGGCTCGCCTTTTTTGTTGACGCCGTGTTCAACGACCCGGCGGGCAAGCCGGGCAGCGCCGTGGCGCTGGCGAGCGTGCTGTTCACCTTCCAGATCTACTGCGATTTCGGGGGCTATTCCCACATCGCCATCGGCGCGGCGCAGGTCCTGGGCGTGACGCTGATGGAGAATTTCCGCCAACCCTTCCTCGCGTCCTCGGTGCGCGACTTCTGGCGCCGCTGGCACATTTCGCTCTCCTCGTGGTTCCGCGATTATCTCTATATCCCGCTCGGCGGGAGCCGCGGGGGCAAATGGCGCGCGGTCGCGAACAACCTGCTCGTCTTTCTCGTCAGCGGGCTTTGGCACGGCGCGGCGTGGCACTACGTCGCGTGGGGCGGGCTGCACGGGCTGTATCTGACCGCCGGGCGGCTGACGCGCGACGCGCGCAGCCGGGCGCTGCGCGCGCTGGGCGTCCGGGAGGACGGGACGCTGCGCCGCGTCTGCGGCACCGCCGTGACCTTTGCGCTGGTGGCGCTGGCGTTCCTGTTTTTCCGCGCGAACTCCATGAGCGACGCGGCGCTGCTGCTGCGCGCGATCATCGCCGATTTCCGACCGGAGGCGCTCGCGGGCGAGGGGCTTTTCGCCTTCGGCATGGACCGCCCCGACTGGATCGCGGCGGCGGCGGGGCTGGCGATCCTGGTCGTCTGCGACCTGCTCGCCGAGCGCGGCGACGTGCTTGCCGCGCTGGAGCGCCAGCCGCTGCCGCTGCGCTGGAGCGCGTATCTTCTGCTGCTGTTCGCCGTCGTCATTTTCGGCGTCTACGGCCCCGCCTACGACGCGGCGGCGTTCATTTACTTTGAATTCTAGGGGGGCGGGAAGCATGGAGCAAACGACGAAGCCCGCCGCGAAAACCGGGGTTCTGCGGACGCTCGCGTTCGCGCTGCTGTTTCTGGCGCTGTTTCATGTCACAAGCGAGGTGCTGGAGGACAAGAGCTGCCGCGACTACATGGCGGCGCTCTACGCCGAGCCGCGCGGCGCGGTGGACGTGCTGATCCTCGGCTCGTCCCACCCGCTCAACGCGATCGACGCCTCGCGCCTTGCGGAAAAGTTCGGCATCCGCGCGAACAATTTCGCCCAGAGCGGGCAGGTGCTGCCCCAGACCTATTACGCGCTGTGCGAGGCGCTGCGGTACCAGACGCCGAAGCTGGTCGTGCTGGACGTGTACAAGGCGGTGCAGGACAGCCTGATCGACTCTCCGGCGACGATGCACCACACGGCGGACAATATGAGCCCGGGGCTTCCGAAGGCGCGGATGGTCTTTGACCTGCTGCCGCGCGGGGAACGGGCGGAGTACCTGTTCAACGTCATCGCCTACCACTCCCGCTGGAAGGAGCTGAGCGCGGCGGACTTCGCGCCGCCGGACGTGAGCGCGAAGGGCACCGAGGCGCTTCGCGGCAGCTATCGGCCCTACGACGGCTGGGCGGTGCTGCCGGAGGAGGTCACGGCGCCCGCCGCGGCGGTCGAGCTTGCATACCTCGACCGGATCGTCGCGCTGTGCGAGGAAAAGGGGATCGAGCTGCTGCTCGTTTCCGTGCCGTTCACGACGCCGGAGAGCGACGAGCTCAACCGCCAGGCGGTGCTCAACGGCATGGCGAAATACGCGGCGGAGCGGGGGCTGACCTACGTCAACCTGATGCATCGGACGGAGGAGATGGGCTTCGATTTTCAGACCGACATGGCGGACGTCTACCACGTCAACGAGCGGGGCATGGAGAAGGTGACGGACTGGCTCGGCGCGTATCTGACGTCGCGCGCGGAGCGGTGAAGCGCGCTCGGCGGAGGCATTGACAACCGCCGCGCGGCGTACTATACTATATTTGATATAGTGGGTGGGTATCCTGATCGGTACAATACCCGCCGGGAAATCGCGTGTCGGGTGGTGAAAGAGATGCGTCCGAAAACAGAGCGCGCCGCTTCAAAAAAAGAACGCCCCGGCTTTTCCGCGAAGACCGTGATCATCCCCGCGATGATCATTATTATGAGCATGCACGTTCTGATCGTGGTCAACACGCTGCGCATCAACCGCAGCGGGCAGAGCGTTTCGGAGACCGTGCAGAGCAATTTCGCCTATTCCCAGGCGGTGAAGGAGCTCAGCAGCACCGCGAATTCCTTCACCGATCTGGCGCGCGCGTACATCAGCACCGGCGCGGAGTCGTATCTGGTGTCCTATCTTCACACGATCGAAACGGCGGAGGAACAAAATGCCGGCGTCAAGCAGATGCTGATAGACCGCTCGCCCTACGCCTACGCGGAGATCGTTTCCGCCGTCCGCTTTTCCGAAATGCGCATCGAGATGGAATGCCGCGCCCTGCGCCTCGCGGCGGAGGGATACGGCGTGGATCTCGCGCGCTATCCGCGCCTTGCGGACGCGGAGTTGACCGAGGAGGAAAAAGCGTTGGGCGCCGCGGAGAAGCAGCGCGCCGCCGCGCTGCTGCTCATCAGCACGGAGTATCTCCAGACAAGGGGCGAGACGAACGAGCGCATCAGCCGCGCCGCGCAGCTGGCGGGCGAGGAGACGGCGCGCAGCATCGGACAGCAGACGGCGACGCTGGAGAAATACCGCGCGCTGCAATGGGTGATGACGCTCGTCGTCATCTCGGTGCTGGTGCTCATGTGCGCGCTGCTGTTCCTCCTGCTGCTCAATCCGCTCAAGAAGAGCGCGAATCGGGTGCAAAAGGGCGAGGAGCTTCCGACGGACAAGGGCTTTTCGGAGCTGCGCAGCTTCGCCGCCTCGTATAACGAGCTGCTGCGCCACCGCAAGACGCTGGAGGATTATCTGCGCAAGCAGTCGCGCACCGACGCGCTGACCGGGCTTCCCAACCGGCTCGCGTTTCAGGATTATGTGTCCCATCTGAGCTGGGAAAAGCCCCGCTCCTCCGTGACGGCGTTCTCTCTCGACGTCGACGGGCTGAAGAAGGCAAACGACGAGCACGGACACGCCTACGGCGACGAGCTGCTGCGCAACTGCGGCGCGTGCATCCAGTCGGCGTTCGGCGGGGAGGGCGAGCGGCACTGCTTCCGCTTCGGCGGCGACGAATTCGCCGCCTTCTGGGTCGACGCCCCGAAGGAGGAGATCGCCTCCGCGCTGGAAAAGTTCCGCGGCCTGCAGCGCGCGTTCCGTATCAGCATTTCCGTCGGTTACGCGTTCGCGGAGTCGCTGAGCGCCACCACGGTCGAGGAGCTGTTCGAGCAGGCGGATAAGAATATGTACGAGGCAAAGGCGGAGCGCCACCGCGGCAGAGACGCGGAGTGATCCCCGCCCTGCCGCGCGCAATAACGGACGCTGTCCGGGTATCTTTTCATACGGGAGGACGAAAACAAATGAAACGGGCAAAAAGACTGCTTTCCCTTGCGCTGACGCTGTCGCTGCTGCTCTCCGCGACCGCTTGGGCGGGCTTCGCCGACGTGTCGGAGGACAGCGCGGCGTCCGACGCGATCGAATGGGCGACGCAGGCGGGCATCGCGCTCGGCACGGGCGACGGGAGATTCGAGCCGGACGCGCCCTGCACCAAGGCGGCGCTCGTGACCTTCCTGTGGCGCTTCTGCGGCGCGCCCACGACGGGCATCACCGCCGAGGGCGACCACTGGTACGCGGACGCGGCGATCTGGGCGGTCGCGTCCGGGCTGCTGGAGAATCTCGACGGCATCGAGGAACCGCTTGACGGCGCGGAATACGCCGCGCTGCTGGCAAAGCTGGGCATCGCGGCGGACGGCGGCGCGGCGGTCGTGACGCGCGGCGAGGCGATCGCCGCCCTCTACGCGTCCATCGCGGCGGAGCCGGCGCTCAACGACGGCGACCCGTGGGTGGACTACTGCCTGCGCGAGAACCTGAGCGCCGCGCGCGAGAAGCCCGACACCCCGAAGGACGATTTCTATCTCTACAACAACTACGACTGGGCGAAGTCCACCGAGATCCGCCCCGGCTACCGCAGCGAGAGCACGTTCCGCGAGGTCGCGGACGAGATCAGGAGCATGGGCAAGTCGGTGCTGACCGACGCCTCGCTCACCGGCGCGGACGCCGCCCTGGTGCAGCATCTCTACAACGCGTACCTCGACTGGGACGCGCGCAACGCGCTGGGCGTTGCGCCGGTGCGAAAGACCATCGACGAGATCAACGCGGTCTCCACCCTCGACGAGCTGACGGCGCTGTTTTGCGACAGGGATTCCGACGTGGAGCAGTTTTTCGGCTTCGGCTCCTCCACGGGACTCAACGACTCGGAGACCTATCTCCTCTTTGCCGGACCGATGGGGCTGCTGCTGGGCGACTCCGCGGAGTACGCGCAGCGCACCGAAATGGGCGAGCGCTACGAGGCGGCGTACCGCGCGGCGGCGCGCAAAATGCTCCCGAAGCTCGGCTACACCGAGGCGGAGGCTAAGACGATGATGGACCGCGCCCTCGCGCTGGAGACGGAGCTTTCGGGCGGCATTATGACCTCCGCCGAGCAGATGTCGCCGGACTACATCCGGCGCATCAACAACGAGATGGGCCGCGCGGACGCGGAGAAGCTCTGCAAGGCGTTCCCCCTGCTCGCCATCATGGACGCGTGGGGCTTTTCCGGCGCGGAGCGCTATCTCGTGACGCAGCCGGCGTATTTTGAGAAGCTGGACGCGGTGTACACGCAGGAGCGGCTGGACGACCTCAAAAACTATCTGATCGTCTGCGCGGCGCTGGACAGTATGAGCGCGCTCGACCGGGACAGCTATGAGATCGCCGTCGAAATGAGCAACGCCATGAGCGGCAGCACCGGCGCCCAGCCGGACGAGGAGGTCGCCTTCGACGTCGTGCGCGGCGCGCTGACGGTGCCGATGGACCGCGCGTTCCTCGCAAAGTACGACGCGACGCAGATGAAGGAGGATATCACGCGCATCTGCGAGGAGGCGGTCGCCTACTACCGCACGATGCTTGCCGGCGAGGATTGGCTCTCCGAGGAGACGCGGCAAAAGGCGGTCGAAAAGCTGGACGCGATCACCATCAACGCGGTGTATCCTGACAAGTGGCGCGATTACAGCGGCCTTTCTCTCGACGGTCTGGGCTACTACGACTGCCTGAAGGAGATCGGCAGCTTTGAAACCGCGTACAACGTGAGCCTGCTGGGCACGAAGGCCGATCACGCGCTCTGGGACTTTGATATTCTGGAAACCAACGCCTCTTACAACCGCTCGGACAACTCCATCAACATCATGCGCGGCATCCTCGGCGGCGCGTTTTACCGCGACGGCATGAGCGACGAGGAGCTTTACGCCGGCATCGGCAGCGTGATCGGGCACGAGATCTCCCACGCCTTCGACACCAACGGCGCGCAGTATGACGCCCGCGGCAACCTGAACGACTGGTGGACGGCGGAGGACTACGCCGCCTTCACCGCCCGGGCGAACAGGCTTGCCGCCTACTACGACGCCATGACCGCGTTCGGCGGCTATCATGTCCAGGGGCAGAACATCCAGACCGAGGCGATTGCCGACATGGCGGGCGTGAAGTGCATGCTGGGGCTTCTTGAGCAGAAGGGAGCCGTCGATTACAAGACCTTCTTCGCTGCCTACGCGAAGATCTTTGCGCGGCTCAACACAAGGGAGGAGGAGTATCTCTGCTTGATGCAGAACCCCCACCCGCTGCACTATCTCCGCGTCAACGCCACGGTGCAGCAGTTCCAGCAGTTCCACGACGCCTATGATATCCATGAGGGCGACGGGATGTATCTCGCCCCCGAAAACCGCGTGCTGGTCTGGTGAGACGCGGCGTATCATTTCCGCGCGTCCGGGTAAAAATTGATCCGTCAGGAAATCCCGCGGGGCGGCGGCGCGCGGCGCCTCCGCCCCGCGGAGCGAAAAAGGAGGACTATTGCCATGCCAAAGCAACACCACGCCAGCGACGAGCTTCTCGCCGTGATGGACAAGTACTGGCGCGCCGCCAACTATCTCACGGCCTGCCAGCTCTACCTGCTCGACGATCCCCTGCTGGAAGCGCCGCTCACCGCCGGCAAGATCAAAAAGAAGATCGTCGGCCACTGGGGCACCTGCCCGGGGCAGAACTTCATTTACACGCATTTGAACCGCGTCATCAAGGAATACGATCTGGACATGATCTACCTCTCCGGTCCCGGACACGGCGGCAACGCCATGGTCGCGCAGGACTGGCTGGACGGCAGCTATCAGGAGGTCTATCCCAACATCACGCGGGACAAGGAGGGGATGCAGCGCCTCTTCAAGCGCTTCTCTTTCCCCGGCGGCATCCCGTCCCACGTCGCGCCGGAGACTCCCGGCTCCATCCATGAGGGCGGCGAGCTGGGGTATTCGCTCACGCACGCCTTCGGCGCCGTGACCGACAACCCCGGCCTGATCGCCGCCTGCGTCGTCGGCGACGGCGAGGCGGAGACCGGCCCGCTCGCCACGAGCTGGCAGCTGAACAAGTTCCTCTCCGCCGCGACGGACGGCGCGGTGCTGCCGATCCTGCACCTCAACGGTTACAAGATCGCGAACCCGACCGTGCTCGCCCGCATCTCCCACGAGGAGCTGGAGAGCTTCTTCCGCGGCTGCGGCTGGACGCCCTATTTCGTCGAGGGCAGCGACAGCGCCGAGATGCACCGCAAGATGGCGGACACGCTCGACGAGTGCGTTTCGGCGATCCTCAAGTATCAGAAGGCGGCGCGCGAGAAGGGCGACAGGAATCGCCCGCGCTGGCCGATGATCGTGCTGCGCACGCCCAAGGGCTGGACCGGCCCGGACTACGTCGACGGCGACAAGGTCGAGGATTACTGGCGCGCGCATCAGGTGCCCATCCAGCCCGACAGCGAGGCGCACATCCGCCAGATCGAGACCTGGCTCAAGAGCTACCGCCCCGAGGAGCTGTTCGATGAGAACGGCGTTCCCGTGCGGGAGCTGCTGGAGCTTCCGCCCACGGGCAGCCGCCGCATGGGCGCGAATCCGCACGCCAACGGCGGGCTGCTGCTGCGCGACCTGCGTATGCCGGACTTCCGCGCCTACGCCGTGGACGTGCCGTTTCCCGGCGGCGTGGAGGCGCAGGATATGTCCGCCCTCGGCGCGTTCGTGCGCGACATCTATAAGCTCAACGAGAAGGAGCGCAACTTCCGCTGCTTCGGTCCGGACGAGACGGCGTCCAACCGCCTCAGCCCCGTTTTCGAGGAGACCGACCGCGCGTGGAGCGGCGACATTCTGCCCGAGGACGACCACCTCTCCCCCGGCGGGCGCGTCATGGACTCCATGCTCTCCGAGCACGTCTGCCAGGGTATGCTGGAGGGCTACCTGCTCACGGGACGCTACGGCTTTTTCAACAGCTACGAGGCGTTTATCCGCATCGTGGACTCCATGTTCTCCCAGCACGCCAAATGGCTCAAGGTCTGCAACCAGCTCTCCTGGCGCGCGAAGATCGCCTCGCTCAACTACGTGCTCGCCTCCAACGTCTGGCAGCAGGATCACAACGGCTTTACGCATCAGGACCCGGGCTTTCTCGACCATGTCGTGAACAAGAAGGCGGACGTGGTGCGCCTGTATCTGCCGCCGGATGCGAACTGCCTTTTGAGCTGCTTCGACCACTGCATCCGCTCGCGCAACTACGTGAACGTGATCGTCGCGTCGAAGCACCCGCGCCCGCAGTGGCTCACGATGGATCAGGCGATCAAGCACTGCACGCAGGGCATCGGCATTTGGCAGTGGGCGTCCACCGACCGGGGCGCGGAGCCGGATCTCGTCATGGCGTGCTGTGGCGATACGCCGACGCTGGAGACCCTCGCCGCGGTCACGATCCTGCGCGAGGCGTTCCCGGAGCTGAAGATCCGCGTCGTCAACGTGGTGGATCTGATGCGCCTGCAAAGCGAGGAGCAGCATCCCCACGGCCTGTCCCAGGCGGCGTACGACGCGCTGTTCACGCAGGATAAACCCATCATCTTCGCGTTCCACGGCTATCCGTCGCTGATCCACGAGCTGACCTACAAGCGCCGCAACAAGAATCTGCACGTGCGCGGCTACATGGAGGAGGGCACGATCACCACGCCCTTCGATATGCGCGTGCTCAACCGGCTCGACCGCTTCAACCTCGCGATGGCGGCGGTGTACAATCTGCCGCAGCTCGGCAACCGCGGCGCGTACCTCATCCAGCAGATGAAGGATAAGCTCGTGGAGCATCGCCAGTATATCGCCGAGTACGGCGTGGATCTGCCCGAGGTCGTCAACTGGAAATGGTCCTGATTGCGGGACGGAAAGTGTTCGGTGCGGCAATGGCATTGTTTGAAAAGCGCGTCACGATCTTCAAAAAGCGCGACCGCGAGACCTGGGCGCAGATCAAAAAGGTGCTCCGAGACGCGGGGCTGCGCGGCGTCCGCGCGAGCCACTATCTGCAGGACGTCGTGATGGCGGGCGGCTGCGGCGCGAAGCTCGACCCCCGCGACTTCGGCGCGAAGGGCAAGATCGACCGGGACATCTATTATGTCGAGGTGCGCGAGAGCGACGAGGAAACGGCGCGGGAGCTGCTGCGGCGCGCCGGCATCGTCGCCAGCATCGAGGACGATCTGATGGTCGACGCCGCGCTGCGCAAGCACCGCGCGGACAAATACTATCCGCAGTAGCGAAGCGGACGCGGGGCAAGCCACGCGAAAAGGCGCGGAAGAGGTTTTCACGGATGATAAAGCTGCTGTTCGTCTGCCACGGCTTGCTGCGGCAGCTGCGGCAGGCGGGATACGCGGGCGGGAAGCGCGCCGCACGGCGGGAATGATCGCCCGACGCGCCGCGTGGAAACGACAATGATACAAGAAAAAGCACGGTCCCCGCGCAGGCGCGGGGACCGTGCTTTTGCGTCCGCCGCCAGCGGCGGCGCCGTCTGATGGTAACGCAAGCTTTTTGTAGTATTGCAGATAATCGTATGCGATCACAGCTGGCGCAGGATATGCGCTTTGACCTTTTCCAGCCGGCTCTGCTCCCAGGCGCCGCTCTCCGCCGTTTCGGAGAAGGGGAGGATGATGCGGAAATCCATGTGCTCGCCCTCGTAGTACCCGTCCGGCTCGTCGCTGAAAAAGTAGGCGTTCCAGACCTCCTCCGGCGCGCCGGTGAAGCGCTCCGGCTCCAGATAGAGCATGGTGCGGCGGGTCTCGCGCACGAACGCCTTCGCGGCCAGCGGGGCAAGCAGCTCGTATTCCGCCGCCGGGACGTCGGTGAAGATATCGGGCAGCGGCGCCGCCTCGATGCGCTCCGCGCCGCGGACGATCCGAAGACCGATCGCCTCGAAGTCCATCCGCTCCTCGGTGAAGCGCAGCTTGAGCAGCACGCCGGCGTCGGTATAGCGGTGGACGCGCTGATAGTCGGTGTCGAAAATGAAGTTGCCGAGCGAATAGAAGATCGCCTTGCCGTCGTCGAACAGCTCGTAGTTCTCGGGGACGTGCGGATGGTGCGCCACGACGGCGTCCGCGCCGAGCGCGAGGAATCGGAGATAGCGCTTGCGCGTATAGGGGCTGGGCATACCGGCGAATTCCTCCCCGCCGTGGGAGACGATCACGCACCAGCGGCAGCGCCGTTTGATCTCCGCGATGCGCGCGGCGATGCGCTCCATGTCGTTCCAGCGGAAAATGCCCGGCTCGTCCGCCGTGGCGGGGATGCACTCCGAGAGATAGGCGACGCCGAAAATGCCGATCCCGCCCGCCTCGTCAAGGTATACCGGCTCCGACGCCTCGACCTCGTTCCGTCCGGCGCCGATGGTCCGGCAGCCCATCTGCTTCGCGAGGCCGCGCGTGCTCAAAAGCCCTTCCGCGCCCGCGTCCATCGTGTGGTTGTTGCCGATGCACCAGATGTCGGAGCCGATCCTTTGCAGAACGCTCGCCGCCTTCGGGCTCATGCTGTGGAAGAAAACGCCGTGGCTGCCGTTGTCCTCCGCCTCGATCAGCGGGCCCTCGACGTTGGCGAGCACGTGCTCCGCGCTGTGGAAGAAGTCCAGCAGCTGCGGCGCAAGCAGCGCCTCGTCCTCCCAGCGCCCGTCCATATAGCGGTCAAAGCCGATGTCGCCGGTAAAGACGATGGAGGTCTCGTTTTTTTTCATTCTCTGTTCTCCCTTTCCGTCGCGCGGTTCAGCGAATCCGCCGGAGCGTTTCCAGCGTCAGCTGCCAGACGCGCTGCGTGGAGGCGATGTGAAGGCGCTCGCGCGGCGTGTGGACGTTCGTCAGATCCGGCCCATAGGAAACGCAGTCGAGGCGCGGCAGCTTGCCGGCCAGGACGCCGCACTCAAGCCCCGCGTGCAGCGCGGCGACCGCGGGCTCCTCGCCGTACACGGCGCGAAACGCCTCCGTGACGATCCCGCGCAGCCGGGAATCGTCGCGATACTCCCACGCGGCGCTGCGCGCGGAGACCTCGGCGCTGCCGCCCAACGCCTCCGCCAGCGCGGCGACGCGCTCCGCGGTCTCGTCCCGCTGGGAGTTGACGCAGGAGCGGACCATGAAGTGGAAAAGCGCCCGGTCCGCCTCGGTGCTGACGCGCCCGAGGTTGAGCGAGGTCTGCACCAGTCCCGGCACGTCCGCGCTCATCAGCTGCACGCCGTTGGGCGCGCAGAACAGGAACGCGGAAACGCGGCGGGTGCTGTCCGCGTCCATGGGGAGCTCCGCCGCCTCCGCCGGGGCGAGGGCGACGCGAACGCCGCCGTCCGCCGCGCGGTATTCCTCCTTCAGCGCCGCGTCCAGCGCCTCCACGGCGGCGCGCGCCGCGGCGGCGTCCTCCACCGCGAGCAGCGCTTCGGCGCTGCGGGGGATCGCGTTGTCCTTCGCGCCGCCGCGCAGCGCGGCAAGGCGCGCCTGCGTACGGACGGACACCGCCCGCAGCGCGCGCCCGAGCAGGATGTTGGCGTTGGCGCGCCCCTTGTGGATCTCCTCGCCGGAGTGTCCGCCGGCAAGGCCGTCCACCGTCACGCGCACCGTCTCGCCGCCGAACGCCTGCCGCCGGACGGGGAACGCGCAGCTCACGCGCGCCGAACCGGCGCAGCTGACCGTCAGCACCTTCTCCTCCTCGGAGTC
>CACZCL010000044.1 GCA_902779695.1 Oscillospiraceae bacterium | reverse complement strand
GGATCTCGCCGGGATAGATGTCCACCGCCTCGCCGTAGTCGGGCTTCATAACGTCCTTGATGCCGATCGCCTCCGCGGGGCCCATGTGTACCGGCGCGCCGTGGACGTTCGGCATCTTGACCGTGATCTCATAGGCGCGCTTCGCCTTCTCCGGCGTCATGGGGCGCATGGAGCAGACCATCGGCCCCTTGAACGGGCCGCAGGGCACCGTTTGGAACAGCTCGACCTTGTACATCGGCACGTTGCGCCCCTGCGTGATGTGACGCACCTCGATCCCCTCGCGCAGCAGCGACTCCTCGAACGAGAAGGAGCAGCCGATCAGGAAGCCGACGTAGCCCTCCTTCCAGTAGTCGCCGGCGTCGGTCAGCTCCTTGGTAAACACGCCGTTTTCATAGACGCGGTAGCGCGGGATATCGGTGCAGATGTTCGCCCCCTCGCCCATCGCGTGGGTGATCGGCTCCTTGCCCCTGATGATCTCCAAAATCGGGCAGGGGAACGGATTGAGCCTTGCGTACTCCTCAAAATCCGCCGCGTAATCCGGCGGCAAGATGACGAGGTTCGCCTGCGCGTAGCCCGCGCACATGCCCGCGGTGGGAAAGTCGATCTTGCCCTCGCGGATCAGCGCGCGCACCTCGGCGGGTTTCTTGTTTACATACGGAGTGATGTCAAACGCCATGTCAGTCTCCTTTCTTCTCTGCCGCTTCCTTTCTTCCCGGCCGGACGACCGGCCGCCTCTCCTTCGCATACGCGCTGCCCGCCATGGTGCGCAGCGCGGTCAGCGCCTCGCGCTCCGTCAGCAGCGCCTCCTGCGCCTCCTCGATCGAGACGCGCGCGAAGCGCACCTTGTCGCCGCCCTTGAGCTGCCCGATGATGCGGAAATCCGCCGTGATGACGGTGGCGATCTTCGTGTAGCCGCCGGTGGTCTGCCGGTCGGCGAGCATGATGATGGGCTTTCCCGCCGTCGGCACCTGGATCGCGCCGAAGGCGATGCCGTCGGAAATGATGTCGCCGCCGTTCTTATGCTCGATGACCGGCCCCTCCATGCGGCAGCCCATGCGGTCGAACTCGTTCGTGACCGTATAGGTCTCGCCGAGGAAGGTGTCGATCCCCGCCGGCGTGAACAGATCGTCCTGCGGCCCCATCACGACGCGAACGGCGTACTCCGTGCGCGCCGTGACCTCCGGCGCGATGCGCCGCTGCACGAGATTGAGGATCTCCGCCGCCGGTTTCCGGAAGCCGATCACGTCGTCCTTTTCCAGCTTGCGCCCCGCGACGCCGCCGATCTTCGCCTTCATGTAGGTCGAGCGGCTGCCCATCACGAGCGGCACGTCGAGGCCGCCCGCGAACGCGATATAGGCGCGGCAGCCCGTGCGCAGGCCCGTGAAGCGGAGCGTCTGCCCCTCCCGCACGGAGAACGCCGCGTAGGTCGCCACGCTCTGCCCGTCCAGCGTGGCGCCGAGGTCGCCGCCGGTGATGGCGATGACCTCCGCCTTGTCGAAGCGAAGCTGCGGTCCCAGCATCGTGCACTCCAGCACCGCCTCGTTTTCATCGTTCCCGACGAGGATGTTCGCGATGCGCATCGCGCGCGGGTCCATCACGCCCGAGACCGAAACGCCGAACTGCTGGTAGCCGACGCGCCCCGCGTCCTGCACCGTCGTGAGAAGCCCGGGATTCAAAACCGTTACGCTCATTTCGCCGCCTCCCCTCTCGGATACGTCCGGCAGACGTACGCGCCCTTTTCCGCCTGCGCGGCGATCTCGTCGTACTCCGCCCGGTCAATGGCGCGGAACTTGATATACTGCCCCGCCTTGGGCAGGATCGGCGTCTCGCGGTCCGGATCGTACATCTTCACCGGCGTGCGCCCGATCAGCTGCCAGCCTCCCGGCGAGTCGATCGGGTAGACGCCCGTCTGCTTGCCCGCGATGCCCACGGAGCCGGCGGGGATCTTGACGCGCGGCTGCTTGAGGCGCGGCGTTTCCAGCTTGTCGCTCATGCCGCCGAGATAGGTGAACCCCGGCGTGAAGCCCAGCATATAGATGAGATACTCGGTGGAGGTGTGGATGGCGACGACCTCCTGCTCGGAGATGCCGGCGTGCTCGGCGACGAACGCCATGTCCGGCCCCATCTCCCCGCCGTAGAGCACCGGGATCTCCAGCACGTCGCTGGGCGGGATCTCGATGGAGCCGAGCTGCCCCAGCAGCCCCTCCAGCCGCTTCGTCAGCGCGCGGTAGGAGATCACGCCCGGATCGTAGTGGATCATGCAGGCGCGATACGTCGGCACCAGCTCCACGATGCCGGGAATGCCGCTTTTTTCCAGCGCGATGGTGAAGGCGCGGATCTGCGCGTTGATCTCCTCGCTGATCTCGTTGCCGAACTCCGCGCTCAGCGAGGTGTCGCCGGTCAAAAGAAATCTTACGTTAGGCATAGTTTCCCTCCCCTTTTCGGAAAACGCCCCGCTCGCGCGGGGCGTTTTCGGCACGGTATTACGCGAAGAGATTCGCGAGATTCGGCAGCGCCTTGATGGCAAGGTAAGCCGTGATCGCGACCACGATCCAGCCGAGGACGGTCAGGACGATCGGGTGCTTGTAGTCCTCGCCGACGATCTTCTTGTTGTTGGTGGCGAGCAGGATGCTGGCAAGGCCGAGCGGCAGGATAAGGCCGTTCACCGCGCCCGCGAGCACCAGAAGCTTCGCCGCGCCGCCCAGGATCACCATGATCAGGGAGGAGACCGCAATGAAGCCGATGATCCAATAGTTCTCGTTCTTCTCGATCTTCGGGCTGAAGGTCTTGAGGAAGGAAACGGAGGTATACGCCGCGCCGATGATGGACGTCAGCGCCGCGCAGAAGATCACGAGGCCCGCGAAGCGATACGCCAGATTGCCGGCGCCGACCAGGAAGGCGTAGGCGGCGGGGTTGGAAATGCCGTTGTACGCCGGCACGCCCGCCATGCCCGCGTTCGCGGCGGGATCGGCGAGGTTGATGCCGGGGAACTTGGTGACGACGCCGAGGATCGCCAGGAACAGCAGCACGCGGACGATCGCCGCGATGCCCATGCCCATGACCGAGCTTCTGGTCGCCTGGCCGAGATTGTCCTTGCCGGTCACGCCGCCGTCGATCAGGCGGTGCGCGCCGGAGAACGTGATATAACCGCCGACGGTGCCGCCGATCAGGGTCAGGATCGCCGGGATCGTCGCGCTGATGCCGGAGGACGGGACGAAGGTGTTGACCACCGCCTCGCCGACCGGGGGCTTTGTGATGAACATAACGATAAGGATCACGACGATCATCAGCGCGCCCAGGTACTTCACGATCTGGTCAACGATGGATTTCGCGGACTTGGACAGAAAGATCACGATTGCCAGCAGAGCGGAAATGACGTAGCCGACTCTCGCGGGAATGCCGGTCAGCGCGAAGATGCCGAGGCCGCCGCCGCCGACGTTGCCGATGTTGAACGCGAGACCGCCGAGCGCGATCAGCCCCGCGAGCACGAAGCCGAGGCCGCGCAGCACCTCGTTCGCCACGTCCTGCCCGCGCTTGCCGGTATAGCACAGCACGCGCCAAATATTCATCTGGGCGATGCCGGACATGATCAAGGACGCCAGAATGACAAAGCCAAAGCTGGATTTGAGGCTGCTGGTGAAGGTCGCCGTCTGCGTCAGGAATCCGGGGCCGATGGCGGAGGTCGCCATCAGAAACGCCGCGCCGAGAATGACGCTCATATTTTTCTTGTTACCCTGATTGCTCATATATCGTTCCTTTCTCCGTGCGCCCGCGCACGGTCGGATTTTTCCGTAACAGGGATGCCCGCGCCGGTCAAACGATCTCGGCGATGGGCGCGATCGTGACGCCCTCCGCCTCAAGCCGCGCGCGGATGTTCTTCACAAACTCCACCGCCGAGGGATTGTCGCCGTGGACGCAGATGGAATCCGCCGTGAGGGGCACCTCCTCGCCCGTGATCGCGGTGACCTTGCCCTCCTTGACCATGCGGATCGTGCGCGTGATCGCCTCCTCCGTGTCGTGGATCACCGCGCCGGGCTTGCTGCGCGGCACCAGCGAGCCGTCCGCCTGATACGCGCGGTCGGCGAACACCTCGCTCGCGACGCGGATGCCCACCTGCTTCGCCGCCTCCACCATCTTGCTGTTGGCAAGGGCGAGGAAGATCACGTCCTTGTCCACCTCCGCGATCGCCTCCGCAATGGCGAGCGCGAGGTCGAGGTCCTTGCCCGCCATGTTGTAGAGCGCGCCATGGGGCTTGCAGTGCTGAAGCTTCACGCCGTTCGCCCGTGTGAACGCCATCAGCGCGCCGAGCTGGTACTTGACGTACGCCTTGGCGTCCCTGGGCGAGCAGGCGATGTTCCGCCGCCCGAAGCCCATCAGGTCGGGATAGCCCGGGTGCGCGCCCACGGCGACGCCCGCCGCCTTTGCCGCCTGCACGGTTTTGTCCATCACCAGTGGGTCGCCCGCGTGGTAGCCGCAGGCTACGTTCGCCGAGGAAATGTGCGCGATCACGTCGGCGTCCATTCCGATGGTATAGCTGCCGAAGCTCTCGCCCAGGTCGCTGTTGAGGTCTACTTTGTACATTTGCATTCTCCCTTCCCGTATGAATTCGGCGGAGCGCGCCGCCGTACCGCCCGTGATGCAGAAAAAATTATATGCCGTATGAAAAAAAGTGGTAACGGAACGCTAAAAAAAACAGCACACCGATCCAAGCAATTCTCTTCCGGCTGCTTCTCTGCTTCTTCTTGACAATGCGGCGCTTTGGTTATATAAAATTTACTATACTTTTGCTCAAAATTCTATTCGTATCTCAACTAAAAATAACACAATCTTGATAACGGAGCAAAAAGATTCTGATGTTTTTTGTAGATAATAACCAAAAAGCCACCTTCTCCCTGCCCTACGAGTTCCCGTTGGTCGTGCACGAAACGAAGCTGTGGGAAAAGCCGATGGGCTTCAACAACTGGCACTGGCACGAGGAGGTGCAGTTCACCTACGTGCTGGAGGGCGGCATGGTCACCACCGCCCAGGGCTGCGACTACGTCCTGCGCGCCGGAGACGGCTTTTTCGTCAACTCCAACCTCTCGCACATGACGCGCCCCACCTCGCCCGCCTCCGCGCGCTATCTCAGCCTGAACGTGCATCCGAGCCTGCTGACGCTGTTCCACGGCAGCGTGGTGGAGCAGAAATACTTCATGCCCTACGTCAACCATCCGTTTTTCCAGTTCGTGCCGCTCTCGCCGGACACGCCGTGGCAGGAGCAGACGCTCCGCGGCATGCGCATCCTCTTTCAGATCCTGCAGGACAAGCCCTTCGGCTATGAGCTGGACGCCTACGGTTCCCTGCTTCGCATCTGGAAAACGCTGCTGGAGCATTTGCAGTCCGAGCCGGCGCAAACGCCCTTTCCGGAGCGCGCGGAGGCGCACGGCATCCTCTCCTTTTTGCACGACCGCTATGCCGAGTCGGTGGCGCTCAAGGACGTCGCCGCCGCCGTGCACCTCAGTCAGGAGGAGTGCTGCCGGCTGTTCAAGGCGACCTACGGCTGCACGATCTTCACCTATCTGACGGACTATCGGCTGGAGCAAAGCGTCCTGCTCCTCGCCGACCCCTCGCTCTCCGTCTCGCAGATCGCGGAAAGATGCGGCTTCAACAGCACCAGCTACTTCATCAAGCGTTTCCGCGAAAAGGTCGGCTCCAGCCCCCTGCAATACCGCAACGCCGCCCGGAACGCGAAGCAGCCGACGTAAAAAAGCGCGGCTGAAATCTCACGATTTCAGCCGTGCTTTTCTGTCTCCGCGCGCCGCGGACGCGGCAGCCGTCAATCATATACCCGTTTCCGGAGCCGCTGCTCGAAGTCCTCCGTCGGCAGCGGCCTGTCGAACAGGAAGCCCTGCACCATGTTGATGTTGACGCTTTTGAGGAATTCCACCTGCTCCCAGCTTTCCACGCCCTCGGTAATGACGCTCATGTCCAGCTCCTTCGCCATTTTCGCCACGTTCGACACGACCACGCTGTCCCGTTTGGTATCCGTGTGCCCGTCGATGAAGGATTTGTCCAGCTTGAGAACGTCCGCCGGATAATCCCGCAGCATATTCAGCGAGGAATAGCCCGTTCCGAAATCGTCGATCGCCATGGCGATATCCGCGTCGTGCATATCGGTGATGAACTGGCTGAGCCGCATGTTTTCCTGCTCGCTCGTGGTCTCCGTCAGCTCCACCTCGACATACTGCTTCGGAACGTCGTATTTTTCCAGGATTTCTCTGATGCGCACGGAAAACGACGGGTTTGCAAGGTTCCTGCGGGAGAAGTTCGTGGAGATACGCACCGGGTCAATTCCCTCGTCAAGCCACCTCCGGATATCCCGGCAGACCTGCTCAAAGATGCAGAAATCCAGCGCGCAGATGCTCTCGTCGGTCTCAAGCGCGGGAATGAACTCGCCCGGCGTGATCATTTTTCCGTCCCGTATCCAGCGCACCAGCGCTTCCGCGCCGGCGAGCGACCTTGTGTCCGTGTTGACCTTGGGCTGGTAATACGGCCGGAATTCGCCGTTCTCCATCGCGCCGGCGAACATCGAGAGGATCTGCTTGCGGCGGATCGCCCTGCTGTGCATTTCCGGCGTGACGAACACGTACGGCGCGTGCTTTTCGTTTTTCGCGACTTGCAGCGCCGTGGAGCACCGCCCCAATATCCCCTCGCTGTCCATCTCCGGATCGTCGACGTCCAGGCAGCCCGCCACCGCCTTCAGCGTGACCGCTTCCTCCTGCCCGTTGAAATCCGCGGGGAGCTTCACGCCCTCCGTCAGCCTCAGCACGGCGTCCGTCTTTTCCTTGCGCACCATCAGCAGGAAATTGTCCTCCGACAGACGGCCCGCGCATTCGTCTTCGTCGACCTGGGCCGCAAGATGCTCCGCGTAGCGGACCATGATCCGGTCCGCCTCCTGCTTGCCGTACCGCCTGTTGACAAGCCCGAAGTTCCTCAGATTCAGGTAGAAGGCGTTGTACCGCGGAAGCGTCCGCGCCGCCCTGAGCCCGTTCACATAGGTGCGGAAGCCCGCCGCGTTCGGAAGCCCGGTCATCGCGTCCGTCTCGGCGGCCTTCAGAACGACCATGTCCTTGAGATAGTGGATGCAGTTGTCCTTGTGGTTAAAGCCGTTGTGAATGGCGATCGCCATTTCCTCGCAGCTGTCGTACCCGCAGCAGGAGCAGTTGATATGGCGGGACGCCTCGTCCAGCTTGTTCATCTCCAGGAAGATCATCTCCAGCTCTTCCGGATCGGGAACGCGCAGCCCGCACTGCGCCGACCGGTCCGTATAGGCGCGCAGGTAATCCTCCAGCCGCAGATGGGAAAACTGATCGTTGAGAGCTTTGAGCCGCTCCTCCGGCGAGGCGTGGCGGGACCACGCGCTGCCGCCGACGTTCTTTTTGACGGCCTCCCGGATATCGCGAAGGCTGTAGAGCGCGTCGTCCGTGGCGGAGAGCGACGGCTCCGTGCCTGTCCCGCAGATGCAGCCCTTTTCGCAGTTGAGCGCGTCCACGAACAAAAACGGCGTTTTCCCCTCCAGCAGGCGGCGCTTGTTCTGCTCCAGATAGTGATACAGCCGCTTTTCCCCTTCCACCTGGCGGATGAACGCCTCGTCGCCGAGAAGCCACAGGACGTTTTCCTTCAGACCGCCCGGCATCGGGTAAATGGAGCCCAGCCCGTACTCGATCTCGTCCGTGCACGGCTCGCCGGAGACGTGATGCGTCCGCGCATACGCCATCAGGTGCTCAAAGGTCACGTTATATTGGACAAGGCCGCGGTTGTTGGGATCGTCGATCTCCAGCTTTTTTGCGATGCACGGGCTGATGAACGCGAATTTGTCCGTGACGCCAAGCTCCCGCCTCGCGTAAGTCGCCGCGCACATCAGGGGGCTTTGCACGGGAAACAGCTTCGGCAGCAACTCGGGGAGATACCGCTCGATGTATCCGACGACGGCGGGACACGGCTGCGAGATGCCGCCGGCGAACTGCTTTTGCTGAATGTAATTGATATATCCCCAGGTGGTGATGTCCGCGCCGAAGGACACGCTGATCATGCGGTTGACGCCGAGAGCCTTCAGTCCGCCCAGGACCCGCGCATAGGAGTCGGGATAATTCGCGGGAAACGCGGGCGCGATCAGAAGCGAGATCCTCTCTCCTTTTTTCAGGTCGTCGAAAAACCGTTCCGTATCGTCCCGAAAGTCGCGCGCGCCGTGCTCGCAGACGTCGAAGCAGGCGCCGCAGGCGACGCAAAGGCTCCCGTCCACTTCGATCCGGGAAACGCCGTTTTCATCGGGCTGCGTCGAGACGCAGGCGCCGATGCAGCTGCACGCGCGAATGCACTTGTTGCAGCCGATGCACTTGTCGGTTGTATAAACAAGCCCCTCTTTTAGCTCTCTCATGCGAAACTCCTTATACTGCTCTGAACGGGCATCCGTTCCCAGTTCTTATAATTATGTATCGGAACATCTCGCGAAACATTAATAGCCCTTCGCTATTTTTCAAGCGGCTTGTAACGACGGCGGATTTATACTATAATAATGCGTACTGAACAAATCCGAAGCCATTGAAAAGCAGAGCGTTCAAGGGCGCACGGATTTGTTCAAGTGCAAGGATTTTGAAGAAATTACTTCAAAATCCTTGCACTTCGAGAAAAAGCAGTGCTTGCTTTTTCTCGATAAACGCATTGTTACAATGGCTGAATTCGTCAAAATCCGCGATTTTGACGAATCGCAGGGCTTCCGCCCTGCGAATAAACCGCGCTGCGGTTTATTCAGTAGGCATTATAATAAAGTCTGCTGAATAAACCGCAAGGCCGAAAGCGCATGGCGCGCGGCGCGGTATGACGAATGGCGGACGAGGAGGAAGAAGCATGGCGGCGCTTTCCATCAAATTCGGAACGCCCGCTCCCGTTTCGTTTCGGGAACGCGGCTGCGACACGGATTTTCAGGCGCGGGTGACCGGCAGCGCGGAGGTCTTTGCCTGGGACGCCGCGCGCTGCGGCGAGGGCGAGGCGGCGGCAGGCGCGCTGCGCAAAACGATCGCGGAGCTGCTCCCGGGCTGCTTCGCGCGCTGGCCCGAGGGAAAGCTCGTCATGGGCGAGGGCAGCCGCGAGATCCTGGGCGGACTGCTGGAGGCGGCGCTCTCCGCCGCAGGCGTGACGGCAAAGCTCACGGTGCGGAGCATCGACCTTGTCGGGGAGCAGGCGGACGCCTACCGGGAGCGCTTCGGCGAAGCGCTGACGGAGGGCGTCTTCCCGACGGTTCGCACGGAGGGACTTGCGGACGTGCCGCACGGCGCGCTGGTCAGCTTCGGTTATCACTTCTCATCGCACGGCATGATGATGGGCTCCGGCTCCTTCGGCGGAACCGTGCTCGACTGGGACCGGGACGGGAGCGTCACGCTCACCGACAGCCGCAGCGGCGGCGGGAAAAGCGCGCGGCTCGTGTACCGCGTCAGGCCGGAGATCGCCCAAAAGGTGCGGGACTACGTCGCGGCGCGGCGTCTCGCGGCGCTTGCCGAGCAGAAGATCCAGACCCCGCTCGTCTTCGACAGCTTCACCAGCGCGACCCTCAGCATGAGCTTCGACGACAGCGCCCTTGGCGGCAGCCGCTGCGAGACGCGGAGCATCCAGTGCGGTCCTGCCGGCATGACCTTCCGCGTGATCGAGGACGAGGTACACGCGCTGCTTGAGGAGTGCCGGGAGGCCGGAGAGTGCGTGTGCCGCGAGGAAAAAGAGGCCGGCGGCGCCTTCGCCGGCATGACGGGCATTCCCGAAATGCGCCCGCCGGAGCAGGCGGCGGGCGCAAAGCCGTCTGCTCCGGCGGAGCCGCAGCCGGGCTGCTGGGTTTGTACGAAGTGCGGCTTCAACGGGAACACGGGCAGGTTCTGCGCGGAGTGCGGCTCTGTCCGGTGAAGCGTCAGCCAAGCGTACGATACGGTGGAAGCTGTTCGGCAATGAAGCGCGAAGGAACGCCCGCCCGCCGGCGGCAAGCCGGCGGGCGGGCGTTCCCTTTTTCGCGCGGTTTCGTATCAGCTCTCCGAGCGCGGCATCTCCCACGCAAAATGGCCGGTGTGCAGCAGACGGTGCGACTTCTCGCCCAACGGCGCGCCGAGGTAGTCGCGGTAGAGCGAGAGCACGTCGGGCTCGCCGCAGGCGTCGTTGAGGTTGGGGATCGCGCACTCCGCCTTTACTCTTCCTTGGCGCTCTCCGCGCCCGTCTCCGGCGCGTCCTTTTTCTTTGCGGCGCGCCGCTCCGAAATGATCGGATAGGCAATGGCGGCAAGCGTGATGGCGAAGAGGATCAGGGTCAGCGGGCGGGTATAGAAGCTCGCCGGGCCGCCCACCATCAGCGCCTGGCTGAAGTTCAGCTCCATCAGCCGTCCCAGCACGACGCCCAGGACCACCGGCGCGGCGGGATAGTGGTATTTCTTCATCAGCCAGCCGATCACGCCGAACACCAGGCAGGCGATCACGTCCGCCATGGATTTTTTCACGCTGTAGCTGCCGAGGATCGAAAAGGCGAAGATCAACGGATAGAGGATGGTCTTCGGAATATCGGACACGCGCACCCACAGGCGCGAGCCCACCTGCCCCACGATGAACATGAACAGGTTCGCGATGAACATGGAAGCAAAAAGCGCGTACACCAGATCCGGCTCGTCCGTGAAAAGGTTGGGGCCGGGGGTCAGGTTGTGGATCATCAGCGCGCCGATCAGCACCGCCGCCGTGGAGGAGCCGGGAATGCCCAGCGCAAGCAGCGGGACCATCGCGCCGCCCACGGAGCCGGAGTTGCTCGCCTCGGCGGCGACGACGCCCTCGGGCGCGCCGTGGCCGAACTGCTCGGGGTGCTTGCTGAAGCGCTTCTCCACGTCATAGGAGAGGAAGGAGGCGATCGTGCCGCCCGCGCCGGGGAACACGCCGATCAGGCAGCCCACGATGCCGGCGCGGAGGATCGGCACCTTGAGCTTCCAGTAATAGGACGGACGCGGGAAATGGTATTCCGGCCGCTCAAATTTTCGCTGCTTGCCATCGTAGCTCTCCAGATTGGCGAACACCTCGCCCAGGGCGAACAGGCCGATCAGCACCGGCACCATCGCCACGCCGTCATACAGCGCGTTGATGCCGAAGGTGTAGCGCTTGACGCCCAGCACGGGGTCAATGCCGATCATATTCAGCAGCAGGCCGAACAGCACGGCGACCAGAGATTTTTCCCATTCCTTGCCGCCCAGCGTCGCCACGGTGCTAAGGCCCATGACGCACAGCGCGAAATACTCGCTGGGCCAGAATTTCAGCGCGACCTTCGCCAGCGGCACGGAGGCGAACATCAGGATAAAAATGCTGATCAGCCCGCCGAAGGTGGAGGCCCAGAGGGAAATGCCCATCGCCTCGCCGCCGCGTCCGGCTTTTGCCAGCGGATAGCCGTCAAAGGCGGTGACCGCGGCGGAGGGCGTGCCCGGCGTGTTGATGGCAACGGCGGTGATGGAGCCGCCGTAGTTCGCGCCGATGTAAATGCCCATCAGCATGACGATGCCCTGCGTGGGCGTCATGGTATAGGTCATCGGCAGCAGCAGCGCCACCGCCATCGACGGGGAAATGCCGGGAATGGCGCCGCCGAGGATGCCGACGCAGACGCCGATGAGGATCAGCACCAGGCTCGTGACGTTCAGCAGCGCCCCGAAGCCGCTCGCCGTCAGCTGCAGGATCTCAAGCATACTTCACGCGCCTCCTTTTCAGATCGGGAGCCAGCTGAACAGCTGCCCCTTGGGAAGAGAAATGAACAAAAATTTCGCGAAAACAAAGTAACTGAACAGCATCCAGCAGACCGGGACCGCGACCAGCGGAAGCGGCTTGCGCTCCTCCAGCAGCAGCATCAGCAGCAGGATGAACAGCGCGCTGCTCAGATAGTATCCGATGTATTGATACAGGAACACGCTGAGGAACACCGCGATGATAACGATGAACACCAGCTTCCAGCGGCCGAAGGGTTCGTCCACTTTTTTTGATCGGAAAATGGAATACGCGCACAGCGCGGCGACGGGGATCAGCGCGATGCACCACACGCGCGGCATCGTCGCCGCGGTGGCGCCCGTCGCCAGCTTGGAGACCTTGAAGCCGAAGGTGAGGATATAAAACAGCAGCGCGATCAGGCAGATGCCGCTGAGCACCAGAAGCTGCCCGGCGTAGGGGCGCGTCTTCTTTCCCGCGCGGTACACGAAAAAGAGGCCGACCATGATCGCCAGAAAGGCAAGCAGGATCACCCACGCGGGCAGCGCCTCAATGGATTTCGCAAACGCTTTCACAGAGTACTTCTCCTCTCTGCTTTTTCTAAGGAAACGCTGAATAAATCGACGTGTGCGGCATGGCGGGCGGATTTTTCGTCCGGCAAGCCAAAAAGCCGCAGGAATACTGACGTATTTCAAGGCTTTTGGGCGATGTCCGGACGGAAAAGATGCCGCCGGGATGTGCGCGGGGATTTGTTCGGCGTTTTCCTAAAGGGGGGGCTGCCGCAAAGCAGATGCGACAGCCCCGCGAAAGATACAGTCGCCTTAGCCCTTATAGCTGGCGTCGATCATGTCAAGACCCTTGAGGATATCAATGTAGTCGGCGATGTTGTCGCGGATGATCGACTCAAACTCGTCCGTCTTCTTGTTGAAAACGACGATGCTGCTGGCGTTGAAGAAGTCGACCCACTCCTGATCGGCGGTGACCTTGTCGACCAGATCCTGGAACCAGGCGATCATTTCCGGCGGCGTCCCCTTCTTCACGGCAAAGCCGCGCCACATGTTCAGCTCGTCCAGCGCGGGATAGCCGGAGGCGGCGAAGTTCGGAACGCTGGGATAGTTCGCCAGCGGCTTCGCCGCGGCGATGACGACGTGCTTGAGCTCCTTGCCCTCCACGTCGCCGGGGTTGCCGACGGAGGCGATGCCCTGGCCGCCGATCACCGCCATCAGCGCGTCGGGACCGGACTCAAACGGCACCCAGGTGGCGTTCTCGATCCCCAGCGCGGGCCAGAACTGCAGCGCCGCCAGATGCTTCGCGCCGCCGGTGGACGGGCCGCACCAGATGCTGCCGTCCTTGCACGCGGCGAGCAGATCCTCCAGCGAGTTGATCGGGCTGTCCTTGGCGACCATGATGCAGTAGGGGTCCGCCATGATATCGTCGATCCACTCAAAGCCCCAGACGTACTTTTCCAGATCCTCCTCGTTGGAGACGAGATAGGCGATGTTCGAGACGGTGCCGGCGAAGACGGTGTAGCCGTCGGCGGGCTGGCTGAGCACGTACTCCATGCCGGTCATGCCGCCGGCGCCGGGCGTGTTGTCCACGACGAAGGTGGCGTCGGTGTACTTCGCCGCGATCTCCGCGAACTTACGGGTCGCCACGTCCATGCCGCCGCCCGGCTTGACGTAGTTCATGATCGTGATCGGCTGGGTCGGTTTCCACTCGGCGGCGGCAGCGGGCGCGGCGGGCGCGGCGGGAGCCGCGGGCGCCGCGGGTGCCGCGG
>CACZCL010000043.1 GCA_902779695.1 Oscillospiraceae bacterium | reverse complement strand
AGAGATCGGTCATCGTTTCGATCACCGCGAGATCCGCCTCCGCGCCCGCGCGGGCGATCTCGCGGAACAGCTCGTACGCCCGCTCGAAGGGCAGCGTGCCCATCGGCTCCAGCAGCTCGCCCAGCGGCCCGATGTCGAGGGCGACGCGCGTCTTCGTCCCCGCCGCCGCCTCGCGCGCCAGCGCCACGGCGGCGCGCACGATCTCCTCCACGCTCCTGCCCGTGCGGGCAAGCTTGAGGGCGTTCGCCCCGAAGGTGTTGGTATAGATCACGTCGCTGCCGGCGGCGATATAGTCGCGGTAGACGCCGCGCAGCAGCTCCGGCTGCTCCAGATTCAGCAGCTCCGGCACGCCGCCCGGCTTGAGCCCGCGGCTTTGCAGCACAGTGCCCATCGCTCCGTCGAGGAGCAGGATATTTTGAAAGCTGATCGGTTCAGACGGCACAGCTCGTCCCTCCCTTCCGGTATTCGCAGTTCGCGCGAAACGCGCAGAACGCACAGCCGCGGATCCGCGCCCGCTGCGGCTCGTCCGAGACGCCGAGCACGGCGGTGACGGATTTCGACGGCGTCATCAAAAAGCTTTCGCTCAGGTGGATGCCGAGCCGGCGCTGCGCGTCCAGCGCCGCGAGCACCGCCGGCTGGAGCGAAAGCGGCAGGTCGCCGTAGCCCGGGCTGAAGCGGTCCGTGAGAAAGCGCGGCGCGAAGCGCGCGGCGATCTCCCGCTCCGCCCGGTCGCAGCCCGCCTCGACCCACGCGCTGCCGCAGGCGTCGAGCACCGCCGCCGCGCCCATGTCGCGCCGCTCCAGCGCGCGCAGGCGCCGCTCGAACTCCATGCCCAGCGTGCAGCACAGCAGCACCGCTGTATCGCAGCTTTGCAGCATCGCTTCGGCAAGCGTCCCCGTCAGCGCAACGCCGCCGCCCTCCAGCGCGACGCCCTCCGCCGTGCGTGCGATCGGGAACGCGCGATAGACGTACCGCGGCGGCAGCTCGTCCGCCAGCGCGCGCGCCGTGCGCTCCACCTGGGCGCGCAGGCTCTCCGGCGCGGCGCCGCGCACGCTGAGATAGCGCAGCGCCTCGTCGACCGGCAGGGCCTCGCCCGCCGCCTCCGGCGTCGTTTCGTTCATGGTTTTCCCTCCGCTTCGGCATCCGAATTGGAATGATTATAACACAGCAAACTCTCCGCGTACAGTTTTTTTGGATGATTTTATCCTTGACAACGCCTACAAACGCGCCTAAAATGCGAAATAAGCTTATATTGTGCAAAGACGCTGAAGGAGAATTCGCTTTCTGCCAAGGCCTCAGAGAACCGGCGGTCGGTGCGAGCCGGTGCCGCGGAGAAGGACGATCTGGCTCCCGAGTCGGTCCCGCGAACACGATTGCCAGTAGCGGGACACGGTCGCCCCGTTACCGGCTTTGGACTTTTTTGAGTCCGAGAGCGGTCGTATTCGGAAGAATGCGGCAAGCAGGGTGGTACCGCGAAGCAATTCGTCCCTGAAGCCAATAACGGCTTCAGGGTTTTTCTTTTGCGCTGCGCGCAAAAGAAAAACAAAATCGCCGTTTCGCTCGCCGCTGACGCGGCAACCGCGAAATATGGCTGCCATTTTTGCGCCGCGCGCAAAAAGAAAAGCAAAATCGCCGTTTCGCTCGCCGCTGACGCGGCAACCGCGAAATATGGCTGCCATTTTTGCGCCGCGCGCAAAAAGAAAAGCATCCGTATCAGACAGGAGGATACCCCGTATGGAAGAGGTAAGGATCAGCGACGTGACCATGAAGGCGCTGGGCGGCGGGCTGTCGTTCCGGGAAAAGCTGGAGCTTTCCAAGCTGCTCGACCGGCTCGGCGCGAGCGTCATCGAGCTGGAGGGCATCGCGAGCGCCAAGGTCGACGCCCTGCGCATCAAATCGGTGGCGCTGGCGGTGAAGGACAGCGTCGTCGCCGTGCCCGTCGCGCTCTCGCGCGAGGGCGTGGACGCGGCGTGGAGCGCGCTGAAGGACGCGCGGCGTCCGCGCCTGCAGATCGTGACGCCCACCAGCACCGTCCAGATGGAGTATATCTGCCACAAAAAGCCGGACGCGATGCTCGCGCTGATCCGCGAGCTGGTGGCGTACTGCCGCGAGAAGTGCGCCGACGTGGAGTTCGTCGCGGACGACGCGACCCGCGCCGACGCGGATTACCTCAAAAGCGCGCTCTGCGCCGCCGTGGAGGCGGGCGCGACGACCGTCACGATCTGCGACACGGCGGGCGCGATGCTGCCGCGCGAGTTCGCCGCCTTCTTCGAGGGGCTTTACGAGACCGTGCCGGCGCTGCGCGGCGTCTGCGTCGGCGTCGCCTGCGCGGACGAGCTCGCCATGGCGGACGCCTGCGCCGTGACGGCGGTGCTGCGCGGCGCGCGGGAGGTCAAGGCGTCCGCCTACCCCGCCGGCGGCGTTTCGCTGCAGAGCATTGCCCGCGTTTTGCAGGCGAAGGGCGAGGGCGTCGGCGTGCGCACGGGCGTGCGCGTCGTGGAGCTGCGGCGCGTCGCCGGGCAGATCGCGCGGCTCTTTGAGGCGGGGCGCAACACGCCCTACGACGGCTTCGGCAGCGACGAGAGCGCGGAGCTGACGCTCTCTCAGCACGACGACAAGGCCGCCGTTTTGCAGGCGGTCGCCAAGCTGGGCTACGAGCTGAGCGAGGAGGACGGCGCCGCCGTGTGGGAGGCGTTCCAGCGCATCGCCCGGCGCAAGGAGGAGATCGGCGCGCGCGAGCTGGACGCCATCGTCGCCTCCGTCGCCATGCAGGTGCCGACGACCTACGAGGTCAAAAGCTACGTCATCAACACCGGCAGCGGCATCACCGCAATGGCGCACATCAAGCTGACGAAAAACGGCCGCGAGCAGGAGGGCGTCGCCCTCGGCGACGGGCCGATCGACGCCGCCTTCCTCGCGCTGGAGCAGGTCTCGGGCCGCCACTGCGAGATGGACGACTTCCAGATCCGCACCGTCACCGAGGGGCACGAGGCGATGGGCGAGACCGTCGTGCGCCTGCGCTCGAACGGCAAGCTCTATCCCGGGCGCGGCATCTCCACCGACATCGTCGGCGCCAGCATCCACGCCTACGTCAACGCGCTGAACAAGATCGCCTATGAGGAAGAAACGCTATGAGACTGTCTTTTTCGACCCGCGGCTGGGATTTCACCTGGGACGAAGCGGTGGCGCTGGCGGAGGAGATGGGCTTCTCCGGCGTCGAGCTGCACGACCCGCAGAAGGACGAGGCGCTGACCGGGCGCGGCGGCGCGTTCCACAAGTACAACGTCGCCGCCACCGTGCGCGCCCTGCGCGGCAAGGGACTTGTGCTTCCCTGTCTGGATACGTCCTATGACGTTTCGGCAAAAGCAGATTGTACACAAGATATTATCAATCTGTTTACCATTGCTTCGGACGCCCGCACGCCCTGCGTTTCCGTCCTTGCGCACGAGGACGACGAGTCTCTGGTGCGCGAGCGGCTGGACGCGCTGCTGCCCGAGGCGGAGAAGCGCGGCGTGACGCTGCTGCTCAAAACCAGCGGCATCTACGCCGACACCGCGCGGCTGCGCGCGCTGCTGGACGACTATGCCAGCGACTTTCTCGGCGCGCTGTGGCATATGCACCACCCCTACCGCGACCGCGGCGAAAGCCCGGACACGACGATCAAGAACCTCGGCGCCTATGTCCGCCACGTCCACCTGCGCGACAGCGACGACGCCGAGCACTACAACCTCGTCGGCGAGGGGACGCTGCCCATCGCCGAGCTGGTGCGCGCGCTCGGCTCCATCGACTACGACGGGTTCGTGTCGCTGGAGTGGAAGCCGGAGTGGATGGAGGATCTGAGCGACGCGTCGGTGATCTTCCCGCACTTCGTCAACTACATGAACCGCTTCGGCAGCACGCGCGGCAAGAAAAAGAGCCTCTACTTCAACCACGACGGCACGGGGCAGTACGTCTGGAAAAAGGACGAGCTGATCCCGCTGACCTTCTCGCAGGTGCTTGAGCGCATCGTGGAGGAGTTCCCCGACCAGTACGCCTTCAAATACACGACGCTGGACTACACCCGCACCTACGAGGAGTTCCGCGACGACGTGGACCGCTTCGCCCGCGCGCTCGTCTCGCTGGGCGTCCGGGCGGGCAGCAAGGTCACGGTCTGGGCGACGAACGTGCCCGCGTGGTACATCACCTTCTGGGCCGCCGCCAAGCTGGGCGCGGTGCTGGTGACGATGAACACCGCCTATAAGATCCACGAGGCGGAGTACCTGCTGCGCCAGAGCGACACGCACACGCTGGTGATGATCGACGGCGCGCTGGACTCCGACTACGCCGGCATCATCAACGAGCTGTGCCCCGAGCTTGCGAAAAGCAGGCCCGGCGCGCCGCTGCACTGCAAGCGCCTGCCGTTTTTGCGCAACGTCGTCACCGTCGGCTTCCGGCAGCCGGGCTGCCTCACCTTCGACGAGGCGATGGCGCGCGCGGACATGACCGCGCCCGAGACGCTCGCGCGCATGGCGGAGCGCGTGCGCCCCGACGACGTGTGCAACATGCAGTATACCTCCGGCACGACGGGGTTTCCCAAGGGTGTGATGCTCACGCACTACAACGTCGTGAACAACGGCAAGTGCATCGGCGACCGCATGGGCCTGTCCACGGCGGACCGCATGATGATCCAGGTGCCCATGTTCCACTGCTTCGGCATGACGCTGAGCATGACCGCGGCGATGACCCACGGCGCGACGATGTGCCCCATGCCCTACTTCTCCGCCAAGTCGTCGCTCTCGTGCATCGACCGGGAGAAGATCACCTGCTTCAACGGCGTGCCGACCATGTTTATCGCGATGTTCAACCACCCCGACTACCGCAAAACGGACTTCTCGCACATGCGCACGGGCATCATGGCGGGCTCCGGCTGCCCGCCGGAGCTGATGCGCCGCGCCGCGCGGGACGACGAGATGCACATGACCGGCATCGTGTCCGTTTACGGGCAGACGGAGTGCGCGCCGGGCAACACGATGTCCGCCTGGACCGACCCGCTGGAGCTGCGCACCGAGACCGTCGGCTACGCGTTCCCCCACGTGCGCTGCAAGGTCGTCGACCCCGAGACCGGCGAGGAGGTGCCCGACGGCGTCAACGGCGAGTTCTGCGCCAAGGGCTACAACCAGATGAAGGGGTATTATAAGATGCCCGACGCCACCGGCGAGACCATCGACGCGGACGGCTGGCTTCACTCCGGCGATCTCGCCTGCCGCGACGAAAACGGCTGCTACCGCATCACGGGGCGCCTGAAGGACATGATCATCCGCGGCGGCGAGAACATCTACCCCAAGGAGCTGGAGGAATTCCTCTACACCCACGAGTCCGTCAAGGACGTGCAGGTCATCGGCGTGCCGGACGAGAAGTACGGCGAGGAGGCGATGGCGTGCATCGTCCTGCGCGAGGGCCGCGAGGCGACGACCGTGGACGAGATCCGCGCCTACTGCGTCGAGCGTCTCGCCCGGCACAAGGTGCCGAAGTACATCGAGTTTGTCGATTCCTTCCCGATGAACGCCGCGGGCAAGGTGCTCAAATATAAAATGCGCGAGGACGCGGCGCGCCGGCTTGGATTGAAAACCGAGTGATATTGACAACGAAACGTATTTTTTGTCGAATAATGTCCGAACAGTAATCAAAAATAGGAGAGAAAGATGGAGCAGAAGAACTATGTGACCATGGACGGCAACGAGGCTGCCGCGACCATGGCGTATCCGTTCACCGAGATCGCGGCGATCTATCCGATCACGCCTTCCTCCCCGATGGCGGGCATGACCGACGCCTGGAGCGCGAAGGGGCGCAAGAACCTCTTCGGACAGACGGTCACCCTCACGGAGATGCAGAGCGAGGCGGGCGCCATCGGCGCGGTGCACGGCGCGATCCAGACCGGCGCGCTCGCCACCAGCTTCACCTCCTCGCAGGGGCTGATGCTGATGATCCCGGTGCTCTACCGCATCGCGGGCGAGCGGCACCCCGCGGTGCTGCACGTCGCCTCCCGCACCGTCGGCACCCACGCGATGAGCATTTTCGGCGACCACAGCGACGTGATGGCGTGCCGGGAGACGGGCTTTGCCCAGCTCTCCACCGGCAGCGTGCAGGAGGTGGCGGATCTCGCCGCCGTGGCGCACCTCGCCGCCATCGAGAGCAACATCCCCTTCATGCACTTTTTCGACGGCTTCCGCACCTCCCACGAGATCAACAAGATCGAGCTGCCCGACCGCGAGGCGATCGTCGCCATGCTGGACCGCGAGGCGCTGCGCCGCTTCAAGGACCGCGCGCTCAACCCCGAGCATCCGACGCTGCGCAACACCGTGCAGAACGGCGACGTCTACTTTCAGGTGCGCGAGGCAAACAACCCCGACTATGCCGCGCTGCCCGACGTGGTGGAGCGCTACTTTGACAAGGTGAGCGCCTTGACAGGGCGCGAATATCACCTGTTCAACTACTACGGCGACCCCGACGCCACCGACGTCGTCATCGCGATGGGCAGCGTCTCTGGCGCGGCGCACGAGGCGGTGGACGCCCTGCGCGCGCAGGGGCGGCGCGTCGGTTATCTGCAGGTGCATCTGTATCGCCCGTTCTCGATCTCGCACTTTCTCGCCGCGCTGCCCGCGGGCGTCGAGCGCCTGGCGGTGCTCGACCGCTGCAAGGACATGGGCGCGCTGGGCGAGCCGCTGTACGAGGACGTCTGCACCGCGCTGATGCGCGCGGGGCGCGCGCTCCGCGTCCTCGGCGGGCGCTACGGGCTTTCCTCCAAGGACACCGACCCCGCGCAGATCGTCGCCGTGTTCGACAACCTCGCCGCGCCGGAGCCGGTGTGCGGCTTCACCGTCGGCATCGAGGACGACGTGACGCACCTGTCGCTGCCCGTCAAGCCCTTCCTCCACCCCGATCCGGAGACGGTCTCCTGCAAGTTCTGGGGCCTCGGCGGCGACGGCACCGTGGGCGCGAACCACAACACCATCCGCATCATCAACGAGACGACCCCCAAGTACGGGCAGGCGTATTTTGAGTACGACTCGAAAAAGTCCTTCGGCGTCACCAAGTCGCACCTGCGCTTCTCCTCCCATCCGATCGAGAGCAGCTACTACGTCAAGCAGGCGGACTTCGTCGCCTGCCACAACCCCACGTTCATCAACCGCTACGACGTGGCGGAGGAGCTCAAGGACGGCGGCACGCTGTTGCTCAACTGCCAGTGGAAGCCGGAGGAGCTGGAGCGGAAGCTCTCCGCGCGCGTCAAGCGCGTCCTCGCCGCGAAGCACGCGCGGCTCTTCATCATCGACGCGACCGATATCGCCGAGCGCCTCGGCCTCGGCAGCCATACGAACACCGTTTTGCAGTCCGCGTTCTTCTCCCTCATGGAGATCATCCCCCGCGAGGAGGCGCTGGGCGAGATGAAGAACGCCGCCCGCAAGGCGTATTTCGCCAAGGGCGACGAGGTGGTGGCGCGCAACGTCGCCGCCATCGACGCGGGCGCGGACGCGCCGGTGCGCATCGAGATCCCGGCGGCGTGGGCGGACGCGCGGGACGAGAGCGAGGCGGAGGCGGCGCTGCCGCCGGTCGTGCGGGACATCCTGTTCCCCATCAACCGCCAAAAGGGCGACGATCTGCCCGTGAGCACCTTCCGCGATTACCGCGACGGCCACATCGACATGGGGCTCACCGCCTGGGAAAAGCGCGGCATCGCCACGCATATCCCGCGCTGGGACGCGGAGAAGTGCGTCCAGTGCAACCGCTGTTCGCTGGTCTGTCCCCACGCGGTCATCCGGCCGTATCTGCTCTCCGACGCGGAGAAGGACGCCGCTCCCGCGGGCTTCGTGACCGCGAGGGCGAACGGCAATGCAAAGGGCTATCACTTTACGATGCAGGTCTCCGCGCTCGACTGTACCGGCTGCGGCTCCTGCGCCTCGGTCTGTCCCGCGAAGGAAAAGGCGTTGACAATGATACCCGCCGAGTTTACAAGCGAGCAGCGCGCCTGCTGGGACTATGCCTTGACACTCTCCGACAAGGGGAATGTGTTCGACCTTTACAGCATCAAGGGCAGCCAGTTCCGCCAGCCGCTCGTGGAATTCTCCGCCGCCTGCGCCGGCTGCGGCGAAACGCCCTACGCCAAGCTGCTCACACAGCTGTTCGGCGAGCGGGTCTACTGGGCGAACGGCACCGGCTGCTCGCAGGCGTGGGGCGCGCCGATGCCCGGCATTCCCTACACGCTCAGCAAGCGGGGCTTCGGCGTGGCGTGGACAAACAGCCTGTTCGAGAACAACGCGGAGCTGACGCTGGGGATGTTCCTCTCCGTGCGCCAGCAGCGCGAGAACGTGAAGGCGAAGGTGGAGGCGTACGCCGCGCAGTCCGGCAGCGCCGCCGCGCGGGCGTGGCTCGACGCCTACGACGACTTTGACGCCTCGCGCGCGGCGAGCGACGCGCTGATCGCGGAGCTGGAGGCGGCGGGCGGCGCCCTCGCGGGCGAGATCCTGGAGCGGCGCGACCAGCTCGCGAAAAAGTGCTTCTGGATGTTCGGCGGCGACGGCTGGGCGTACGACATCGGCTTCGGCGGGCTCGACCACGTCGTCGCCAGCGGCGAGGACATCAACGTGTTCGTCATCGACACGGAGGTCTACTCCAACACCGGCGGGCAGAGCTCCAAGGCGACGCCGCTGGGCGCGGTGGCGCAGTTCGCCTCCAGCGGCAAAAAGAGCCGCAAGAAGGACCTCGGCGCGATCTTCCGCACCTATGGCAACGTCTACGTCGCGCAGGTGGCGATGGGCGCCGATCCCAACCAGCTCATCCGCGCCATCCGCGAGGCGGAGGCGCACAAGGGCCCCAGCGTCATCGTCGCCTACACGCCCTGCTCCGCCCACGGCATCAAGGCGGGCATGGCGAACGTGCAGGCGGAGATGAAGCGCGCCGTCGACGCGGGCTATTGGCTGCTGTACCGCTACGACCCCGAAAAGCCGCAGCCGATGACCGTGGATTCCAAGGCGCCGAGCATGGACTACGAGGACTTCCTCGACGGCGAGACGCGCTACGCCGCGCTGCGGCGCACGTTCCCGGAAAACGCGCGGACGCTGTTCTCCGCGGCGAGCCGGGAGGCGGGCGAGCGCTACCGGGAATACAAGCAGCAGGAACAGTTTACAAAAGAGGTGTGATCCCTCTTTTCAGAATGAACAAGGCGGACGGCTGATGCCGTCCGCCTTGTTCGTTTTGTTTTTTTGTTCTTCAGCACTTGGAAAGCGCCGCCTCGTCCGCCACCAGCGTGAAATTCTTGTGCAGCTGCAGGATCGAAGCCGGCACCCGCGGCGTCACCGGCCCGAAGAACGCCCGGTGTACGATGTCCGCCTTGCCCTCGCCGCTGACGACCATGACGACGCGCTCCGCCTGCATGATGTCAAGAATCCCCATCGTGTAAGCGCAGCGGGGCACGTCCTCCTCCCGCTTGAAAAAGCGCTTGTTCGCGCGGATGGTCGCCTCCGCCAGCAGCACCTTGTGCGTGCCCTTCGTGAAGCTGTCGCCCGGCTCGTTGAAGCCGATGTGCCCGTTGGGCCCGAGGCCGAGAAGCTGGAGGTCGACGCCGCCGAGCGCGCGGATCACCGCGTCATAGCGCGCGCACTCGTGCTCCGCGTCGGCGTTCGTGCCGTCGGGGATGTGGGTGTTGCCCGCCGGGATATCGACGTGGTCGAAGAAATTCGCGCGCATGAAGTGCGCGTAGCTCTGCTCGTGGTCCGCCGCAAGCCCCACATACTCGTCGAGGTTCACCGTGCGCACACGGCGGAAGTCCACGTCGCCCTTCTTATACCAGTCGATCAGCTGCCGATAGGTGCCGATGGGGCTGGAGCCGGTGGCGAGGCCGAGCACGCTCTCCGGATGCAGGATCACCTGCGCGGAGAGGATGTTCGCCGCCTGTCGGCTCATGTGGTCGTAATCTCTTGCCCGAATGATCTCCATGTCGCCCTCCTTATCTCATTTCCAGCGGCGCGCCGGCGATCTGCCGGCCGCCGAGAAATACCGCGCGCACATTCAGCGCCGCGTCAAGCAGCACAAAGTCCGCGCGCCTGCCCTGCTCCAGCGAGCCGAGCTCGCCCTGCTTGCCGACGACCCGCGCCGGCGTCAGCGTCGCGGCGGTGACCGCCGCCTCCAGCGGCACGCCGAAGCGCACCGCGCGGCGCAGCCCCTCCATCAGATGGATCGCGCTGCCCGCGATCGTGTCCGTCCCGCGCAGCGTCGCCTTGCCGTCCTTGAGCGTGATCGGCTGCCCGCCCAGCGTGTATTCGCCGTCCGGCATACCGGCGCAGCGCGCGGAGTCAGAGATCAGCACCAGCTTGTCCCCGAACAGGCGGTGCGTCAGGCGCACGACCGACGGATGCACGTGCAGCCCGTCCGAAATCAGCTCCACCGTCGCGCCCGCGTCGCTTGCCGCGGCGATCACGCCCGGCGCGCGGTGCGCCAGCGGGGGCATGGCGTTGTAAAGGTGCGTCGCATGCCGCGCGCCCGCCTCATACGCCGCCATCGCCGTGTCGTAATCCGCCGCCGTGTGTCCGAGCGACACCGTACACTCCCGGCTGACGGCGCGGATAAAGTCCAGCGCCCCCGGCGTCTCCGGCGCGACGGTAATGAGCCGCGCCATACCGCCCGACGCCTCGTTGAGCCGATGGAACAGCGCCTCGTCCGGTGCGCGGACCTTGTTTGGGTCCTGCGCGCCGCACTTTTCGCGGCTGAGGAACGGCCCCTCCAGATTGACGCCCACGACCCGCGCGCCGTCCTGCGGGGCGCGGAAATCCCGAATGGCGCGCATCGCCCGCGTCAGCTCCGCCTCGGTGAGCGTCATCGTCGTGGGACACCACGCGGTCACGCCTCCGGCGGCGTAGTAGCGCGCCATACGCTCCAAGCCCTCCGGCTCTCCGTCGCTCGCGTCCGCGCCGACGGCGGCGTGGCTGTGGATATCCACAAGCCCCGGGATCAGATAGCAGTCCTCCGCGTCCAGCCCGCCGCTCACACCGGCTCCGGTCGCGGTGACGGTCTCGGTAAACTCAATGCCGCCGCGCGCAAACGCACCGCCTGTAAATACCCTCGCATTTTGGATTCGCACCGCTCCTGCGCCTCTCTGTCAAGTTATTCCAATACATATTGGTGCTTTTCTGTTTTTGTGGTATGTTTACTATTCAATATTTGGTAGACTAGATGCCGCGGCAGACTGTCCGAGGCGGCGGAACCGCTCGTCCGGCAGCTGCAGCGCGACCTGCGCCGCGACTGCCGGGTATTCGTCCGAAAGCACGCGCCGCGCCTCGGCAAGGATCCGCTCGCCGCCCCTGCCGCTCATCACGCGTCCGAGCAAAAGCACGTGCCGCATCCCGTACAGCCCGTGATAAAACGCCAGCGTGTGTCCGAGGCAGGTGCCAACGCTGTCGTAAACCCGCTCCGCCGCGGGGCTTCCCTCCTCCATGAGCCGCTGCACCGCCTTGAGCTTCTCCGCCGGCGAGAGCTTTGCGTCCAGCTCGATGCCGGCGCGCGGCGCGAGCTTGATGACGCCGTCCTGCGAAAAGTATTTGACGCCGCAGCCGACGTCCCCGCTCCACTCGTCCGGCGGCGCGTCGGGCGCAACGTCGACGGGCACGAAGGCAAGCTCGTTGAGCCAGCCCGTGATCCGTCCCTCGGCGTCGACGTAGCCGGCGGCCTCGCTCGTGCCCATGGCGATGCCGAGGACGTTCGCCTCCCCGATGCTCATTCTGCCCGCGAGGGCGGAGACGTCGCCGTCGTTGACGACGGCGCAGGGAACGCCGCCGAAGGTATCCCGGACGGCGCGGAGGTAAATGTCCTTTACCCGCGCCTCAAACTGCGCGCGCGGCACCTTGTTGAACAGCGAGGCGACCATGGTGCGGTTGTTGATGTAAACCCCCGCGGACGAGACGCCCACCGCATCCACGCGGGGCAGATGCGCCGCCGCGCTTTTGAGCGCCGCGACGATCCCGTCGTAGTGGTACTGCGGGTCGGTCTGCTCCTTCGGGAACCAGACGACCTCCTCGTCGTAGACGCACTCCCCCTCGATCAGCGCGCTGACCTTGTGGTCGGAGCCGCCGGCGTCGAACCCGATGCGGCAGCCGTCCAGATGACCGCCGAGCCGCTGCGGCGCGTCCTTCTCCGGCGGCAATTCGTCCGCCCAGACGACCTCAAACGGCCGCTCGTAGACGTCCTCCATAAAACCGCGGTCGAACGCCCGCGCGCCGCCGGGGGCATAGGCCTCCTTCAGCCAGCGGTACGCCGCCTCGTTTTCCGAGACGTAAATGCGAAAGCCGCCCTTGGTCCAAAGGATCGTCTTGACCAGCCGGTCGAGATAGCAGCGATCCGCCGCCGCGCGCTCCGGCGTGCCGTGGAGAAAGGTCTTCACCGACGCCGTCTGTCCGTCCGCGCGCTCGACCGCGACGCCGACCGGCTTGTCCGCCGTGCGCAGGAACGCGCGGTTGAACGCCCCGATCGGAACGAACGCCGCATCGAGCGCTGGCACGTTCCGCACGGGAACGTCGATCCCGTAAACCTTCATGCCGCCGCCTCCTTCCGTTTCCTCCATCATACGCAATCGCGCGGGAAATTGCAAGCGGTATAAATACGCGGCTTTTCGTGTACACTATACCGAAACTGGGCAGGGAGTGGGACGATGCTGTTGCGAAAAAGCCTGCGGCGATGGGAAATTGCCGGTTTTCTTCTGGTCTGCGCGGCGGGATGGCTGCTGCAAACCCTTTACCGCCGGGCGGGCGGGAATGCGCTGATCGCGGCGTTCTCCGCCGTGAACGGCTCCGTCTGGGAGTGCATGAAGCTGCTGTACGTTCCTTATTTTGTGTTTACCATGGTGGAATACGCGGTGTTTGCCGAGGCGTTTCGCAATTTTTTCGCGGCAAAGGCCGCCGCGGGAGCCATTGGCGTGCTGCTGCTCCCGCTGCTGCGCTATTCGATCGCCGGAATGTTCGGCGCGCCGCCGGCATGGGTCAACGCCGCCATTTTCTGCCTCTGCGCGGCGACGGCGCAGCTCGCCGCCTATCTTCTGCTCACCTCGTTTTCCCTGCGCGGCGCCGTGCCGCAGGCGGCGGGCTTTCTGCTGCTTTGGGCGCTGGTGTTCGCGTTTGTCCTCTTCACTTATCGCACCCCGCAGCTGCCGCTTTTCCGCGACCCGGTCACCTTCGCGTACGGGCGGCAGCCGCCGCCCGTATGACGAAGCGCCCCGACTTCGATAAAATGATTGCTGACCCGGAAGATGATAAGCGTTTCATTGACAGGGGTGCTGGTTCCGTCCCCGGAAGTATCGACACTAAGTGTTTTCCTTTGCCGTCGCGCTCAGCGGCTCTCGATGCGCGCCGTGTTCGCCGCCTCGTCGAAGGAGACGTCATAGCCGAAGAACGGGCTCAACTCGCGCAGGCCGAAGAAGTTCGCGCCCCCGATGTTGTAGGCGGTCAGCTCGACCCTGCGCCCGTCCAGCTCCACGGTCTGTGGGCTTATCACCGCTTATCACCGCGCTCGCGGACCGGTCCGTGAAGCTCTCGCCCGCCGCGAGCGCGTAGGCGACGCCGGAGGTCAGCACCACCGCGTTGCGGTTTGCGTCAAAGTCCACATTGAAGCGAGCCGCCGTGCCGCGCAGCAGCGCCGCGAGGTCGCGCAGCCTGAAGAAGTTCGTGCCGCCGATGTTGTACGCCTCGACGTTTCGCTCCACGCCGTTGACCGTCAGCCTCTGCGGCGAGCAGCACCACGGCGGCAAGACCGCCGAGCGTCGCGTCGTAGCTCAGGCCCTCGACGTAGACGAGCCACAGCGCCTCGCGCGCCTCCGGCTCCACGCGCTCCATACACTCGCGCAGGATGCGCGCCCTCTCGGCGCTCAGGATGTCCTGTTCCGCGTCGTCGAGAGCGGGCAGGGCTGTATCCTCCGGCAGAAACTCCAACGTGTCGCGGCGGAGAAAACGCAGCGCCAGATTGCGCGCCGTGCGATAAAAAATCGCCTGAAATCGTTTTCGATTTCAGGCGATTTTTTACGTTGCTTTCGCGGCGCTTACTTAGTCTTGAGCACCTGGCCGATGTTGATGATGTCGGGGTTCTTGATCTGGGCCTTGTTCAGCTCGTACAGCGTGTTCCACAGCTTGCCGCTGCCGAACAGCTTCTGCGAGATGCTCCACAGGCAGTCGCCCTTGACGACGGTGTAGGTGTCCTCGGCGGGCACGGGCGCGGGTGCCGGAGCGGGCGCGGGCGCGGGCGTGGGCTCGGGAGCGGGCTCCGGCTCAGCCGCGGCGAGGATAATGGTCTGGTCGCCGCGCGGCTCGGCGTACTTCTTGGAGATCACGCCCTTGAGCTCGCTTTCGACGTACTGCATGACAGCCTCGTCCAGAGGAATGCCGGTGTCGAACTGGGCGCTTGCGGTCGTGAACGCATAATAGGTGTCACCGCCCACCGCGCAGAAGTTGTTGGTGACGACGGCGTAGGTCGCCTTGGGATCAAACTTCTTGCCGTTGATGCTCTCGATCGTCACGCGGTTGATGCTCTTGGGGCCGTAGTAGGTGGAATCGGGATAGGTCTCGGCGTTCGCGTCATACGCCTTGGTGGTGTCGATCGTGAACTTGATGCCGGTGGTCTGCGGATAGCCGCCGAGCTTTTCGGGGGTGCAGAACGTGGAAGCCTCAAGGACCTCCAGCAGCTCCGCGCCAGTGACATAGACGACCGCGACGGTGTTGCCGAACGGAAGGACGGTGTTGATGTCCTTCATGGTGACGTCGCCCACTTTGATGTAATCGCGGATGCCGCCGCCGTTGGTGATAGCGACGACGTGATCCCTGTCGACGGTCACGGCGCCGTCCTCCCGGATGACGCTCCAGAGCATCGCTTCGGTGATCAGGTCGCCGTTGTTCGTCTCGGTGTCGCGGTTGCCGTTGGGCGCCTTTGCGCCGTTGAGCTCGACCTCGCTCGTGGCGAACACGGTGCCGTACTTGGCGTCGACCTCGTCCGCGATCTTCTTCGCGGCGGCGCTGACCGCCTCATCCTTGGCAAGCTCGGAGGTCACGTTGCCGTCCGCATCGGTGACCTTGGTCGGGATCAGGAAACGGCTCTCGATCTTCTTGCTGGCGTCGTCGATGACGACCACGCCGACGTTGGCAAACTTGGTGCCGGTGGAGACGATGGGCGCGCCGTTCTCGCCCGCGGTCATGACCGTGTGGGAGTGGCCGTCGATCACAAGGTCGATACCCGTGACCTTGGCGAGCAGGTCGGCGCTGCGGTGACCGTCGGCGGCGGATTCCAGATCAACGCCGAGGTGGACGAGACCGATAACGAGATCCACGCCTTCCTTCTTCAGCGCGTCGACCTGCGCCTGCGCGCAGTCGTACAGCTCGGTCTTGCCCTCGGAGTTGGAGAGGAACTTGATGTCCCGAACAAAGCTGGGGTTGACCTTGGTCTGGGTCTCCGGAGTCTCCATGCCGAAGAAGCCGAGCTTCACGCCGGACTTGGTCGTGTAGACGAAGGTCGGGTCGAGGATGCTCTTGCCGTCCTTGAAAACGTCCGCGCAGATGACCTTGAAGTTCGCCTTGCTGAGGTTCTCCATCAGCTGGTCAGGGCCGTAGTCGAACTCGTGGTTGCCGAGCGTGACGACGTCATAGCCGGCGGCGTTCATCATCTCGACGGCGCTCGCGCCCTTGGAAAAGCTGACGTAGGGGTCGCCCTGGCTGAAGTCGCCCGCGTCGGCGAGGATGACCTCGGCGCCGCGCTTGACAAACTCCGTCTTGAGGGCGGCGATGTAGGCGTAGCCGTCGATCTGGCCATGCACGTCGTTGGAGTGCAGGATCACGGTCTTGCCCGTGAGGTCCGCCGCGACGTCGCTCAGCGATTTCGTCTCCGCCGTCACGTCGTAGGCCATCGTGCTTACGCTCAGCGCGAAGCTCATGACCAGCGCCAGGACGAGCGCCAGATACTTCTGGATGTTTTTCATTCTCATTCCTCCTTGGTAATTTTGGGGATAACCTATTCGTTATCTTAGCCAAAAAAGCAGTCAAAATCAAGCGTTTATGAGCGGCTTGACCAAAATCGTCAAGTTGCCAAATATTTCGGTAACATAACACCCGCTCCGTATACAAATCCATCTACAAGCCGGCAAAAGCAAGCGGCCCGCTTCCGCGAGCCGCCTGTCGGACAAATTATAAATGTATACCCCTTACATCAGCTTGACGGTGTAGTACACCGCAAGCACGAACGCGACGATCGCCAGCGCCCACATCGCGTAGAACGCGACGGCGGGGGCGAACAGCCCGACCAGCACCAGCGCCAGGCACAGCGCCGGGACGCCGATCGTCAGGCTGTAGTCCGTGTTGGCGGGAAACAGGCGCAGCTTTCTGCCCTTGAGCGTCAGCAGGCCGTCCGCCTTTTTCAGCAGGAACGTGCCCGCCAAAAGCGCCGCGATGCCGAGCAGCGCGAGCACGGCGCAGGCCTTTACGCGGGACGAGCCGGAGCGGGAGAGCAGCGCGATCGCGCCCAGCGCCAGCGCCAGCGCCGTCGCCTGCACGGAGAACTCCGTCTGGTAGAAGAGGTACACGATGCCGAGCACCATCAGCACCGGCACGAGAATACACATCACCGTGACGCTGGTGGGGTATACATGGCGCATCACCGCCGAGGTGAAGGCGAAAAAGACGCCGACGGCGGCAAGCGCCCCGCCAAGCCGCCCGAACCACGCGCCCTTCTCGCGCAGCACATACAGCACAACGCCCGCGATCAAGACGGCAAGGCCGATCCAGCGCATCGCGCCGAGGAAATCATACCATTTTATAAATTGGTTGACCGTGCCGCGCGCATAGTACCGGTCGACCATCAAAAGATACCATTCCGCCACAAGCCCCGCGACCAGCAGGAGCACCGCGCGGTTCATGTTGCGTTCGCTTTTCGTCTGGCGCTCGGCGCGCCGCTCATTCGGTCTTTGTGTCATCTATCCGAACCCTCCAAAAAGAGCAATTATCAATAAGTGTAGACGGCTATCACCGTCCACGTTCTGATATGTTAGCAGAAAACGCTTCTGTTTGCAAGGATAAAATCCAAAAAATCAGCCAAACTTTTTCCGATCGCGGGATTTTTTTCAAAAAGCGGAAATCCCTCTTGACATCGCGCGGGGGACTAGCCTATAATGTGTCTGGCTTTGCGGCGATACCACAATATGTTGTGTGTTCTGAGTTTTTTAGAGATAAGGGGAGTTTCCATGAGAGTCATCAAGCGCAACGGCGCGGAGGTCGAATTCGACATCGTTAAGATCATTGCGGCGGTCACCAAGGCGAACAACGTCGTCGACGAGAGCGAGCGCATGACGCCGGTGCAGATCCAGCGCATCGCCGAGAGCGTGGAGCTGGAGTGCCAGAAGCTGGACCGCGCGCCCACGGTCGAGGAGATCCAGGATTTCGTCGAAACGCACATCATGGCGCACGGCGCCTACGAGGTCGCCAAGCGTTACATCACCTACCGCTACAGCCGCTCGCTCGTGCGCCGCTCCAACACGACGGACGACCGCATCCTCTCGCTCATCGAGTGCAACAACGAGGAGGCGAAGCAGGAGAATTCCAACAAGAACCCCGTCGTCAACTCCACGCAGCGCGACTATATGGCGGGCGAGGTCTCCCGCGATCTGACGAACCGGCTGCTGCTGCCGGCGGACATCGTGCAGGCGCACGAGGAGGGCATCATCCACTTCCACGACAGCGATTATTACGCCCAGCACATGCACAACTGCGACCTGGTCAATCTGGAGGATATGCTCCAGAACGGCACGGTCATCACCGGCACGCTGATCGAAAAGCCGCACTCCTTCGCCACCGCCTGCAACATCGCCACGCAGATCGTCGCGCAGGTGGCGAGCAACCAGTACGGCGGGCAGAGCATCTCGCTCACGCACCTCGCCCCCTTCGTCGACGTCAGCCGCAGAAAGATCCGCAAAAGCGTCATGGCGGAGCTGTCGGACATCGGCTTCATGCCCGGGGAGGAGAAGATCGCCGAGATCACGGAAAAGCGCCTGCGCGAGGAGATCCGCCGCGGCGTGCAGACCATCCAGTACCAGGTCGTGACGCTGCTTACGACGAACGGCCAGGCGCCGTTCATCACGGTGTTCATGTACCTCGGCGAGGCGCGGGACGCGCAGGAAAAGCGCGACCTTGCCCTGATCATTGAGGAGATGCTGGAGCAGCGCTACGAGGGCGTGAAGAACGAGCAGGGCGTCTGGGTCACGCCCGCGTTCCCGAAGCTGATCTACGTGCTGGAGGAGGACAACATCCACGAGGATTCCCCCTACTATTATCTCACGAAGCTCGCCGCGAAATGCACGGCGAAGCGCATGGTGCCCGACTATATCAGCGAGAAGAAGATGCTTGAGCTCAAGGGCGACGTCTACGTCTGCATGGGCTGCCGCAGCTTCCTCACGCCCGACCGCTTTACCGACGCGGGCATCGGCAACATCGCGGGCGCCAAAAACTACGAGCCGGGGAAGCACAAGTATTACGGGCGCTTCAATCAGGGCGTCGTCACGCTGAACCTGCCGGATATCGCGCTCTCCTCCGGCGGCGACATCGAGAAGTTCTGGCAGATCTTCGACGAGCGCCTCGATCTGTGCTACCGCGCGCTGATGTGCCGGCACGAGCGGCTCAAGGGGACGCTCTCCGACGCGGCGCCCATCCTGTGGCAGTACGGCGCGTGCGCGCGGCTGCAAAAGGGCGAGCCGATCGACAAGCTGCTCTACAACGGCTATTCCACGATCTCGCTGGGCTACGCGGGGCTGTACGAGTGCGTGAAGTACATGACCGGCAAGAGCCACACCGATCCCGCCGCGAAGCCCTTCGCGCTGAAGATCATGCAGTATATGAACGACGCCTGCAAGCGCTGGAAGGAAAAGGAGAACATCGACTTTTCCATCTACGGCACGCCGCTGGAGTCCACGACCTACAAGTTCGCCAAGTGCCTGCAAAAGCGCTTCGGCATCATCGAGGGCATCACCGACAAGGGCTATATCACCAACAGCTATCACGTCCACGTCACCGAGCGGATCAACGCCTTCGACAAGCTCAAATTCGAGGCGGAGTTCCAGCATCTCTCCCCCGGCGGCGCAATCAGCTACGTCGAGGTGCCGAATATGCAGAACAACCTTGAGGCGGTTTTGCAGGTGATGAAGTTTATCTACGACAACATCATCTACGCGGAGCTGAACACCAAGAGCGACTATTGCCAGGTCTGCGGCTGGGACGGCGAGATCGACATTGTCGAGGACAACGGCAAGCTGATCTGGAAGTGTCCGCGCTGCGGCAACACGGATCAGGACAAGATGAACGTCGCGCGCCGCACCTGCGGCTATATCGGCACCCAGTTCTGGAACCAGGGCCGCACGCAGGAGATCCGGGAGCGCGTGCTGCACCTGTAAGACAATACGTTACACCGCCCGGCAAAATAAGAGTCGGCACGCCGTGTGTCGGCTCTTTTTGCCGGGCGGTGCAAAATTCTGATTCCGTCCGGATACGGGAGATTGTAAAGGAAGCGGGGATACGGCGCGCCCGCTCAACCGCCGCTTCCGGGACAAATTGGGGTTGTAGACAGGGAAATTCTGAGATAAAATACTATGGGGCAGGTCAAGAATCGGAATTGACGAAAGGAGATACCATGAAGATCACGACTTTCAACCCGCAGATCATTACGAAGGACGCGGAGGCTGTCGTTCAGCTGTTTGAAGCGATGGGCTTCCAGCGCCGGCACACCAAGGAGGGCATCGGCGATTTGCATGTCACAGGCATCCGTATGAAGGACGCCAACGGTTTCTATCTGGACATCTCCCAGAGCGACGGCCTGCCTGTGGACTGCATCGAGGCCATACGCATGAACGTGGACGACTTCGACGAAGCGTTCCGCCTGCTTACGGACCGCGGCTTCAAAAACTTTTACGGCGACCGCGCGGTGGAAAACCCCACCTCCAGATCGGCTGTGATGGTCGCTCCCTCCGGGTTCGTTATCAATCTGGTCCAGCATATTCGGAAATGAAAAGGATAAAAGCCATGAAGACAAGAAAACTGCTCGCGCTGCTGCCGGCGTTTGTGACGACGCTCGGCGCGACCCGGAAACGTGGGAACCCGCCGAGACCCTTGAGAGCGTAAAGGTCACCTTCGCGGATTGATCAGACGAACCGGGGCGATTTT
>CACZCL010000042.1 GCA_902779695.1 Oscillospiraceae bacterium | reverse complement strand
AGCAGATGCAGCGTCGTGTGCTCCATGCCGCCGTTGTACCAGTCCACCGGCCCCCAGTACTCCTCCGCCTCGCGCGAAACGGCGGCGTCGCCGTCGTGCGGGTCCATATAGCGCAGATAGTACCAGCTCGACCCCGCCCACTGCGGCATGGTGTCGGTCTCGCGCCGGGCGGGCTTGCCGCACTTCGGGCAGGTCGTGTTGACCCAGTCGGTCATCTTCGAGATCGGGCTCTCGCCGTCGTCGGTCGGCTCGTAGCTGTCCACCTGCGGCAGCACCAGCGGCAGCTCCTCCTCGGGAACGGGCACCCAGCCGCAGTCCGGGCAGTTGACCAGCGGGATCGGCTCGCCCCAGTAGCGCTGGCGGGAGAAGACCCAGTCGCGCAGCTTGAAGTTGACCTTCTCCCTGCCCCAGCCCTGCTTGACGGCGTATTCCTTCATCGCGGGGATCGCATCCTTGACGGTCATGCCGTTGAGGAAGCCGGAGTTGACCATGATCCCCGTGTCGTCCTTGAGCGTGAACGCCTCCTTCGTGACGTCGCCGCCCTTGACGACCTCGATGATGGGCAGGCCGAAGGCGGTGGCAAAATCCCAGTCGCGCTGGTCGTGACCCGGCACGCCCATCACGATGCCGGTGCCGTAGCCCATGAGGACGTAGTCGGAAACGAACATCGGCACCGCCTCGTTCGTCGCGGGATTGATCACCTCGATCCCGTCCAGCCGGACGCCGGTCTTTTCCTTGTTCAGCTCGCCGCGCTCAAAGTCGCTCTTGCGCGCCGCCGCCTCCTGGTACGCCTTGACCTCGTCCCAGTTCCCGATGAGCGGCCGCCACTTTTTCAGCAGCGGATGCTCCGGCGAGATGACCGTGTAGGTCACGCCGAAGAGCGTATCGACGCGGGTGGTGTAGACCGTGATGTCATCATCCGTGTTGGTCTTGAACGTGACCTCCGTGCCGGTGGAGCGGCCGATCCAGTTGCGCTGCTGCACCTTGACGCGCTCGATGAAATCCACGTCGTCGAGGTCGTCGACCAGACGGTCGGCGTACTTGGTGATGGCGAGCATCCACTGGCTCTTTTCCTTGCGGATGACCTCGCTGCCGCAGCGCTCGCACACGCCCTCGACGACCTCCTCGTTCGCGAGCACGCACTTGCAGCTCGTGCACCAGTTGACGGGCATGGTCGCCTTATAGGCAAGTCCCTTCTTAAAGAGCTGCAGGAATATCCACTGCGTCCACTTGTAATACTTCGGGTCGGTGGTGTCCACGCAGCGGTCCCAGTCGAAGCCGTAGCCGAGCATTTTGAGCTGGCGGGTGAAATTCTCGATATTCTGCCTGGTGACCACGGCGGGATGGACGTGGTTCTTGATGGCGAAATTCTCCGTCGGCAGGCCGAAGGCGTCAAACCCGATCGGGAACAGGACGTTATAGCCCTCCATGCGCTTTTTGCGCGTCACGACGTCCATCGCCGTGAACGGGCGCGGATGCCCGACGTGCAGCCCCGCCGCGGAGGGGTACGGAAACTCGATGAGCCCGTAGAACTTCGGTTTATCCTTCTCGCCGGTCACGGCGGCATAGGGCTTCGTGACCTCCCAATTTTCCTGCCATTTCTTCTCAATGGCCGCAAAATCGTACTTCATGCGCTGCCTTCTCTCCTTCTAGTTTGATTACGATTCCTGATCCAGCACGTCGTCCAGCCTGACCTCGCTGCCGTCCGCCCAGAGGTGCTCCAGCGAGTAGAACTCGCGCGCCTCGGCGTTGAACACATGCACCGCGATGCAGCCGTAGTCCAGCAGCACCCACGTGCCGCCGCGATAGCCCTCGCGATGGATCGGCTCCTCGCCGGCCTGGCTCAACTGCTTTTCGACCTCGTCGCACAGGGCGTTGATCTGCGTGTTCGACCCGCCCGTGCAGATCACGAAATAGTCCGCGAGCGTCGTGATCTTGTCGATCTCCAGCACCCGGATATCCTTTCCCTTTTTGGCGTCGAGCGCTTTTGCGGCAAGGATCGCCATTTCCTTCGGTTTCAGCATAAAATGCTCCCTTCTTTATCAGGCGTCGCCCTCGGGCGGCGCGGTATCCACAGTCTCCGGCGGCGAAACGGGTTCCGGCGTCGGTTCCGGTACGGGCGTCGGCTCCGGCGCGGGCGTCGGCTCCGGCGCGGGCGTCGGCTCCGGCGTGGGCGTCGGCTCCGGCGTGGGCGCAGGCGTCGGCTCCGGCGTGGGCGTCGATACAGGCGGCGCGCCTCCTCCGCCCTGCTCCGATCCGGTTCCTTCTTCTCCGGCGGTTTCGCCTCCCGTTTCCGGGGTTCCCTCCGCCGTTTCCTCCGTTTCCGTTGTCTCCTCCGCTTCTTCCGTCCCGTCGTCGACGACCGGCGGCAGCGCCGCGATGCTGTCCGCCACATAGCCGGTGGAGGACGAAACGCTGCCGTCGCGATTGACGGACATAATGTCGAGATTTGCCATCGACACCTGTGAGAGGTAGGGGTTGAAGCTCTCGTTCACCAGCTGGATGACCTGCTGCGGATAAAGCGTCACATAGGACTGCATACTGCCGACCGAGCGGCTCCACGCCTCAGCGTAATAGTCGCCGGGGATCGTGCAGGTCGTAAAGCTGTCCTCGCTCAGATCCATCGCTTTGCGCGCGAACCAGAGCATATTGCCGAGCTCCAGATCGCTTTCGACGTCGCGCTTGAAGATCTCGACATAGCCGGAGATCTTCGTCCAGTTGCGGATTGAAAGCGCCTGCTTGAGCGCGACGCGCAAAAACGCCTGCTGCGTTTCGATGCGCCCCGTATCGTCGTACCCCTCGATGCGCCCCGACTGCGAACGGTTGTTCTTGCGCCAGCGCACGACCTCCATCGCCTGCTGTCCGGTGAGATGCTGCATCCCCGGCTCAAAGTGGATGTGCAGGTTCTGCTCCGCGTCGTCGTAATTCATGGCGCGCGGCACGTTGAAATCCACACCGCCGATCAGATCGACGACCTCGATGAACGCGCTGAGGTCGATCTTGACGTAATAGTCCGGCACGAAGCCGATCAGCTTGCCGATGTGCCGCTTGAGACCGTTGATCCCGCTCATGGCGTACACGGAGTTGATCTTTTTGATGTCCCAGCTCACGTTGACCATCGTGTCGCGCGGAATGCTCATCAGGTTGAGTTTCTGGTTCTTGACGTCGTAGCTGACGACCATCAGCGTGTCCGTACTGCTGCTGATGGCGTCGGTGGCGATCAGCAGGAAGGTGTAGTAATCCTCCTTCCGCGCGCCGGAGAGGATCGGCTGCACCGTGTTGCTGTCGTCGATCTCCTCCAGGACCTCGTTTGCCTCCTCAATGACCTCCTGCGTTTCCGTGCCGATCTCGACAGGATCCTGCTGCGCCGGAAGGGCGGGCGCGCGGATCGCGCCGAAAAACTTGGCCGTAAACACGCCCGCCACGATCAGCAGCAGCGCGATCGCCGCAATGATCCAATGCGTCGGGTCGGTGAAAAAGCTCTTGATCTGCCCCCAGGCCTCTTCGCTGTTTTCCCTGTATTTGCGCTCCGCTTCCGTACGCGTCTGCTGTAATTTGTCCCGGAAGTCGCTGTATGCCATCTTATATCCCCTTTAAGTATTCGTATGCCGCGCGTGTGTTCTGATGGACGGGGACGCCGCGCGCCTCGATCTCCTCGATGCTCATGCGAAGCCCCAGCTCCAGTCCCTTGTCCAGATCCTCGTATACCGCAGCGCGCAGCTTGTCCACGCCTTCAAAATTCCGATTCGGCTCGATGTAATCGGCGAGGTAGACGACCTTCTCCAAAAGCGTCATGCCGGCGCGCCCCGTCGTGTGCCAGCGGATCGCCCCGCATACCGCCTCGTCCGCGCCGAACACCTCCCGCGCCAGCGCCGCGCCCGTTTTGGCGTGCAGCAGCTTGAGCGTGTGCCGCTCCAGATAGTCCAGCGCAATGCCGTACTGCTCGCACAGCGCGAGCTGCTCCCTCAGGTTCAGCTTCTTCGTGCAGTCGTGCAACAGCGCCGCGACGCGCGCCTTTTCCACATCCGCGCCGTACTTCTCCGCGAGGCGGACCGCCTCCTCCTCGACGCCCAGCACGTGCCGCACGCGCCGCGCCTTGAGATAGGAAAGCGCGATGGGGCGCAGCTCGTCGAGGGTCAGGCGCTTGAGCTCGCAGCTCGTGCCGTACAGATGCTCGCGCAGGATGTAGCCGTAGACCTGCGGCGCGAGATACCGCTCCGCCCTGCCCGCCGGCAGCGCCGCGCGCAGCTCGGTGGAGCTGATCTCCACCAGATCCGGCAGCGTCATCGTCACGATGCGCGCGCCGGGGAAGCGCTGCGTCAGAAAGTCGCGCTGGGCCTCGAACAGCTCCTCCGTGTCGCTCTCGCTGCGTCCGAAGGCGCAGAGAGCGGCGCGGGAGACGATCTCCTCCGGCTCGTGCCAATCCTGAAAGGTCAGGAACATATCCGTCCCCATCAGCAGCCACAGCTCCGCGTCGGGATACTCCGCGCGCAGCTCCCGCAGAGTGTCGGCGGTGTAGCTTTTCCCCGGGCGCTCCAGCTCCATGCGGGAAAGCTCCGTCGGCACGCCGGCCTCCATCGCCGTCAGCTCCGCCATGTACGCAGTCATCGCGGCGCGGTGCTCCGCGCCGGGCGCGCCCTCGCTGAGCCGCTTGTGCGGCGGGATGCCCGCCGGGATCAGAAGCAGCCGGTCCAGCTCCAGACGCTTCGCCGCGGCAACGGCGGCGCGCAGGTGCCCCAGATGCGGCGGGTTGAAGCTGCCGCCGTAAACCCCGAGCCTCATGCCTTTTTCCCGCTCCGAACAAGCACGATCTTGTCCTTTTTGTCCTTGCGGTGCGTCTCACGGTACAGGACGAATTTCGTCCCGATGACCTGCACCGGCTCGCTGCGCGTGCGGCGGGAAAGCTCGTCGCACGCCTCGCGGGCGCTCAGTTCGCAGTTTTCCAGTACGCGGCACTTGATCAGCTCCCGCGCCTCCAGCGCGTCGTCCGCCTGCCGCACAAGGTTGTCGCCGATGCCGTCCTTGCCGATATGCACCACCGGCTCGATGCCGTTTGCCAGCGCGCGCAGCTGGGCGCGCTGCTTGCCGGTCAATTCCATGCTGCTTCCTCCCCCGTCCGGACGCTCCGTCACGCGGACGCCTCCGGATGGTTTTTCAAATACGTCTCCAGCTTCTGCCGGAACGCGCGCAGCGCGTTGCCGCGATGGGAGATCGCCGCCTTTTCCTCGGCGGAGAGCTGGGCGAAGGTCTTCTGCTGCTCCGTGAGGAAAAAGATCGGGTCGTAGCCGAAGCCGCCCGTCCCCATCGGCGCGAACGCGATGGAGCCGTGGCAATCGCCCTTGGCGGCGAACCAGTCGCCGTTTGGGAACGCGCAGCAGATGACCGTTTCAAAATGCGCGCTGCGGTCGGTCTGCCCGTGCATCATCTCCAGCACCAGCGCGCAGCGCCCCGCGTCGTCCAGCTCCTCGCCGCCGTAGCGCGCGGAGTAGATGCCCGGCGCGCCGTTCATCGCGTCGACGCACAGGCCGGAATCGTCCCCGATGGCAGGCAGCCCCGTCGCCTCCATGACAGCCTTTGCCTTCAGCGCGGCGTTCTGTCCGAAGGTTTCTCCGGTCTCCTCGACCTCGACCCGGACGCCAAGCTCCTCCTCGGTCACGATATCGACGCCGAGACCGGAGAGGATCGCCGCCATTTCCTCTCTCTTTTTCGGATTCTGGGTCGCCAAAACAAATTTCATGTCAATCAACCTCCCACGGGTCCTTTTTTCCGCGCTCCGCGCGGCGCCTTTCGCGCTGCGCCGCTTCGCGCTCCGCCGCGGAAGCGGCGCGCCTGTCGCGCATTTTATCCGTAAAGGCGTTCCACTTGCGCTTCACGGCGTCCATACGGCCTTCAAACTCCTTCACCGGCACGATGACCACGCGGCAGGGCGCGCAGTACCAAGCCTCGGCGCAGGAGGTCGTCAAAAGCTCGGACGCGCTGAGCCGAACGGTCTCGTGTCCGACTGTGTCGAATGGATCGTAGCTTTCGCCCTCGACCCAGCGCACATACCCGTCCATGGGGATCACGCCCCGCTTCATTTCCGCCTTGCAGTATGGGCACTCCATCGTCCGCCTCGCAGGTCAGATAAAATTTTTCAGATATTCCTTCGCGTCGAAGGGCTGCAGGTCGTCAATGCCCTCGCCGAGGCCGACGTACTTCACCGGCACGCCCAGCTCCTGCGCGATGGCGATGCAGATACCGCCCTTTGCCGTGCCGTCCAGCTTGGTGAGGATGATGCCGGTCAGTCCCGCGACCTCCCGGAACACCTTCGCCTGCTGCAAACCGTTCTGCCCCGTCGTCGCGTCGAGCACGAGCAGCGTCTCCTTCGCGGCGTCCGGCGTCTCCCGGTCGATGATCTTGCGCAGCTTCGCAAGCTCCGCCATCAGGTTCGCCTTGTTGTGCAGCCGCCCCGCGGTGTCGCACAGCACCACGTCCACGCCGCGCGCCTTCGCCGCCGCCAGCGAGTCGAACAGCACCGCGCCGGGGTCGGCGCCCTCCTTCGAGCGCACGATCTCCACGTCCGCGCGCTCCGCCCAGATGGAAAGCTGGTCCGCCGCCGCCGCGCGGAACGTATCCGCCGCGCACAGCAGCACGCGCTTTTTCTCCCGCACGCGCAGCCGGTTTGCCAGCTTGCCGATGGACGTCGTCTTCCCGACGCCGTTGACGCCGATGACGAGAACGACCGACGGCTTTGTGGAGAGATCCAGCGCCGTGCTGCCGACGTTGAGCTTTTCCTCCAGAATTTCGCGCAGCGCCTGCTTGACCTGCTCCCCGTTCTGGATCGAGCGGTCGTAAACGACGTCGCGCAGCCTCCGCACCGCGTCCGCCGCTGCCGCCGCGCCCAGATCCGCGAGGATCAGGCTCTCCTCCAGACTGTCGTAAAACTCGTCGTCGATCATCTCCCAGACGATCGAATCGAACCACGCCTTTTTGATTCTCGAAAAAATGTTCATGCGCGCGTTTACTCCTTGATCCCCAGTTCTTTCGTCATCTCGTCCATGTTGAGGCGCAGCACCTTGCTGACGCCGCGCTCCTGCATCGTCACGCCGTAAAGCACGTCGGCGGCCTCCATCGTCTCGCGCCGGTGGGTGATGACGATAAACTGCGTCCGGTCGGTCACGCGGCGCATATAGTTCGCCACGCGGATCACGTTGGTGGCGTCCAGCGCCGCCTCGATCTCGTCCATGACGCAAAACGGCGTCGGGTGCACCTTCAAAATCGCAAAGTACAGCGCGATGGCGACGAACGCCTTCTCGCCGCCCGAGAGCAGCGTGATCGTCTTGAGCGCCTTGCCGGGCGGCTGCACCTTGATTTCAATACCGCAGTTGAGGATATCGCTCTCGTCCTCCAGCTCCAGCGTCGCGCGCCCGCCGCCGAACAGCTCCAGAAACGTCTCCTCGAAGCTCTCGCGGATCTGAGCGAACTGCTCGCGGAAGATGTCGGTCATTTCGTTGGTGATGCTCTCGATCACGCCCAGCAGCTCGTCCTTCGCGTGCTCGACGTCATCCCGCTGGCTCGTGAGATAGACGTAGCGCCCGTTGACCCGCTCAAACTCGTCGATCGCGCCGACGTTGACGCTGCCGAGCGCGTTGATCTCGCGCTTGAGCTCGCCGATGCGGCGGTTCGCCTTGGCGGCGCTCTCCAGCTCGACGCGCTGCTCCATCGCGGCGCTGTAGCTCAGCTCGTAGCTCTCCCACAGCTTGTCGAGGAGCTGCTTTTCCTCCGCCGCCGCCATCTCCATGCGGTGCTCGAAGCTCTTGACGGTATTGTTCGCGTTGATCACATGGCTGTTGAGGTCCTTCATGCGGCTGTCGCTTCTGCCGCGCTCCGCCTCAATCGCCAGCTTTGCCTCGGAAAGCTTTTGCAGCTCCGCGCGCCGCTCCTCCTGCGCCTTGCGCAGCTCGGCGATCCGCGCCTCCTGCGCCTTGATCTCCGTCTCCGCCCGTTCGCTCGCGGCGCGGTACGACGCGATCAGCGCCTGCCGGTCCGCCGCGTCGCCGCGCATCTGCTCCTGCAGCGCCTCCAGCTCGCGCAGCGCGCGCTCGGTCGTCTCCCGTTCCGCGTGATGCCCCGCGAGCGTGCTCCGCTTTTCGGCGATCTCGTCGCCGAGCGCGCTGGAATCCCGCATCAGCTCGCTCTGCCCGGAGAGCTTTTTCTCCGCCTGCGCGCGGCAGGCCGCCGCTTCCTGCTCCTGCCGCGCGGCAAGCTTTTCTTTCTCCGCGATTGCCGCCTTCAGCTCTGCGGCGCGGCGGTCAATGCCTTCGTCCTCCGCCTCCATCGCTTCCAGCCGGTCGCGCAGGCCAGAGAGCAGGCTGTCAAAGTGCTCCTTCTCGCTTGAGAGCTTGAGCACCGCGTCCTCCGCCGTGCGCTCCTGTCCCTGGGCGACCTCCAGCTCGTACTGCGCCTTCGTGAGGTCGCGCTTCGCCTCGTCCGCCTCGCGCTCGGCGGCGGAGAGCTTTTCCGCCAGCCCGCCGCGCCGCGCGGCAAGCTCCTTGAGCTCGTTGGCGCGGCTGAGGATGCCGGCGCTGCGGCTGACGGAGCCTCCCGTCATCGAGCCGCCGCGGTTGATGACCTGCCCGTCGAGCGTGACGATGCGGAAGCGGTTTTGATACTTCCGCGCCATCGCGATGCCGCAGTCAAGGTCGTCCACGACCACCGTATTGCCCAACAGGCTCGCAAACACCGCGCGGTATTTCTCCTCGTGCTTCACCAGCGACGACGCGACGCCGACGAAGCCGTATTCGGACTCCAATCCTTTTTCCCGCAGCTCCGCCCCGCGGATGGCGGTGAGCGGCTGAAACGTCGCGCGCCCGCTGTCGCGCTGCTTGAGGAGGTTGATTGCCGCCTTGGCGTCCTCTTCGCGGTCGACGACGATATCCTGCAGCTTCGCGCCCAGCGCGATCTCGATCGCGACGGCGTACCTCTTTTCCGTCGTCATCAGGCTCGCAACCGGCCCGTGCACGCCGCGCAGCATCCGGTTCTCCGCCGCCTGCATCACGGTCTTCACCGCTCTGCCGAAGCCCTCGTATTCCTTCTCCATATCGCTGAGCAGCTTGATGCGGGAGTTCAGGTTGCTCAGCTCCATCGTCAGGCCGACGCGCCGCTCGGACGCCTCCGCCTCGCGCTTGACGCGGCCCTCCATCTTCATGGAGTGGCCCTTGATGATGTTGCGGATCGCGTCGGCGTCCTCCTGCGCCTCGTCCAGCGCGCGGCGGTTCTCCGCCGCCGCCTTCTTCGTCTCGCCGAGCTGCTGCTCAACCTGGGCGTGCTCCGCGGCAAGCGAGCTTTTGCGCTCCTCCATCTCGTGCAGGCTTGAGCGCGCCGCCGAGATATCCGCGCGGCTGTCCGCCGCCGCGGAGACCGCCAGCGCTTCCTTTCCGCGCAGGCTCTCGACCTCGCTCGTCGTCTCCCCCATACCGCGCGAAAGCTCCTCCGCCCGCGCGCGCAGCCTGTCGAGCGCCGCCTCCAGCTCCGCCGCCGCCGCGTCCAGCGCGGCGATGCGCTCCCGCTTTGCGCCGATCTGCTCCGCCATCGAGCTCTCGCGCCCCGAACGGTCGCGCAGCTCCTCCTCGATGCGTGCGATGTTCTCCTCATTGTGTGCGATGTTCGAGCGCTGCACCGCGACGGCGGAATCGCACTCCCCGATCCGCCCGTCCAACTCGGACGCGGCGGTGCGCACGCGGTCCTGCGCCATGTCGTTTTCGCGGATACGGTCGGCGAACTTTTCGCTGTCCTCATACAGCGCCTGAAGCTCCGCCTCGGCGCCGGCAAGCTCCTCCTTGGCAAGCGCGTAGTCGGTCTTGAGCTTGATCGCGCCGGCGCGCACCGTCTCCAGCTGGCTGAGCCAGAGGGATATCTCCAGCGTGCGCTGCTCGTCGTGGAGGATTAGATACTTTTTCGCCGTCTCCGCCTGCTTGCGCAGGGGACTGACCTGCAGCTCCAGCTCGGCGATCTTGTCGTTGACGCGCGTGAGGTTTTCCTCCGTGCGTTCCAGATCGCGCTCCGCCTTTTCCTTACGGTGGCGGTACTTGGAAATGCCGGCCGCCTCCTCGAAGATCTCGCGCCGGTCCGCGCTCTTGACGGACAGGATCTCGTCGATCCGCCCCTGCCCGATGATCGAGTAGCCCTCGCGCCCCATGCCGGTGTCCATGAACAGCTCGTTCACGTCCGCGAGGCGCACGCTCTGCTGATTGATGTAGTATTCCGACTCGCCGGAGCGATAATACCGGCGTCTGACGGCGACCTCGCGCTCCTCCATCTGCGGGAAGATATGCTCGGTGTTGTCCAGCACCAGCGTCACCTGGGCAAAGCCCATCTGGCTGCGCTTCTCTGTGCCGCCGAAGATCACGTCCTCCATCTTGGTGCCGCGCAGCGACTTGGTCGACTGCTCGCCCATGACCCAGCGGATCGCGTCCGAAACATTGGATTTTCCGCTGCCGTTCGGCCCCACGATGGCGGTGACGTCCTCGCCGAAATTCAGCGTCGTCTTATCGGGGAAGCTTTTGAAGCCCTGTATTTCCAGCGCCTTTAAGTACACGAAACGCTCCTTTTGCGCCCGCAGGCGCGCCTTTACATAGTTTAACTAAAGTATAGTAACAGAAAAGCCCCTTTTTTGCAAGATACAATCTGGAAAGCAGCCCCAAATTTTGGGGCTGCTTTCTAGCGCATCCTTGTATAAAGTGCCGTGAGCGCGTCGGACAGTCCGCCGATCCGGTCGATCAGCCCGCACGCCACCGCCTCCTCGCCGTAAATCACGCTGCCGACGTCCGCCGCCATATCCTTGGCGCTCATCATCAGCTCCGTGAATCGCTCCTGCGTGATGTGCGAGTTTTTGGTCACAAAGCGGACGATCCGCTCCTGCAGGCGGTTGAAGTAGTGATAGGTCTGCGGCGCGGCGATCATCGTCCCGCTCATGCGGATCGGATGGATCGTCATGGAGGCGCTGGGCGCGATCATGGTGTGCTTCGGCGCGACCGCCAGCGGCACGCCGATGGAGTGCCCGCCGCCCAGCACGAGCGACACCGTCGGCTTCGTCATGCCGGAGATCAGCTCCGCGATGGCAAGCCCCGCCTCCACGTCCCCGCCCATCGTGTTGAGCAGAAACAGCACGCCGCCGATCTCATCGTTCGCCTCCAGCGCGGCGAGCAGCGGCAGGATGTGCTCGTACTTCGTCGCCTTCGCGCCCGGCGGCAGCTCCATGTGTCCCTCAATCTGACCCACGATGGTCAGGCAGTGGATCGTGCCGCGCTTCGTCCGCAGCGTGGCGGAGCTGAGATCGACCAGCGGCTGGACGGGCGGTTCCATCCGCTCCTCCCGCGTTTCCTCGTCCTTGTTGTCGTTTGTGGCTCTCATGCCGCGTATCATGGCAAACCCTCCCAAAGCATTTTGGTTAGGTTGTGTGAAAAAAGCGAAAACATACCCGATACCGGCAAATCCGCCGGAAATCCGCGCGTCGCCTCCCGTCCGCGCCGTTTTGGACGCCGCGTCATCGGGCATGAAAAGAGACCGAAAACCCACGTCAGGGTTTCCGGCCTCTTTTTTCGCTTTTCATGCGCAAGGTTTTCCTGTCTACCCCGCGGCCGGGAGCGGAAGCTCGCCGTCCGGCAGGCGAAACGCCTCCTGCGTCACATCGTCCAGATTGACGTCGCTGCCTGTCATGCGGTAGACAAGCATTTCTCCCGCCGCGCGCTCGGCGGCGATCAGGAGGCCGTTCTCCACGCCGACCCAGTACCGTCCGGTATAGCCCGCCTCGTCCGGCAGCGTTTCGACGTAGACGCACTCGACGCCGTCGTAGGCGCGATAGTCCGCGGCGGCAATGCGCGCCGTATCCAGGCGCAGGATATCCTCATAAGTCGGAATGCCCTGCTCCTCGTCGGCAGAGAATGCCGCGGCGCCGGTGAATACGGGTCCGAGAGCGCCGTACCAGATCCAGCAGGTTCCGTCGCCCGCGATCACATGGCGGGCTTCCTCCTCGTCCTCGCCCTCGTCGAGTCGCATCCAACCGTCCGCGATGCGCACCGACGCCGAGGCGCTGCCGCCGCCGCCCTGCCAGAAGCGTTCGACCCGGATCGTGCGGCTGTAGTTCTCCGGGCGCGCCAGCCGCTCGATCACGCGCTGCACCGTGTCCGGCGTCACCTCGACCCGGCGGACGGCGTCCTGCCCCGTTTCGGCGACGACAGCGCTCCCGCCCGCGGCGCCGTCGTCCTCCGGCAGCGTGATCTCCGGCGGGCGATGCAGCGTCAGGCGCAGCAAAAACGCCGCGACGAGGACGATCAGCGCAGCGAGCGCAACGCCGACCAGCGAGCCCCGTTCCTTCCGCGTCTTTTTCATGGCAGATACTCCTCGGGCCGCGCGGCGCGCCGCCCGAAGTGCCACTCGATCGCGTCCGCGATGCGGCGGCAGGCGTTCCCGTCGCCGTAGGGGTTGACCGCGCGCGCCATGACGGCGTACGCCGAAGCATCGCGCAGCAGCGCGTTGCCCATGCGAAGGATATCGTCGTACCGCACGCCCGCGAGGGCGACCGTGCCAGCCTCGACAGCCTCAGGCCGCTCCGTCTCCCGGCGCAGGACGAGCACCGGCTTGCCGAGCGCCGGCGCCTCCTCCTGAAGGCCGCCGGAATCCGTCATCACAAGGTAGGCGCGCGCCATCAGGTTATGCATCTCGTCCGCCGGCAGCGGGTCGATCAGATGCACCCGCGGCGCGCCCGCAAGGTATTTGCCCGCCGCCTCGCGCACGACGGGACTCAGATGCACGGGATAGACCAGCTCCGCATCCTCGTTCTGCGCCGCGAGATCGCGCAGCGCCGTCATGATCTGGCGCATCGGCTCGCCGTAATTCTCCCGCCGGTGGCAGGTGACCACCACGATCTTGCGTCCGTCGTAGTCCAGCGCGTTGAGCTCCTCCGTCGCAAAGACGTAACCGTCGCGCACGGTCGTCTTCAGCGCGTCGATGACCGTGTTGCCGGTAACGAAGACGCCCTCCGCGCCGACGCCCTCGCGCAGCAGGTTGTCCCGGTTGCGCCGCGTCGGGCAGAAGTACAGGTCCGCGAGACGGGTGACCAGCGCGCGGTTCATCTCCTCCGGATAGGGGGAATACTTGTCGTAAGTCCGCAGCCCCGCCTCGACATGCCCCACCGGCACGCGATGATAAAACGCGGACAGCGCGCCGGCAAACGTGGTCGAGGTATCGCCGTGAACGAGGATCATGTCGGGCTTGAGCTCCTCGATGGCGCCGTCCATTCCCAGAAGGCACTTGCTGGTGATGGTCGAGAGCGTCTGGCTGGGGGTCATGATGTCGAGATCCCGGTCGGCGGTCAGGCCGAACACGTCCATGACGGAATCCAGCATCTCCCTGTGCTGCGCGGTCACGCAGCACAGGCTCTCCACGCCGTCGCGCATTTTCAGTTCCTTGACCAGCGGCGCCATTTTGATCGCCTCCGGCCGCGTGCCGAACACGCTCATGATCCGCAGCTTATCCATTGTCGCTTCCCTTTTCCGCGGATCGCTCCGCGCCTTCCGCCAGCCTGTCCGCGTCGACCGCCGGATGCAGGTCGATGTCGTGCCCGTCCGCGTCGACCGCGGGATGCAGATTGGTCTCCTCCGCGCCGTCAGGCTCCTCGTCGAGCGGCACGTCGAACTCCGCCCGGGCGGAACGCCGCTCCGCCTCGCGCTTCGCCTGCTTCGTTTCTGCGATCTCGCGCGGGAAGATCACGCGCGAGGCAAGGAACGCCACCACCGCCACCGCCGCGAGAAACAGCATCGCACGCATCGCGCCGCTCGTCGCCAGCA
>CACZCL010000041.1 GCA_902779695.1 Oscillospiraceae bacterium | reverse complement strand
GCCCCGCGGCAAGCTACCGCGGGGCGCTTTTGCGCGAAAAAGAAGGAGGCATAGGGACTTCCGTTCGCGGCATAGGTAAGGGGCAGGGAGTGATCCATCATGCTTTCCGCAGCCATCTACCTTTTGACGCACAGCCTGCTGCTGACGCTGCACCTCGCGGGCGGCGGCGGTTCGTTCCCAAAGCCGCTTTCGGCGGCGGAGGAGCGCGCTTTTCTGGAGCGCGCCGCGAACGGCGATCTGGAGGCGCGAAACGTCCTCGTCGAGCGGAACCTGCGCCTGGTCGCCCACATCGTGAAGAAATACTACGCGCAGGAGAGCGAGCAGGACGATCTGCTCTCCATCGGCACGATCGGACTCATCAAGGGGATATCGAGCTACAGGCCGGAGAAGGGGACACGGCTTGCGACCTACGCGGCGAAGTGCGTGGAAAACGAGATCCTGATGTACTTCCGCTCCCGCAAAAAGGCGCAGAACGAGGTCTCGCTCTCCGAGTCGATCGACACGGACAAGGACGGCAACGCGCTCTACCTCATCGACGTCGTCGGCGTGGACGACACGATGTACGCGGATTTGCAGGACAAGGAGGACTGCCGGCGCGTCCGCGCCCTTGTGAGCGAGTGCCTGACGCCGCGGGAGGCGGAGATCGTTTCGCTGCGCTACGGCCTTGGCGGACACATGCCGCGCACGCAGCGCGAGATCGCGGCAAAGCTCGGCATCAGCCGCAGCTATGTATCGCGCATCGAAAAGCGCGCGCTGGAAAAGCTGGAGGAGGCGCTGGGCGGAAAACGGTAGCTTGCAACGCCCCGCCGAATATGGTATGATTCTGAAAAATCTTCCCGGAGGAAGGGCTATGTGGACAGAGAAAACGATCCATGAAGCGGTGGAGCGCCAGCGTGAATTCTTCCGCTCCGGCGCGACGCTGGACGTCGCATGGCGCGTCGAGCAGCTCAAGCGGCTGAAGACCGCCGTGCTGGCGCACGAAAAGGAGCTGGAGGAGGCGCTGCGCGCCGACCTCGGACGCAGCGCGGCGGAGGCGTATTTTTGCGACATCGGGAGCCTGATCGCGGAGATCAACGAGACGATCCGCGGCGTGCGGCGCTGGGCGCGGCCGGAAACGCACCTGAGCGGGCTGACCTGCTTTCCCAGCGTGGTGACGAAGGTTTACAAGATGCCCTACGGCGTTTCGCTGATTGTCAGCCCCTTCAACTTTCCGATCCTGCTCTCGCTCGGCGTGCTGACGGCGAGCATCGCGGGCGGCAACACGGCGATCCTCAAGGCGAGCGCGAAGTCGCCGCACTGCACCGCGGCGCTGCAAAACCTGATCGCCGGCACATTTCCCCGGGAATACGCGCTTGTCGTCGACGGCGGGCACGACGTCGCGGATCTGTGCCTCGCCGAGCGGTTCGACAAGATCTTCTACACCGGCTCGCCCCGCGTCGGGCGGCACGTTATGGCGGAGGCGGCGAAAAACCTCACGCCCGTGGCGCTTGAGCTGGGCGGCGAGACGGGGAACTGGTGCGTGGTGCGCGCGGACGCCGACGTGCGGGACGCGGCGCGCAAGATCGCGTTTTTCAAGCTCTGCAACAGCGGGCAGATCTGCATCGACGTCAATCAGGTCGCCGTCGCGCGGGAGGCGGCTGACCGTTTTGTCGAGGCGCTGAAGGCGGAGTTTGACCGCCAGATCGGGCCCGATCCGGCGCACAATCCCGAGTATGCCCGCCTCATCACGCCGGAGGCCTACCGCAAATGCGCGGAGGAGGCGGATCGCTGGCGGGAGAAGATCGTGTACGGCGGGAGCGGCGACCCCGAGACGCTCCGCTACGCGCCGACGGTGTTCTATCCCGTCGGGATCGACGAGGAGCTGGTGCGGCACGAGCTGTTCTCGCCGCTGCTGCCGGTCGTCGTTTACCCGGACGGCGAGATCGACGCGCTGATGGATACGATCGCGCGGCGGGAGCACGGGCTCGCGCTCTATCTGTTCACGCGCGACCGCAAGTGGGCGGAGCGGACGATGCGCACGCAGCAGTACGGCGGCGGCTGCATCAACGAGGTGTGCCTCCACATCGTGGCGAAGGGCGTTCCCTTCGGCGGGACGGGGCACGCCGGCATGGGCGCGTACCACGGCGAATGGGGCTTTCGCGAATTCACGCACCCGTCGACGGTGCTGATCGGCTCGACGAAGCTGAACCTGCCGCTGCGCGAGCACCCCTACGACGGGCGCGGGCGCTGGAAGCTGCCGGTTTTGAAGCTGTTCGAGCGGTGACGGCTTGCCCGCCCTGCCTTCGCATGAGAAAAGAAGCGTCCCGGGACCCCAACGGACAGGGGGTTCCGGGACGCATTTTGCCGAATCCGGTCGAAATCGGTTACAGGGCGGAAAGCAGCAGCTCGGCGAGGAACACCGAGGCGCAGCAGGAGACGGCGACCGGGAAAAGCCCCGCCCCGAGCCAGGCGAGCACGACGCCGACAAGCAGCGCCGCGACGCCCGCCGCGGGGTACTGCGCGGCGGTGACGATGGCGGGGAAGGTCATGACCGCGAGCGTGACGTAAGGAACGTAATAGAGGAACGAGCGGAGAAAGCGGTTCGTGATCTGACGGCGGATCAGCGTCAGCGGCAGCACGCGGATCAAAAAGCTGACGACCGCGGCGATCAGAATGTAGACGTAGACGTTCATGCCGCGCCGCCTCCTTTTGCGTCCGCGACGGGGAACAGCGCGGCGGCAAGCGCCGAAATGCCGACGGTCAGAAGGATCGTCCGCATACCGGCGGAGAGGCCGCTGAGGAGCGGCAGCACGGAAAACGCGAAGCTGCACGCGAACGAGACCGGCACGAGCGCGGCGACGACGCGGTTCTCACGCGCCGGCGGAATGATGATCGCGAGGAACATGCCGTAGATTGCCACGCTCAGCGCGCTGACGGCGCGCGCGGGCAGCACGTTGCCGGCGGCGATGCCCGTCGCGGTGCCGGATGACCAGCACAGCGCGGCGACCAGAAACGCGCTGTACAGATACGGCGGGGAAAGCCAGCCCTTTTGCGCGATGCCGAGGCCGAAGATCTCGTCCGTGATGCCGAAGCCGATCAGCGGACGGTGGAGCAGCGGCGTCTCCGGCGAGAAGCGCTGGCTCAGCGCGGCGCTCATCAGCAGATACCGCGCGTTCGTGATGAAAATGACCACCGCGACCTCCCAATAGGCGGCGCGCTCGGCAATCAGGGAAAAGAGCGCGTATTCGCCCGCGGAGGCATGGTTGAGAAAGCTGGCGAGAAAGCCCTGAAAGGCGGTCAGGCCCGCGTGCCTTGCGGTGATGCCGAGGGAAAACGCCACGGCAAAGTAGCCGAGGCCGATGGGGACGCCGTCCCGTGCGCCGCGGAGGATATCGCGGCGCAGCATTTCAGATCCGTTCATTCATTCGATGTGGAGGACGGGCCTGGACAGCTCGTCCGCGCTGACGTTGGGGTTGTGGTAGTGTTCGCGCCGGCGTGTGACGGCGCCGAGGGAGATCGCCTCCTGCGGGCAGTACTGGAGGCACGCGAGGCATTGCAGGCAGTCGGAGCCGAAGCGGGGCTTTCCCTCGAAAAGACGGATATTCTCCCGCGGGCAGACCTTGACGCAGGTGCCGCAGCGCACGCACAGCGAACTGACGGCGAACTGCTTTGCCTTTTTGCGGGAGATGGTCTGCCAAAGCCTGCTTTCGGCGGCGTTGAGCGGGTTTGCCTTCGGCGGCTTTTCCGAGCGCTTTCCGCTCAGCACCGCCTGCCCGATGCGCTTTGCCTCCCGCTCGGCGCGCGCCTGCGCGCCCGCCGGCGTCATCGGCGGCAGCATCATCGTGTGCGGGAACAGCCAGACGCAGGAGCATTGGTGCGTGACCACCTGCCAGTAGTCGAGGGGAAAGGCGCGATTGACGACGGACAGTCCCGTGCCCGGATAGGCGGAGCACAGGCACACGGCGTATTTGTAGGCGGAGGGCGCGAGCTGAAGGCAGCCGAGCGTTTCCTCCACGCCGCCGGGCAGCCCGCCGCCGTAGCAGGGGAAGACAAACCCAACGCGCTTCGCGCCGCGCGCGTCGGTCACGGCGGGCTTGGCGCGCATCATGACGATGTCCGCGCCGCCGAGCTCACGCGCGATATTCTTTGCCATGTCCAGACAGTTTCCGGTGCCGGAATAGCAGAATATGACGTTCTCGCTCATGGGAGTCGCCTCCGATCGTGATTCGATCTTTTGCATTATAGCGGAAACAGCCGGAATACGCAAGGAAAAACGAAAAAAATCAGCGCTTCGCTTCAATCGCGTCGATCAGCCGCTGCATATCCGGCGGAACGGGCGCTGTAAAGTGAAGCGTCCTGCCGGAGATCGGGTGGGTGAACCACAGCTCGCAGGAGTGCAGCGCGGGGCGAGGGATCAGCGATTTGTCCTCCGTGCCGTAGAGCCAGTCGCCGGCGAGCGGGAAGCCGAGCGCCGCCATGTGGACGCGGAGCTGGTGGGTGCGCCCCGTTTTCGGGACCAGGCGCAGCAGGGAAAAGCGTTCGTCCTGCGCGAGCACCTCGTATTCCGTGCGGGAGGGCAGCCCGTCCGCGCGCACGCAGCGCTTGACGATCGAGCCGTCGGCGCGTCCGATGGGAAGCTCGATCACGCCCCGCGGCGGGGCGACACGCCCGAGCGCGACCGCGCGGTATTCGCGGCGCAGGGCGTCGCTGTGGAGCGCGACGCGCAGCCGGTCGTGGATATAGCCCGTCCGCGCGGCGATCAGAAGCCCGCTGGTCCCCTTGTCGAGACGGCTGACAAAGTGGGCGGCGCTGCCGTCCCCCAGATAGGCGGCGAGCGCGTCGGAGACGCTGGGCGAATCCGGCTCGGCGCGCCGCGGGTGCATCGCCACGTTTGCCGGCTTGTTGAGCACGAGCAGGTCTTCGTCCTCATAGACGACGTCGAGCGTCAGGGAGCAGGGCGCGGGCGCGGCGGCGGGCGAGCGGCGCTCCGCGAGCGTGACCGTCACCACGTCGCCCGCGCGGACGACGGCGTTGACATGGGCGGGCGCGCCGTTGAGCAGGATCGCGCCCTCCCGCCATTTGAGGCTTTTGAGCAGCGTGCCGGAGAGGCGCAGCTCGCCGCGCAGGACGCTGCGCAGCGGCTGTCCCGCCCGGTCGGGCGAGACGGTATGGGTGAGCGTCCGCAAGATACGCGCCCCCTTTCCGGAAAAGATCAACGAAAGTATAGCATATTCGCGCCCGTTGTGCTATACTTTCCCGGAAGAGCGGAAAGAATCAGAAGGACGCATTCCGATCGGCAAGGAGAGAACGCAATGCCAGAAAAGCACACCATCTGCCTGTTGAACGACTCGTTCCCACCCGTGATCGACGGCGTGGCGAACGCGGTCGTCAACTACGCGAAAAATATTGAGGCGCATCACGGCCACGCGGTCGTGGTCACGCCCGCTGTGCCGGACGCGGACGACAGCGGCTACGATTTTCCCGTGCTGCGCTATCCGAGCGTCGACACGCGCAAGCTCATCGGCTATGTGGCGGGGTATCCGTTTTCGCCGGAAGCCGCGCGGCGGATGCAGGACGAGCACACGGCGCTGCTGCACACGCATTGCCCCGTATCCTCCGCCATTCTTGCGCGCGAGCTGCGGGACGTGCTGGATACGCCGCTGGTGCTGACCTATCACACGAAATTCGACATCGACATCGCAAAGGCCGTCAAGGGCAAGCTCTTGCAGGAGGGCGCCATACGCGCGCTGGTGCAGAACATCTCCGCCTGCGACGAGGTTTGGGCGGTCAGCGAGGGCGCGGGACAGAATCTGCGCTCCCTCGGCTTCGAGGGGGAGTATATCGTCATGGAGAACGGCGTCGACGTGCCGCGGGGCCGTGCTTCGGACGAGGCGGTCGCCGCCGCGGCGGCGGGCTTCGATCTGCCGCGGGGCGTGCCGGTGTTCCTGTTCGTGGGGCGTTTGATGTGGTACAAGGGGCTGCGGATCATTCTCGACGCGCTTGCCGCGCTGCGCGAGCGGGGAACCGCGTTTCGCATGGTGTTCATCGGGGACGGCGCGGACGGCGGCGAGGTGCGCGCCGCCGCGGAAGAGCTGGGACTGGACGGCGTGTGCTTCTTTACCGGCGCGATCGCGGACCGCGAGGCGATCCGCGCGTGGTATACCCGCGCCGATCTGTTCCTGTTCCCGTCCACCTTCGACACGAACGGCCTCGTGGTGCGCGAGGCGGCGGCGAGCGCCACTGCGACGGTCATGGTCGCCGGCTCCTGCGCCGCCGAGGGCGTGACAGACGGGCAAAACGGCTTTTTCATCGAGGAAAACGCCGCCTCGCTCGCGGCAAAGCTGACGGAGCTTTGCGCCGCGCCGGAGGAGATGGCGCGCGTCGGCGAAAACGCGGCGCGCGAGCTGTATATTTCCTGGGAGGACGCGGTGGCGCGCGCCTACGCGCGCTATGAGGTCGTCATCGACAACTACCGCAGCGGGAAATATCCCCGGCACAAAAAACCGCTGGACGGCTTTCTCAGGTCGCAGGGCGAGCTGATGGACGGCATCGCGGCGCTGGAGGCGGCGCGCGACGAGATGGTGGACGACCTGAACGCGGACTGGGAGGAGCTTTTGAGCTGGTTCCGCGCGGGACAGGCGGAGATGCGCGGGCGCATCCGCGAGGGGCAGGAAAAGCTGCGCGCGGGGCAGGAGCTGCTCAACGAGCAGCTGGAAGCGATCTGGCACAGGATGGACCGCTATTTATAACAGGATTTATCGCATCGAAACAGAAAAAGCGGGGGCGCCGTTGGCAAGATCCTAACGGAAGCCCCTGCTTTCTTTTCACGCCTTTCACGCGGCGGCGTATTCTCTTTTCGGCGGCTGAACGCCGTTTCATGCCAGAATGGTACTATACCGAAAAGGGAGGAAACGCGCATGAACGACAAGATGAAACAGGCGTTTGACGAGACGTTTCGGACGGGGGAAACGATCCTCTGGGAAGGAGAGACGCAGCCCTTCCGGCTCCTGGCCGGACGGGAGGGGCGCGGCGCCCTGCTGCGGTGGTGCGTCGGCGCGCTGTGCGTCGCGGCGGGAAGCCTTGTCACCGTCCTGTACCACACGTTCTCGCCGGGGCTTTTCGCCGCCATGGCGCTGCTCTATGCCGTGATCGCGATCGCGCCCGTCCTCACCCGCGCGCAGCTGCTCGGGCAGCGGTACTACCTGACGGAAACGCGCGCCGTGACGATCAAGACAGACGGCACGGTTTTTACCATGAGCCGTGAGAAGGCCGACGCCGTGCGGCTGTTCCCGCTGGAAAACGGGGCGGCGCTGGCGCTGGGCTCGCCCCTTCTGGAAGAGGGCGACCGGCAGCTCCGCTGGCGCGCGCTCCATCCGGCGGAGAACCCGGGGAAATTCGGCGGGTTCAACGCGTTGGGGCTTGTGTTCTACAATGTCGAAAACGCGGAACGGGCGCTGCGGCTGCTCCAGATCGACGCGGAGAAAGCGGGCGTATAATGCGGCGCTATCTGCCGAGGTAGCGTTTGCACGCGGCGGAGGCGTCGGCGGCGAGGCGCTCCTCGTCGACCGTGGCGAGCCGTCCGTGCTCGACCGTGACGCGCCCGTTGACCACGGTATAGTCCACCGCGCCGCGCAGGCCCACGGTGGCGAGCACGCTTTTCGGGTCGTACAGCGCGCCGGTCAGCTCCAGCCGCCGCGCGTCCACGAGGAACAGGTCGCAGCACTTGCCGGGGGCGAGCTGCCCGATGTCGTCGCGCCCCAGCAGGCGCGCGCTGCCGCGGGTCGCCAGCTTCAGCACGTCGTAGCCGGACGGCGCCGCCGCGCTGGCGTGGAGCCGGTGCAGCAGATAGGCGACGCGCAGCTCCTCCATGAGGCTTGAGCCGTCGTTGGAGGCGGAGCCGTCCACGGCAAGCCCGACCGGTACGCCGAGGCGCAGCATATCCGGCACGCGCGCCACGCCGGAGGAAAGCTTCATGTTGGAGATCGGGCAGTGGGCGACGCCGGTGCCGGTGTCCGCGAGCAGCCTGAGCTCCGCGTCGTTGAAGTGGATGCCGTGGGCAAACCATACGTCCGGACCCAGCCAGCCCAGACGCTCCATGTATGCAAGCGGGCGCACGCCCTCCCGCGCGAGCATGTAGCGCTCCTCGTCCTTTGTCTCGCACAGGTGCGTGTGCAGGCGCACACCGTATTGGCGCGCCAGCTTCGCGCTCTCGCGCAGCAGATCGGCGGAGACGGAGAAGGGAGAGCAGGGCGCGAGCGCGACGCGATGCATGGCGTAAGGCTTGGGGTCGTGGAACCGTTCGATGGCGCGGGCGCTGTCGCGCAATATTTCGTCCACCGGCTGCACGACGCCGTCGGGCGGCAGCCCGCCGTCCTTGACCGAGAGGTCCATGCTTCCGCGGGAGGCGTGGAAGCGGACGCCGAGCGCATCCGCCGCCGCAAACTGCGCGCCGAGCAGATCGCCCCCGCCGCGCGGGAAAACGTAGTGGTGGTCGAAGCAGGTCGTGCAGCCGTGCTTCATCAGCTCGCCCATGCCGGTGAGCGAGGAGAGGCGCACCGCCTCCTCGTCCAGATCCTTCCAGATCTCGTACAGGGCTTTGAGCCAGTCGAACAGCTCCAGATTCTGCACCTCCGGCAGGTTGCGGGAAAACACCTGATAGAGGTGGTGGTGCGTGTTCACAAGCCCCGGATAGCAGAGCATGTGGGACGCGTCGACGACGCGTCCGGCGGCTTGCGGCAGGGAAGCGCCGATGGCGCGGATGACGCCGTCCTCGGCGTAGAGATCGACGCCCTCCCATACCGTGTCGTTGTCGTCGCAGGAGACGAGGGTGCGGATATTTTTGATCAGCAGAGCGGGCATTGTAAAACCTCCCGAACAAAAAGAGCGGCGCCGCCGCTCTTTTTGCGTTGTTTTTTTATCGTTCCTCGCGGAAATAGCTCAGGCCGAGGCTCGCGGGCGGCTGATTCTCGCGCTTTTTGCGAAGCGAAACGATAATCAGCACCACCAGCGTGATGACGTAGGGCAGCATCTTGAACAGCTCCAGCGTGCGGCGGGAGAGGCCGGGGATATAGAGGTACGCCCAGTAGACGAAGCCGAACAGGTAGGAGCCCCAGATCGCGCCGACGGGCTTCCACGTCGCGAAGATGACCAGCGCGACGGCGAGCCAGCCGAGCCCTTCGATCGTGCCGTCGTTCGCCCAGGTGCCCTTGATGTAATCCATCGTGTAGAACAGGCCGCCGAGTCCCGCGACCGCGGAGCCGGCGATGATCGCAAGGTACTTGTAGCGCGTGACGTTGATGCCGGCGGCGTCCGCCGTGCCGGGATTCTCGCCCACGGCGCGGAGATTGAGGCCGGGGCGCGTCCGGTTAAGGAAGTAGCGCATCGCGACGGCAAGCAGGATCGCGAGGTACGCCATGAACCCGTGGGCGAAGAGCACCTTGCCGATCGTGCCCATGTAGCCGAGCTTCGTGTAGGCGATGTACGCGCTGGAGGTGACGGGCACGGAGATCTGACCGACGCCGCCAGCCAGCGTGTTGAGGCTCGCGCCGAAGAAGTTGGCGACACCGCCGCCGAAGATCGTCAGCGTAAGGCCGGTGACGTTCTGGTTGGCACGCAGGGTGATCGTCAAAAACGCGTAGATCAATCCGCCGAGCGCCGAGAACAGCAGCGAGCAGAGAAAGCTCAGGATCAGCCCGACGACCGGAGAAGCGCCGCCGCCGAGCTCGTAGTAGAACGCGGCGATCATGCCGCCGATACCGCCCAGGTACATGATGCCGGGGATACCGAGGTTGAGGTTGCCCGCCTTTTCGATCAGGATCTCGCCGATGGCGCCGAGCATGATGACCGTGCCGAACGCGATGGCGGAGTTGATGAGCGTCAAAAGCTGCGCCTGCGTCATGCCTTCACCTTCTTTCCGCGGAAGTGGATCGTATAGTTGACAAAGAATTCGCTGCCGAGCAGGAAGAAGAGGATGATGCCGGTGATCATCTCGCTGACCTCCTGCGACAGGTTGTAGGCGGAGGCGATCGCCTGCGCGCCCTTTTGCAGGAACACGAGCAGGAACGAGAAGATGACCATGACCACGCTGTTGAACTGGGCGAGCCACGCGACGATGATCGCGGTGAAGCCGCGCCCGCCGGCGGTCGAGGTCGAGATCGTGTGGCTCGCGCCGGAGACGGCGACGAAGCCCGCAAGGCCGCAGATCGCGCCGGAGAAAACGATCGTGCGGACGTACGCGCGGTTGACGCGGATACCGGCGTAGCGCGCGGTATTCTCACTGTCGCCGATGACGGCGATCTCATAGCCGTGCTTGGAGTGGTTCATGTACAGATACATGATGATCGTCACGGTGAGCACGATGATGACGTTCCAGCCGAAGTCCTTGTTGTACCCGTCGGAGAGCAGGTTGGGCAGCCAGCCCGCCTTGGTCTGCGAGTTGATGACGCCGACGCTGTTGGAGCCGAAGGGGTTTTCCCACAGCGCGACGAAGTAGCTCGTGAGCTGGATGGCGATGTAGTTCATCATCAGCGTGAACAGGGTCTCGTTCGTGTTCCAGCGCGCCTTGAACACGCCGGGGAAGAAGCCCCAAATGCCGCCCGCGATCAAACTGGAGACGATCATCACCAGCAGCAGCACCGGCGTGGGGAGGTTCTTGAAGTAGATCATACATGCCGCCGAGGCGATGGCGCCGACGAGGATCTGCCCCTCCGCGCCGATGTTCCAGAAGCGCATCTTGAACGCGGGGGCGAGGCCGACCGCGATGCACAGCAGCGTCATCGCGTCGCGGATCGTGACCCACATGCGCTTGCTCGTGCCGACGGCGCCGTCGAGCATGGTGGCGAACACGGCGGCGGGATTCAGCCCGGAGATCAGCACGATGACGAGGCCGCTGGCAACGAGGCTCAGGAAGAAAGCAATGAGGCGGATGCCCCAGGATTTCCAGGCGGGCAGCAGCTCGCCGCGCTTGGACATGCGAAGCAGCGGCTCATGGCCGGCATGTTCCTTATCCATTGACCGCGCCCTCCTTTCTGTGCTGCGTCATCAGCAGCCCGACTTCTTCCTTGGTGATCGTGCGCGCGTCCACAACGCCGGAGACCTGTCCGCCGCAGAGGACGACCAGCCGGTCGCACAGCTCAAGCAGCACGTCGAGATCCTCGCCGACGTAGATGACGGCGATGCCCTTCATCTTTTCCTTTGTCAGCAGGTTGTAGATGGTGTAGGAGGTGTTGATGTCCAGCCCGCGCACGGCGTAGGCGGTCATCAGAACGGCGGGGTCCTGCGCGATCTCGCGCCCGACGAGCACCTTTTGCACGTTGCCGCCGGACATCCGCCGGACGGGGAAGGAGGTGCTGGGCGTGACGACCTCCAGCTCCTTCCAGATGTCGTTGGCGAGCTTTTCCGGCTCCTTGCGGTTGACGAACAGGCCGTTGCCGTTGCGCCACGAGCGCAGCATCATGTTGCCCGTCATGCCCATCGAGCCGACAAGCCCCATGCCGAGGCGGTCCTCCGGCACGAACGCCATGCCGACGCCCGCCTTTTTGATCGCCAGCGGGTCCATGCCGACGAGGTTTTTATCCTCGCCGCTCTGCGGATCGTGGAACACAATCGTACCTTCGCTGACGGGGTAGAGCCCGGCGATGGATTCCAGCAACTCCTTCTGCCCGCTGCCGGCGACGCCGGCGATGCCGAGGATCTCGCCGCTCATCGCGGTGAAGCTGACGTTGTCGAGCCGCTTGACGCCAAGCTCGTCATAGACTGTCAGCCCGCTGATCTCCAATCTGGGCTTCGGGTCGACGGGGGCGGGCCGGTCGATGTTGAGCGTGACGGCGTGGCCCACCATCATATCGGTCAGCGATTGCTGGTTGGCGTCCTTCGTCATCACGTCGCCGATGTACTCGCCCTTGCGCAGCACCGCCACGCGGTCGCTGACGTCCAGCACCTCGTGGAGCTTGTGCGTGATGATGATGAGGGACTTGCCGTCCTTCTTCATCGCGCGCATGATGTCGAACAGCTTGTCGGTCTCCTGCGGCGTGAGCACGGCGGTCGGCTCGTCGAGGATCAGAATGTCCGCGCCGCGGTAGAGCACCTTGACGATCTCGACGGTCTGCTTCTGCGAGACCGACATATCGTAGATCTTCTGCTCCGGGCTGATGTCGAAGCCGTACCGCGCGCAGATCTCGGCGACCTTCTCGCTCGCCTTTTTGAGATCGAGCCTGCCCTCGCCCTCCAGGCCGAGGACGATATTCTCCGTCGCCGTGAACACGTCGACCAGCTTGAAATGCTGGTGGATCATGCCGATTCCGTTGTCAAAGGCGTCCTTCGGCGAGCCGATCGTCACGGGCTTGTCGTGGACGTAGATCTGGCCCTCGTCGGGAAAGTAGATGCCGGAGAGCTGATTCATCAGCGTGGTTTTTCCGCTGCCGTTCTCACCCAGCAGCGACAGGATTTCACCTTCGTGCAGCTCCATGTTGATATGGTCGTTCGCAACGACCTTGCCGAAGCGTTTGGTGATGTTTTCCATCTTGATGGCGCAGGGTACAGCCAAAGCAATCATCCTTTCTTTCTGGGATCATGGGCGGAAAGGGAGGGCCCATACTTTCAGATGCTATTCTAGCAAAGATTTTCGCGCTTGTAAACAAAAAGAACAAAAAAATTTGCTTGCAGCCTAAAAATTTGTTTGCTTCTAAACAGGACGTACAAAAAGAAAGGGCTGCCGGGAGGCAGCCCTTTCCATGCAAGGTCAGTTCAGTTCGGTGATGCCGTCGATACGGAGGCTGAAGGACGGAGCGGAGATATACTCGGACTCGTGATAGTAGCCGTCCACGATGCCCTCGTTCGTGTCGTTCGTCCAGTCGCCGTCGGAGTCGAAGGTCAGCGCGGAGGTGACTTCGGCGCCGCCGACCGTGAAGGTCTTGGTGTCGAACACGTGCAGCGTGCCCGCCTTGATGGCGTCCTCGGCGGCCTTGACCGCCTCGGCGGTGCCGGCGGCGACCTCGGGGCCGAGCGGGGTGATGCACACGGCGCCCGCCTCATAGCCCTTCGCCCAGTCGGTCGGCAGCGTGCCGCCGGACTGCAGGGTCTGGAACGCCTCGGTATAGAACACGCTCCAGTCGTTGGAGGAGGAGGTCAGCGCGGCGGTCGGAGCCGCGGCGAGCATGTCGATGTTATAGCCGACGGAGTAGACGTTCGCGCCGTTGTCCTTCGCGGTCTGGACCGCCTTCGGGGCGCCGGTGGAGTCGGCGTGCTGGCCGATGATGACGCAGCCGCGCGCCATCAGGGCCTCGGCGGCCTTGCCCTCGTCCTGGATGTTGAACCAGGAGTTGGTGTACTGGACGTCCATGTGCGCGGTGGGGACGATGGACTTGATGCCCAGGAAGAAGCCGGTGTAGCCGGAGACGACCTCGGCATAGGGATACGCGCCGACGTAACCGATGTGCGGATCGGAGACCTTGCCGGCGTCCATCATCTCCTTGAGCTTCATGCCGGCGACGATGCCGGAGACGTAGCGGGACTCAAAGGTGTAGTTGAATGCGTTATGGAAGTTGGGAAGACCGGACTTGAGCGCCGTGTCGCCGGTCATGGCGATGAACTGGACGTCGGGGTTTTCCTCGGCGGCCTGCTGGGTATAGGTCTGATGACCATAGGAGTTGGTGACCACGAGCGTGCACTTCTGCTCGACGCACTCGATGCACTTGTCATAGCACTCCTCGGACTCGGGGATGTTGTAGAACCACACGATGTCCGAGTCGGAGAGCCCGCAGGCCGCCGCCGCCTTGCGGATGCCGTCGATGTGCGCGAAGGTGTAGCCTTCGTTCTCATCGCCGACGAGCACGACGCCGACCTTCAGCTTGGACGCTTCCGCCGCGGGCGCCGCCGGGGTGGAAGCCGCG
>CACZCL010000040.1 GCA_902779695.1 Oscillospiraceae bacterium | reverse complement strand
CTGGTTTTGCGCCAAAGGCGCAAAACACGTCTCATGCGAAATTTAACGCCGCTGCGCGGCTATAAAACGATTTTCAATCGTTTTAATAAATTTCAGTATCAGTATGAAAACGCGCCCCTCCCTTTTTTGGAAGGGGCGCGTTTTTGAGCGCGGAGAGGAACCGCCCGTCGGGATCACTCTCGGCAGGGGACGTTCCAGATGGTGTCGGCGTAGTCGCGGATGGAGCGGTCGGCGGCAAAGATGCCGCTGCGCGCGATGTTGATCAGCGACATCCTGTTCCACCTGTCGCGGTCGCGATAGACCTCGCCCACCTTCTGATGCGCGAGCTTGTAGCTTTCAAAGTCGGCGAGGAGCATATACTCGTCCGCCGGGCAGCCGTCGCCGGAGATCAGGCGGCGGGCAAGGTCGTTGTAGTTCTGCCCGTCGGCAAAGCCGTCGTTGAACTGCTTCATGATCCACTTGAGGTCGGGGTCGTTCATGTAGTAGTCCGAGGCGTAGTAGCCCTTTTCGCGCAGCTTGGTGACGCCGCGGGCGGTCAGGCCGAAGATGAAGATGTTGTCGTCGCCGACCTTCTCGTGCATTTCGACGTTCGCGCCGTCCAGCGTGCCGATGGTCAGCGCGCCGTTCATCATGAATTTCATGTTGCCCGTGCCGCTTGCCTCCTTGCCCGCGAGCGAGATCTGCTCGCTCAGCTCGGAGGCGGGCATCAGCTTCTCGGCGAGGGAAACGCGGTAATTCTCCAGGAACACGACCTGCAGCCGGTCGCGGCACGCGGGGTCGTTGTTGACCGTGCAGGCGACGGAGTTGATGAGCTGGATGATGCGCTTTGCGACGTAGTAGCCGGGCGCCGCCTTCGCGCCGAAGAGGAACGTGCGCGGCTGGAAGTCGAAGTTGGGATTCTCCTTCATGTGCTGGTAGAGATAGACGATGTGCAGCACGTTCAAAAGCTGGCGCTTGTACTCGTGCAGGCGCTTGACCTGCACGTCGAACAGCGCGTCGGTGTTGAGCACGACGCCGCTTTCCGCCTTGACGTATTCGGCAAAGGCGCGCTTGTTCTCCACCTTGATCTCGCCGAGGCGGGAGAGGACGCCCGCGTCGTCGACGAACTTCTCCAGCTCGCCCAGCTTCGCGGCGTGCAGCAGATAGTCGTCGCCGCCCGTGCAGTCGCGGATCAGCGCGTCGAGCTTCGGGTTGATCTCCGCGAGCCAGCGGCGGTGGTCGATGCCGTTGGTGACGTTCTTGAACTTCTCCTGGTTGAGCTGGTAGGCGTCGGCAAAGACGTCGTGCTTGAGGATCTCGGAGTGCAGGGCGCTGACGCCGTTGACCGCGAAGCAGGCGCAGATGCACAGGTTCGCCATGCGGATCTCGCCGTCCCAGATGATCGCCATGCGCGCCACGCGCCCGTCGCCCTGTCCGAAGTGCGCCTCAAGCTCCAGCTGATAGCGGCGCGCGATCTCGCGCACGATGTCCCAGATGCGCGGCAGAAGCGTTTCAAACAGATCCTGCGGCCAGCGCTCCAGCGCCTCGGCGAGAACGGTGTGGTTGGTGTAGGCGACCGTGTGGCGCGTGATCTCCCACGCCTCCTCCCAGTTATAGCCCTCCTCGTCGAGCAGAATGCGCATCAGCTCGGGGATGACGAGGGCGGGGTGCGTGTCGTTGATCTGGATGACGTGCTTTTCGTGAAAGTTGCGCAGCGTGCCGTACTGCGCGCGGTGCTTGCGGATGATGGACTGCACCGTCGCCGAGACGAAGAAATACTGCTGGCGCAGGCGCAGGGATTTGCCCTCGTGGTGGTTGTCGTCGGGATAGAGCACCTTGGCGATGACCTCCGCCATCGCCTGCTGCTCCACCGCCTTGAGGTATTCGCCCGAGGAGTAGAGCGACATATCCACCGGCGTCGGCGACTTCGCGTCCCACAGGCGCAGGAAGTTGGTGTGCTCGGTGTTGTAACCCGCGATGACCATGTCCCGCGGCACGGCGAGGACGCTGGTGAAGCCGACGTGCTCGGGATGGTTGACGCCGTTTTCCCAGTGGTCGATGATCTGCCCGCCGAACTTGACCTCCTCGGACTCGTCCGCCTTGGTGATGAGCCACGAGTCGCCCACGTCCAGCCAGTTATCGGCAAGCTCCACCTGCTGCCCGTCGACGATCTTCTGCTTGAAGATGCCCAGCTCGTAGCAGATGGAATAGCCGGTGGCGGGCACCTCCAGCGTCGTCATCGCCTCCAGATAGCACGCGGCCAGCCGCCCGAGGCCGCCGTTGCCGAGACCGGCGTCCGGCTCCGCCTCGAAAATGGCGCCGGGGTCGAAGCCGAGGAAGCGGATCGCCTCCTTCATCTGGGACAGGACGCCGAGGTTGAAGGCGTTCTTCTCCAGCGACCGGCCCATGAGAAACTCCATGGAGAGATAGTGGACCTGCCGCTGCTGCCCGAGCTGGACGAGCTTTTCGGTGGCGACGCCGTTCGCCGCCATGATGTCGCGCAGCACCATCGCGCAGGCCTGGAACACCTGCTCCGCCGTCGCCTGCTCCGCCGTGCGCCCGAAGTTTCGCTGCAGCTTGCCCAGAATGAGCTGGGCGATCTGGTCTTTCCTGTAAGTTTCAGCCATTGTATCTCCTCCCAAAGCGATCGAAACGATCCAAGCGTTCGTGTGTTCGCATACAAACAGAATACCAAATTCTTTGGCAACAGTCAATTCTAAAAGTTGAAAAGCCGGCGCTTTTATAGTATAATCGTTCCGTAAAATGCCGATGAACGCGAATCAGGAGGATACCGCAGTGGAAACGACCTTTCGGGGAACCAAGAACTACGTCGCCTCGCCGGAGCTGCTCGGCGCGGTGAATATCGCAAGCGCGCTGCAAAAGCCGCTGCTCGTCAAGGGCGAGCCGGGCACGGGCAAGACCATGCGCGCGCAGGCGGTCGCCGAGGCGCTGGGCAAGCAGCTCATCGTCTGGAGCGTCAAGTCCACGACGAAGGCGCAGGACGGGCTTTACGTGTACGACGTGGTGCAGCGCCTGTACGACAGCCAGTTCGGCAGCGCCGGCGTGGACGACATCGCGAAATACATCAAGCTCGGCAAGCTGGGCGAGGCGTTTTCCGCCGACGAGCAGGCCGTGCTGCTGATCGACGAGATCGACAAGGCGGACCTTGAATTCCCCAACGACCTTCTCTGGGAGCTGGACCGGATGGAGTTCTACATCCCGGAGACGAAGGAGACCGTGAAGGCGAAGCACCGCCCCATCGTCATCATCACCTCGAACGCGGAAAAGGAGCTGCCCGACGCGTTTTTGCGCCGCTGCATCTTCCACTACATCGCCTTCCCCGACCCCGAGCAGATGGAGAAGATCATCCGCGTCCACTTCGACCGGCTGGACGAAACGCTGCTGCGTCAGGCGATGGAGGCGTTCTATTTTCTGCGCTCCATCGACGCCATCGAGAAAAAGCCGTCCACGTCGGAGCTGGTGGACTGGATCCGCGCGCTGGAGCTGGGCGGGATCGACCCCGAGCGCATCCGGCGGGAGATCCCGTTCGCGGGCGTGCTGCTCAAAAAGGACAAGGACGTCGCGGCGATGGAGCGGCGGCTGAACCGCTGAGCGGATGTTCGTCGGTTTTTTTTACCTGCTGCGCGCCCGGGGCCTGCCGGTGACGCCGGAAGAATGGATGACGCTGACGGAGGCGCTGCTGCTGGGGCTGCACCGCTGCTCGCTGAGCGGGTTTTACGAGCTTTGCCGCGCCGTGCTTGTCCACAGCGAGGCGGATTACGACCGCTTTGACGGCGCGTTTCTCGAATACTTCGACGGCGTCCCCTTTGAGGAGGAGCTGCCCGAGGAGCTGCTGACGTGGCTCAAGCGACCGGAGGACGCGCTGCGCGGCTTCCGCGCCTTCCTTGACGCGGCGGGCTATGAGGGCAAGAGCGCGGAGGAGATTCTCAAGACCTTTGCCGAGCGCCTGCGCGAGCAGAAGGAGGAGCACAACGGCGGCGACTATTGGATCGGCACGCAGGGCTACACCGAGTTCGGTCACAGCGGGCACACGCCCGAGGGCATCCGCGCCGGCGGGCAGAGCCGCTACCGCGCCGCGTTCAAAGTCGCGGGCGAGCGGCGCTACCGCGATTTCCGCAAGGACAACACGCTGGATATCCGCCAGTTCCAGATGGCGTTCCGCCTGCTGCGGCAGTACTCCTCGCACGCGCTGGGCGAGAAGACCGAGCTGGACGTGGACGGGACCGTGCGCGCCACCTGCGACAAGGGCGGGATGCTGGACGTGCGCCGCCGCCGGCCGCGCAAAAACGCGGTCAAGGTGCTGATGCTGATGGATTCCGGCGGCTCGATGGAGTATTATTCCAACCTCTGCTCGATGCTTTTTCAGGCGGCGGAGCGGGACAACCAGTTCAAGGAGCTGCACGTCTATTACTTCCACAACTGCATCGCGCCCTCGGTCTACACCAAGCCGCAGATGGGACGCGAGCATTCGGTCTCGACCGAGTGGCTGCTGAAAAACTACGGCGGCGAGTACAAGGTGATCCTCGTGGGCGACGCGATGATGGACCTGTACGAGCTGCTGGAAAAGCGGTTCGACTGGCGCACGAACGAGGTCAAATACTCCGGCATGGACTATCTCAAGCGCTTTTGCGGGCAGTATCCGCATCTGGTCTGGCTCAATCCGGAGGACGCGCCGGTCATGGGCGGGCTGTGGGGCGAGAGCTACGGCAAGATCGCGCGCGTCGCCGATATGTACCCGCTTTCGGTGGACGGGCTGGAGCGCGCGATGAAGAAGCTGCTCGTGAGCAAATAGGGGGAGGATGGATTGGAGAGCTTTCTCAACGCCGTGCAGGCGGTTTCGGTGATCCTGCTGCTGACGGCGACGGGCTATCTCTGCGGCGCGAAGGGCTGGATGAAGGGAGAGAGCAAGGCGTTTCTGAGCAAATTCCTGCTGTCCGTCGCGGTGCCGTGTATGTGCGTCTACGGCATCCGCGCCAACCTGACGCGCGAGATGCTGGCGGAGTCGCTGCGGCCGCTGGCGGTCCCATTCCTTTGCAACACGGTCAGCGTGCTCGTTTCGTTTCTGCTTGCGCGGCTTTTGAAGCTGCCGCGCAAGCAGCTCGGCGTCTTTGTCGTGATGTGCAGCTTCTCGAACGCGATGTTCATCGGCTACGCGATGTGCCTGGAGCTGTTCGGCGAGGCGTGCGTTCCCTACGTCATGCTCTATTACTTTGCCAGTATCTGCTTCAACCAGACGCTGGGCATGGGGCTGATCCGCTGGTCGGGGGAGAGCGGGCAGGGCAAGCGGCGCAACCCGCTGCGCTTTCTTGCGACGCCGGCGGTGCTGGGGCTTCTGACCGGCGTGGCGATGGTGGCGCTGGATCTGCAGCCGCCGTCGTTCCTCGCGTCGTACCTTCGCTACATCAGCGGCGTCGTTTCGCCGGTGGCGCTGCTGCTGACCGGATACATCATCTACGAGCTGGGGCTTGACAAGCTGCGGATTGACCGGCCGCTGGCGGTGGCGCTTGCCTATCGCTTTCTGGCGGCGCCCGCGACCTACGCCGTCTGCTGCGCGCTGCTGGGCGTGCGGGGACTCGCGCGCGACACTCTGCTGGTGGAGGCGGCGATGCCGGTGCTGACGCAGACCGTCGTCGGCGCGGCGGAGTACGGCGCGGACGAGCAGCTTGCCGCGCGGGGCGCGGCGATCACGACGCTCTCCAGCTTCGTCGTGGTCCCGGTGCTGATGATGCTTTTGTAATACTACTCCGCAATCAAAATCAGAAATTTTAAAAGAGGAACGCTGCATCGCAGCGTTCCTCTTTTGCCGTGTATTCGTTACTCGACGTCCATGTCCGGCTGGAAGAACTCGCCGAACAGCGCCTCGTTGGAGGGCATATCCATCAGGATCGGACGGGCGACCCAGGTGGTGTTCATATAGTGCTTGAGCGTGATGTTCTCGCTGACGATGTTGCCGCCCCAGGTGCCGCAGCCCATGGAGGACGTCGGCGGCATACCGTTCCACGCGGAGCCGGAGTTGCCGCGGTTGTTCGGCTGGCGGATCATGCAGCGGGACACCGGCGCCGCCTTGCCCAGACGGTCGATGTGGTCGTCGCTGAAGGAGTACAGGCCGCAGGAATGGCCCTTGCCGCCGACCTCGAAGATCGCGCGCATCATGTCCAGCGCGTTCTCGAACTCGCCCTCGTACTTGAACAGCGTCAGCAGCGTGGTGAGCTTTTCGCTGGAGAAGAAGTGCTCCTTGCCGATGCCCTCCATGCCGCCGCCGGTGACCGCGATGAACTTGCGGTCGGCGGGGATGCTGAAGCCCGCCTTTTCGGCAAGCGCCTGCGGGGAGATCGCCACGGTGTCGGGCAGGCGGTGGCCGGTCTCGTCCCACATGACGAGCTTGATCTTCTCCGCCTCGTCGGCGCTGGCGAGATACGCGCCCTCCTCGACGAGCGCCTTGACGAAATCATCGTACACGGACTCGTGGACGACGAGGTTGCCGTCGCAGGAGCAGCCGGAGCCGAAGTCGGAGCACTTGGAGATGCGGGTGTTCATCGCCGCCTCGCGGATGCGCTCGGGCGTGTTGGCGGTCTCGTCGACGATGACCGTCGCGTTGCCGGCGCCGGAGCCGTAGGCGGGCACGCCGGCGGAGTAGGCGGACTTGACCATCGGGCGGCCGCCGGTCGCCATGACCAGGTCGCACTTGGTCATCAGGTACTGGGAAACCGAGATGCTCGGCTCGGCGATGACCTGGATGATGTCGGGATCGGCGCCCTCGCGCTTGAGCGCGTCACGCATGAGGTTGACGCACTTCGCCGTGACCTTCGCCGCGCGCGGATGCGGGGAGCAGATGATCACGTCGCGCGCCTTGATGGCGTAGATCGCCTGGCCGGCGGGGGTGAGGCAGGGGTTCGTGGTGGGAACGAGCACGCCGATGACGCCGACGGGCTTGGCATACTTGACAAGGCCCTTCTCGGGGATCGTCTCGATGACGCCGACGGAGGGGTGGCGCAGGCACTCGCGCAGGATGAGCTTGAGCTTGTTGCGCTTGTTGCGCTTGGTGACCTTGTCGCCCAGACGGGTCTCGTCCACGGCCTCGTCCGAAAGCTGGCCCCAGATCTTGAGGGGATAGACGGCGGCGGTGACCGCCTGGCAAAGACGGTCGACGGTGGCCTGGTCGTAATTCTCGATGACCTTGGCGGCCTTGCGCGCCTTCGCCACCATTTCGTCAATCATTTCGATCTGTTCGGGGGTGATCTCTTTTGCCATTGTCATGCTCTCCTTTACAAAATTTTCCGGATGGATGATAGAATATCCGTATCAGACTGATTTTCTCTGCTTTCATTGTACCTTTGCGCGGGGGAACAGTCCAATATCGAAATTATAGAAATTGATAGAATTCGTCTATTCATGCCTTGCATTCTCCCGATCCATGCGATAAAATAATCGGAAGGGGGGATCGCGATGACGCTCTCGCAGCTGCAATATTTCCAGACGCTTGCCCATGTGCTGCACTACACCCGCGCGGCGGAGGCGCTGCACATTGCCCAGCCGAGCCTGAGCTACGCCATCAGCGAGCTGGAGAAGGAGCTGGGCGTGAAGCTCTTCGTCAAGGAGGACCGGCGCGTCAACCTCACGATGTACGGCGAGCGCTTCCTGCCGTATGTGGAGACCGCGCTCGCGACCATATCCGACGGGACGCAAGCGGTGCGCCAGCTGTCGGATGCGGCGTACCAGGTGGTCAAGCTGGGGTATTTCCACTCCATCTCGTCCTCGTTCGTCCCCCAGGTCGTCGAGCGGCTCTACAGCATCGACGAGAACCGCAAGCTGCGCTTCCAGTTTTCGGAGGCGACCTCGTCGGACACGCTGCGCCTGCTCAAAAGCGGGGATCTGGATCTCGCGTTCTGTATGCACCGCGACGAGTGGGTGGAGTCGGTGCCGGTGCTGCGCCAGCAGCTCTATCTCGCCGTGCCGAAGGAGCACCCGCTCGCGGCCCGGGAGGAGGCTGCGTTCGACGACTTTGCCGACGAGCCGATGGCGATTCTCGACCAGGCGAGCTCTCTGCGGGCGACGGTGGACCGGATCTACCTGCACTACGGGAACAAGCGCGCACCGAACGCGATGTTCGTCGTGCACGAGTGCAACGCGGCGCTGCAATACGTTTCGCTGGGGTTCTGCGTGTCGATCCTGCCGCGGGTGCCGGCGATGGAGAACGACAAGGTCGCCGTGCTGTCGATCGCGGACCCGGACGGGGAGTTTTCACGCATGGTCTATTTTTCCTGGATGAAGAACCGGCCGCTGTCCCCCGCGGTCAAGCGCGTGCGCAATTTCATCGTGGACCACTACCGGATCGAGCTTTGATGCCGGAGGGAAGAGGCGGCGGAGACGCCGCCTCTTTTTTCGCGGCTTTTTTACTTTGCCTTGTGGCTTTTGGCGTGGCTGGGCGTGACGTACCTGCCGTTCTCCTTCTTCACGAGCTTGCCCTCGGCGACCAGCTCGCTCGGACTGTAGATATCGTTGATGTTCCAGCAGCCCGGCGTCGGGACGACGATGTTCTCCATGATCGCCTCGACAAGGAAGGGCTTGCCCGCCTTGTTCGCGGCGACCGCCTTCTCCATGGCGGGCTTGAACTCCGCCGCGGAGCCGACGCGGATCGCCTCCACGCCGTAGGCCTTGGCGACCTCCGCCCAGTTGGGGCTGTAGACCTCGCCGTCGGGCGTGTGGAAGGTCGTGCCGAATTTCGTGCCGTAGTTGGCGTTCTCAAGCCCCGCGATCGTGCCGAAGGCGCAGTTGTTCATCACGACCCAGGTGCAGGCGATGCCCTGCTCCACCGCCGTGGCGAGGCAGGTCGGGTTGACGCCGAAGCCGCCGTCGCCGGTCAGGGTCAGGCAGATCTTGTCGGGCGCCGCCAGCTTGCCGCCGAGCACCGCGGACGCGCCGAAGCCCATCGTGGCAAGGCCGGAGGAGTGGTGGATCGTGCCGGGCACGGTGATGTCGAACTGCTGCGCGACGCCGTTCTTGTTCCAGCCGACGTCGGTGAAGATATGGGCGTCCTCGGGGATGCTCGCCTTGACGTCCTTGAGGATGCGCTGCGGCGTCATCGGGAAGCGGTCGTCGGAGGAGATCGCCTCGTTGGACTTCTTGAACGCCGCCTTCGCCGCGGCGATCTTCTCGCGCAGGCCCTCGCGCTTGATGCCGTTCGGGCAGAGCTTTTTGGCTTCCTCCAGGATCTGCGCCAGCGCCAGCTTGAGGTCGGCGACCGCGCCGATCTCCACCGGGTAGTTGCGCCCGATCTCGGTGGGGTCGATGTCGATCTGCAGGAAGGTGGTCGTGGTCGGGTCGAAGGTCACGCCCTGATACCAGCTGGAGCTGTCCGCCTCCGCGAAGCGGGTGCCGAGGCCGAGAATGACGTCGGCGCCCAGGGTGAACTCGTGGGTGCTCTCCAGCCCCCAGAAGCCGGTCTGCCCGATCATCAGCGGGTGCAGGTCGCTCAGGCAGCCCTGCCCCATCAGCGTGCGGGAGACGGGGATATCCAGGAATTCCGCCAGCGCCGCCAGCTCGTCGGACGCCTGCGCGAGCAGGATGCCGCCGCCGGCGTGCAGGACGGGGTGCTTCGCCTCGACCAGCTTTTTCGCGATCGCCTTCGCCGCCGCGGGATCGAGCGCGGGCTTGCAGGTGACGCGGCTGTCGCGGTAGGTGCGCGCCCAGAGGTCCTCCTCGACCTCGCGGGAGAACATATCCATCGGCATGTCGATCAGCACGGGGCCGGGACGGCCGGACTCCGCCAGACGGAACGCCTTGTCCATGATGTCGGGCAGCGCCTCGGGGTTGTCCACGCGCCAGCAGCGCTTGCACACCGGCTCAAGCACCTTGTACTGCGTCGCGTCGCCGTGCATGTTGACCTCCTGATGGGGGTGCTTGCCGAAGTAATAGCTCGGTACGTCGCCGGCGATGACGACCATGGGGATGGAGTCGAACGCCGCGTTGGCGACGCCGGTGAGCACGTTGGTGATGCCGGGGCCGAGGTGGCACATGACCACGCTCGCCTTGCCCGTCACGCGGGCGTAGCCGTCCGCCGCGGTGGAGGCGACCGCCTCGTGCCGGTTGGAGATATATTTGACCTTCCCGCTGCGCGAGAGGGCGTCGAGCATTCCGATCACGGTGTGTCCGCAGAGGCCGAAGACGTACTTTACGTCACGGCGCTCCAGATAGTCGACCATCAGGTCGGCGACGAGTTTTTTGCCCATAGGTTCCTCCTGTATGAGATGTTTTGGATCATTGCGCCCGGCTGCGGCGCAGATATTCGTCGAATACAAGCCCCCGCTCGATGATGAAATCACGGAAGCAGGCGGCGGCGGGCGGCATGTACGCCTCCTTGTTCCACATGAGATAGAGCCGGCGGCTCGGCGCGCCCTCAAGCGGCACGAGCGACACGTTGTACGGCGCGCCGCCCAGCGGATGGGGCGTGATCGCGATGCCGTGCCCGGCGGAGACCAGACCGTAGATCATCACGTCCTGCGCGGTCTCGGCGGTGATCCTCGGGTGGATGCCGAGACGGCGGAACGCCTTGTCCGCCTGCCGTCGCAGCTGGCTGTCGCGGCTGTAGGCGATGTAGCTCTCGCCGTCCAGCTCTGCCAGCGACACGCTCTCGCGTCCGGCGAAGCGGTGGGAGCGCGGCACGAGCAGCACGAAGCCCTGCTCGCCGACGGGCGCGCTGCCGATGCGGGGATCGTCGATCTCCGTGGCGAACACCAGATCGACCTTTCCCGCGAGGAGCTGCGCGCGCAGCTCGTAGTACGTCGCCTCCTGGCCGGTTTGCAGCCGGATGTCCGTGCGGTTCGTTTCGGAGACGTAGCGCACGATGATGTCGGGCAGGAATTCGGCAAGCGAGGGGAAGCAGGCGACGGTCACGATGCCCGTTTCCGGGTCGACCGCGTGCTTGAGCTCGGCGATGCCGCTCTCCAGCGCCTCCAGCGCCTGATTCACGCGGGGCAGGAACATCTTGCCGTACTGCGAGAGCACGACGTTGCGCCCGCTGTGGGTAAAGAGCCTGACGTTCAGCTCGTGCTCCAGACTCTGCATCGCGTGGCTCAGGCTGGACTGGTTGACGTTCAGCGCCTCGGAGGCGCGGGTGTAATGCTCCAGCTCCGCGATCGTCTTGAAGTAATACAGCTGCTGCAGGTTCATGCTTCGCCGTTACTCGATGCCGTTGGCCTTGAAGTACGCCTTCGCGGTCTCCAGGCAGCGGGCGGCGTGTCCTGCCGCGCCGCGCGCCTCCATCTCCTTGAGGTTCGGCAGCTCGATCGACAGCGGGATCTCCGGCATCGCCTTCACCATGCCCGCGATGTCCATGACGCCCTCGCCCGGATAGTAGCGCGCCTCGCGCGCGGTGTAGAGCATCAGGTCGTCCTTGATGTTGTCCAGCACGGGGTCGCCGTCGGGGCCGGCGGGGCCGTCGCACAGGTGGATGAAGTTGAAGTATCTGCGCGGGGTGCGGGCAAGCTCCGCCGCCGTCACGCCGGCGCGTCCGGCATGGAGCGTGTCGACCATGACGTACACGTTGCTGCGGCCCAGCTCGTCGATGAGGGTGATGTCCTCCTGCAGGCTGCGCACGCCCGCCCAGGGCAGGAACTCGATGTTGTACTTGAGGCCGAACTCCTTCGCCATGTCGGCGACCTTGCCGGCGGTCTCGGTGTACCACGCCTTGTCGCGTGTCCAGATGCTGCCCAGCACGTCGCTCGCGCCGAGCTTCGCGGCGGCCTCAAACGCGGGCTTGTACTCCTCGATTTCGAGGTCGGGGCGGATGCGCGCCAGCTCAATGTCCATCAGCGGCATGTCGTACTCCTTGAGCGCCGCCTTGATCGCGTTGAAGAGGTCGGGATCCTTCTGGGGCAGGAACTCCGGCTCGCCGGGCAGGTGCATCGGGATCGTGCGCAGGCTGACGAAATCGTAGCCCGCCTCCTTGGCGATCTTGATCTGGGTGACCGGATCGGTGCCGGGGATGGTCAGGTAAGCGAGGGAAAACTTTCTTGCCATGGTTGTCACTCCTTATCGTTACTTGTTTGTGGGGACGCGGCCTCGCCCGCCGCGGCGCGCTTCGCCTCGCGCGAGGTTTCCCACACGCTCAGCGCCACGTCGGCGGCGACGAAGGCAAGGCCGAGGAAAAACGCGGGAGCGAAGCGTTCGCGCAGAAGCGCCGCGCCGATCAGCGCGGAAAACACCGCCTGCAGCGGATAGAACAGGGAGCAGGTGCCGGCGGGGAAGCGGGAGAGCGCCTTCGCCCAGGTAAACTGCGCAATGCCGGAGCCCGCCACCGCGAGGTAAAGCACCGAGAGAACGCCCGGGGCGTCGATGCGCGGCGGCTGGCGGAGGGCGGCGATGACGCCGGTGGGCAGATGAAAGATCAGGCTGATCGCCATACCGCAGGCGGTGACGAACACGGGCGGGTACTTTGCCGTGAGCCGCCGCACGAAAACAGAGGCGCAGCCGAAGCTCACGGTCGAGAGCAGCGCCGCGAGGATGCCGAGCGTTTCGCCCCGCCCCTGCGCGCCGCCGGCGACGATGACCGTGCCCGTGACCGCCAGCGCGAGGCAGACGAGCTTGACGGGGGTGATCCGCTCGCCCAGCAGCAGCGCGGCGAGCAGCATGATCGAAACCGGCGTGAGCGAGTTGATCAGCGCCGCGACGGACGCGCCGGTGAGGTGGATGCCGAGCTGTATGAGAACGATGGTCAGATAGTAGCCCAGCACGCCCACCGCGAGAAAGTATTTGCGATCCTCGCGCTCGATCCTCGTGCCGCGGCAGCCGCGCGCCATGAACAGCAGCACGGGGACGGCGAGGGTACAGCGCAGCGCGGCGAGCAGAAGCGGCGAAATGCCCGCCGAGCCGAGCTTGCCGGCGACGTAGACGCTGCCCCACAGGAAAAACGTCAAAAAGAGGTATGCGAAGCCGGCGGACGAAGCCTTTTTGTCCACAACATCCCGCCTTTCAGGAAGCCCGGCGCGTCAAAAGGCGGCGGGACGAGAAGCGCCTCGCCGCCTCTGGCGCCGATCTATACCGATTCCGTGTTTCCGCTTTAGCCGAGGGCGCTCGTCAGCAGGGAGGCAAGCCCGTTGGTGTCGCCGTCGATCTTGGTGTAAACGCTCTGCACGGCGGGCAGGTTCAGGATCTCGTCGTAGAAGGAGGCGGGATACTCGATGATCGTCATGCCGCCGTCGGCGAGCTTCTGCTTGTTCTCCTTGTCGATGCTCTCAAGCTGCGGACGCATATAGGCGATCGCGTCGGCGACAGCCTGGTCCAGCGCCGCCTGATAGGCGGGATCGAGGGACTCATAGGCCTCCTTGTTGATGCAGATCTGGTTGCAGTAGAGGATGTGGTTCGTGCAGGCGAGGTACTTCTGGACCTCCTGGAAGTTCGCGCCGACGCAGGTGTCCGCCGCGTTCTCCTGCGCGTCGATCATCTTGTTCTGCAGGGAGACGTAGACCTCGGCCCACGCAAGCGGGGTCGGCTGGGCGCCGATCGCCTGCCAGAACGCCATGTGGTTCGCGTTCTCCATCGTGCGGATCTGCAGACCGGCGAAGTCGGAGAGGCTGTTGAGCGGCTTGTTCGAGGTGGTCAGACGGTAGGTGGCGTTCTGCAGGAAGCCCAGCAGGTGCAGGCCCTGCTTCTCGTAGGCGGCGCCGAGCGCCTTGGTGAAGTCGTTGTCGCCGTTGAGGACGCCGTCGATCTTGTCGCCGTCATACTTCGCGAAGGACATCGGCAGGTCGAACACCGCCATCTCGGGGATGAAGGAGACGGTCGGCGCGGTCTGGCAGACGACGATCTGGATGTCGTTGCCCTGCATCTGGCGGATCAGGTCGGCGTCGCCGCCGAGGTCGCCGTTGGGATGGTAGTCGATGGTCAGCTTGCCGCCGGTGAT
>CACZCL010000039.1:27440-41487 GCA_902779695.1 Oscillospiraceae bacterium | reverse complement strand
CAGGGCGGCGAGGGCGAGAGACAGGAAACGCGATGCTTTCATTTGGATTCTCCTTGTTGATCGGGTGGATTTTGTCCGGCGGCGCTCTCCTGCGGCGCCGCCGCTTTCGCCTTTTCCGCGAGGCGTTGGTCGGTAAAATGGTTCACGGCGGCATAGACGCAGGCGAACACCGGCACGCCGAGGAACATCCCCAGCACGCCGAAAAAGCCGCCGCCGATGAGGATCGCCACGATGACCCAGAAGCTGGGCAGATTCGTCGACCCGCCGAGGATCTTCGGGCCGATGATGTTGCCGTCGAGCTGCTGGAGCACGATGACGAAGATGATGAAATAGAGGCATTTGACGGGGCTGACGAGCAGGATGAGGAACGCGCTGGGAATCGCGCCGAGGAAGGGGCCGAAGAACGGAATAATGTTCGTCACGCCCACGAACACGCTCACGAGCGGCGTGTAGGGCAGGCCCAGGATCGACGCGCCGAGGAAGCACAGCACGCCGATGATCATGGAGTCGAGCAGCTTGCCGCGCACGAAACCGCTGAAAATCCTGTCCGCCTTGTCCAGCGCCTTGAGCGTATTGCCGTAGACCCTTTCACTCGTCCAGCACAAAAGCAGACGGCTGCTGTTTTTCTTGAAGCCCTCCTTCAGCGCCAGCAGATAGACCGAGACGATCACGCCGACGAAAAAGTCCTTGAAAAACGTCAGCACGTTCACGACGCCCGTGGTGAGGAAGCCGATGGTCTGCTGCGCCTGCGGCAGGAACGTGCCCGTGAACCAGCGGGTCAGCTCGCCCCAGTACCGGTCCAGGCTGCCGGTGAACTGCGCGGCGAGCTGCGGGTTGCGCTCGAGCAGCTGCCGCACCCAGGCGTAGACTGTGTTATAGTAGGTCTGCATATTGCCGAACAGCGTCACGACGCTGGCGTAGAGCTGCGGGATCAGGATGCTGAACAGGCAGTAGAGGATCACGAACACCAGCGACCAGGCGATCAGGATGGCGCCCGCGCGCACGAGGCCGGGGCGCGCCTTTTCGCCCGCGAACCTGCGAAGCCCGGCGTCGAAGGAGTTGACCGCCGGCGCGAGCAGGTATGCCATCGCCGCGCCGTAGATCACGGGCTTGAGCGCCTTGGACAGCGTGCGCAGCAGCGTGAGGAGCACGCCGTTGCGGAACACGGTGTCGTAGAACACCATCAGGGCGCAGACGGTCAAAAACACGGTCAGGCCCCAATAAAAAAAGTAGCCTTTTTTGTTCATCCGCCGCCTCCCCTCACACGCCGCGCCCGCGGCAACATTGACATTTTTTTAACAAGCCTACAATCGCTTATACCATACTACTTTTTAGCGGGAATTGCAATAGCGACTTTTTTGTGGTAGAATAACCGCCGATACCGCAACGGCGCTGCGCCGGGGTGGCCCGCGCTCCGGCGCGGGGCGGGGGGATGAGCGTTCCGCTCTCCGGAGCGGGTTCCTTTTTGCGCGCGCAAAAAGGAACCAAAAACGCGCTTAAAACCTGCGGTTTTAAGAATTCCCTTTTTGGGCTTGGGCGGCGGGTTTTGTGTTTGCAGCTTACGAGCGCCGCTGTGCCCTGTTTCGCGGCGGTATCCCGTCGATACGCGTAGCCCGCGTTTCCGCTCGCCGCTCCCTTGGGCGCAAGGCGCAAGGCTGCTGTTCGCGTTTGCGCCGCGTTCTGCTCCCGCGGCAGGCGCGGCGAAATCGGGGCGCAACGCCCCGAACGCAAAAAGCGCAGCGGCAGCGGAACGCGAGGCTTGCCGTCTCGAACGGAAGCGCCGGAAACGTCGGCGCGGCGTCGCGTGAACGCGGGCGTCTTTCTCTTTTGGGGAAGTCTGAAACCGCGTTTTCTCTTTCGCAAGAGAAAGAGAAAAGGCGGTGTCAGGACGCACTCCCGCGGGCGCGGCAGAATCGGGGCGCAACGCCCCGAACGCAAAAAGCGCAGCGGCAGCGGAACGCGAGGCTTGCCGTCTCGAAAGGGAGCGCCGGAACCGCCGGCGCGGCGACGCGTGAACGCGGGCGTCTTTCTCTTTTGGGGAAGTCTGAAACCGCGTTTTCTCTTTCGCAAGAGAAAGAGAAAAGGCGGTTTCAGGACGCGCTCCCGCAGCGCCGGAGAAGAACGCGAAACGCCCCGTGGGGGCGGCAATCTGACGCCAATCAAGGAGGAAGCACATGGATAAGAAGCTCCTGCTCATCGTCAATCCCCGCGCGGGGCGCACCAAATCCCGCGCGCCGCTGTTCGACGCGGTTTCGATCTATTCCGAGGCGGGCTATCTGGTCTCGGTGCGCAACACGCGGCGGCGCGGCGACGCGACGCGCTTCGCGGAGGAATACGGCGCCGATTTCGATTTGGTCGTGTGCCACGGGGGCGACGGCACCCTCAACGAGACGGTCTGCGGCTTGATGCGCCTGCCGCCCGCCTCGCGCCCGCAGGTGAGCTATCTGCCCGGCGGCAGCACCAACGACTTCGCCGCCAGCCTGAGCATTTCGGGGGAGCCGGCGCTCGCCGCGCAGAGCGCGATGCGCCTGCGCCCGCGGCGGTTGGACGTGGGCCGCTTCAACGAGCGGCACTTCGTCTACGTCGCCTCCTTCGGCGCCTTCACGCGCACGTCCTACAGCGTGCCGCAGGACGTGAAGAACGTGTTCGGGCACTTCGCGTATATTCTGGAGGGTGTGCGCGACCTGGACACGCTGCGCCCCTACCGCGTCCGCCTGAACGCGGACGGGGAGACGTTCGACGATCCGGAAGGCTATCTGTTCGGCGCGGTGAGCAACTCCACCTCCATCGCGGGGCTGATGAGGCTCTCGCCGGAGGACGTCTCCCTCAGCGACGGGGAATTCGAGCTGCTGCTGGTGCGTGTTCCCAAGACTGCGGCGCAGCTCCAGTCGCTCACGCGCGCGCTGCTGTATCAGGAGTACGACGACTCGCAGGGGCTGATTTTCCGCCATGTGAAGCACGTCACGGCGGAGACGGAGGAGAACCTGCCCTGGTCGCTGGACGGCGAGTTCGCCCCCGGCGCGCAGCGGGTCGACATCTCCATCGAGGAGAACGGGATCGAGCTGCTGCTGTAAGCGGCGGAAAAAATTCATCACTTTCGCCAAATTTATGGTTGTATTGGCGCGGATTTTATTATATAATCCATTCGTTGAGCGATTTTCCCCCACGGGGAGTTACAGTAAAGGAGAACAAACCCTATGAGTGCAAAAGACGTACGCAACATCGTGCTGCTCGGCCACGGCGGCAGCGGCAAGACCAAGCTCGCCGAGGCGATGCTCGCCATGACCGGCGCGCCCGCCCAGCTGGATTACGACGCGGAGGAGAAAAAGCGCGGGATTTCCATTTCGCTCGCCACGGCGCCGGCGACCTATAAAAACGTCAAGATCAACATTCTCGACGCGCCCGGCAACTTCGACTTCGCCGGCGAGGCGCTCTCGGGCCTGCGCGCCGCGGAGTGCGCGGTGCTGGTGTGCGGCGCGAAGGACGGCCTGAGCGTCGGCGCGGAGCGTGCGTGGAAGATGCTCGGCAAGAAGCCGCGCATGATCTTCATCAACCGCACCGACGAGGACAACAGCAACTACAACGACTGCTTCGACGCGCTCAAGGGCAAATTCGGCACCGCCGTCGCGCCCATCGTCGCGCCCGTGCTGGACGGCGCGGGCCACGTGACCGCCATCGTGGACCTTCTGCACAACAAGGCGTACGAGGCGAAGGGCGGCAAGGCGTCCGCCTGCGCCATCCCCGCCGACGTCAAGGACGAGGTGGAGACCCTGCGCGCGGAGCTGATGGAGGCCGCCGCCGGCGCCGACGAGGAGCTGATGGAGAAGTTCTTCGACGCGGGCGAGCTTTCCAACGACGAGATCGCCAAGGGCCTCAAGCTCGGCGTGCACGACGGCAGCGTCGCCCCGGTGCTCTGCGGCAGCGCGGCGAACGGCCTCGGCGTCGAGATGCTGCTTGAGTGCGTGCTCGACCTCGTGCCCATCGCCACCGATATGCCCGCCGAGCAGGCGAAGACCGAGGCCGGCGAGGACGTGGAGGTCGCCTATGACGAAAACGGCGCCGTCGCCGCCATCGTGTTCAAGACCATCTCCGACCAGTACGGCAAGTATTCTCTCATCAAGGTCGTGCGCGGCAAGGTCACGGGCGACCTGTCGCTGTACGACACCACCACCGGCAACACCGAAAAGCTCGGCCGCCTCTACGTCATCAAGGGGCAGAAGAACGAGGAGACCAAGGAGATCGGCTGCGGCGACATCGGCGCCATCGCGAAGATGGACCGCGTGAAGACCGGCGACACGCTCTGCGACCCCAAGAGCATCGTCGTCCTGCCGGGCATTGCGTTTGCGGAGCCGTGCTACTCCCGCGCCATCGCGCCCAAGACGCGCGGACAGGAGGATAAGCTGGGCACGGGCCTCAACCGCCTCAACGAGGAGGACCCGACCTTTACCGTCAACAACAACGCCGAGACGCACCAGATCGTCGTCTCCGGCGCGGGCGATATCCAGATCGACGTGCTGGTGAGCAAGCTCAAGAGCCGCTTCGGCGTCGAGACCGAACTGGACACTCCGCGCGTCGCCTACCGCGAGCGCATCCGCAAGACCGTCCAGAAGCAGGGCCGCCACAAGAAGCAGACCGGCGGCAGCGGCCAGTTCGGCGACGTCTGGGTCCGCTTCGAGCCGAACGAGGAGAGCGAGGAGATGGTCTTCGCCGAGGAGGTCTTCGGCGGCAGCGTGCCCAAGAACTTCTTCCCCGCGGTCGAGAAGGGTCTGCGCGAGGCGTGCCTGCACGGGCCGCTGGCGGGCTATCCGGTCGTGAACCTCAAGACGGTGCTCTACGACGGCTCCTACCACCCCGTCGATTCCTCCGAGATCGCGTTCAAGACCGCCGCGAACCTCGCCTACAAGGCGGCGATGCCCGAGGCGTCTCCGGTCCTGCTGGAGCCGGTGTGCGAGCTGAAGGTCACGGTGCCCGACCAGTACATGGGCGATATCCTCGGCGACCTCAACAAGCGCCGCGGCCGCGTCATGGGCATGAACCCCACCGGCGACGGCGAGCAGGTCATCGAGGCGGAGTGCCCCGAGGCGGAGCTGATGAGCTACGCCATCGACCTGCGCTCGATGACGCAGTCGCGCGGCTCGTTCGTGATGCACTTCGTGCGCTACGAGCAGTGCCCGCAGGACGCGCAGGACAAGGCGATCGCCGCGGCGAAGGCGCTGCAGGAGGCGGAATAAAAAGAAAGCGTCCGCGGCGATTCGGAAAGCAAGAAAAAAATCGGAACTCCCGCTTGCGGGGGTTCCGATTTTTTGTCCCGGTGGGGGGGGACAGAGGGTCCGTATCAGTCCAGGCGCGCGCTGCCGGTGACCTTCGTTTTGGTGATCGTCCCGTTCTCCACGAAGCAGGCGGCGCCGATGACGCTGGGCTTTCCCATCGCCTCGCCCTGCTTGACGGTGATCGCGTTCCAGCCCTCCCGCACCGGCAGGATGCGGCGCTCCGTCAGATAGGCGCTCAGCGCGGACGCCGCCACGCCGGTCGCCGGGTCCTCCGGATAGCCGGCGCGCTTGGGGAACTGGCGCGCGTAAAAGACCGTCCGCCCGTTTTCCGTCTCCTGCGCGTAGGGGTAAAAGCCGGTGGTCTCATATCGGTCGCACAGGTCCCAGAGATACGCGAAATCCGGCTCCAGGCCGTAGAGCGTCCGCTTCGAGGCGAGGGGGACGATCAGCTTGAAGCGGGAGGTCGACGCCGACTGGATCGGATGCTCCGCCAGCTCCTCCGGCCGGAGGTTCAGCGCCCGGCAGACCTCCTCCCGCGAGGGGTTTTTCTCCTGATACTTCGGCAAAAACTGCGACACGCCCACCTCGATTTTGCCGTCCTTCCGCTCCCAGTCGGTACGCACCGGGCCGTAGAAGGTCTCAAAGACGATCGGCGACTTGGCGATTTTGCCCCGCTCGATCAGGACGGCGGCGCTTCCGATGGTGGCGTGGACGCACATTTCCATCTCGTGCAGCGGCACGAAATACCGCGCCTTGACGTCGCAGTCCGGGCGGGTCGGCTTCATGAGAAAGGCGGACTCCTCGCCGAAGCGCTTCGCCATCGCCTGCATCTCCTCCGCGCTCAGCCCGTCCGCGTCCGGCGTCACGGGGCAGGGGTTCCCGCCGCCCGGCTTTTCCTCAAATACAACGGTGTGGATCGTTTCCGGCATGGTGCTCCTCCTTGTGTGCTCCTCCCGGCGCGCCTGCCGCCGGGGCGATAAAAAAGAGGCTCGAACGAGCCTCTTTTTTCAGGGTCATTCCGTGACGAACGGCAGCAGGGCAATCTGACGGGCGCGCTTGATCGCGGTCGTCAGCTGGCGCTGATGCATGGCGCAGGTACCCGTGGTCCTGCGGGGCAGGATCTTCGAGCGCTCGGAAATGTAACGGCGCAGCTTCGCGGCGTCCTTATAGTCGATCGTCTCGCACTTTTCCACGCAGAACTGGCAGACCTTCCTGCGCTTGCGGTTGGGGCCGCCGGCGCGCGGCGCCTTGTTATCGCGTTCCATAGCCATGATGGAAGTTCCTCCTTTTTTTGAAGTTGTCAGAACGGCAGCTCGCCGTCCTCCTCGATCTCGGAAAAGCCGCCGCCGGACGGAGCGCCGTAGCTCTCCGACGGGGCGCTGTTGTAAGAGGGAGCGCCGTTGTAAGAGGGGGCGCCGTAATCGCCGCCGCCGCTCTGCCCGTCGCGCCGGGAATCGGCAAAGTAGAAGTTGCTTGCCCGCACCTCCCAGGACACGCGGTTCTGGCCGTTTTTATCCTGCCACTTGCGCGATTGCAGGCTTCCCTCGGCGACCACCAGCCGGCCCTTTCCGAGATACTTCGTGACGAACTCGGCGCGCTGGTCCCACGCGACCACGTCGATAAAGTCCGTCTGCTTCTCGCCGCCGTCCCGCGACTGGAAATCCCGATCCACCGCCAGCGTGATCGTGCACACGGGCGTGCCGCTCTGCGTGCGGCGCAGCTCGGGGTCGCGGGTCAGACGACCCATGATGAAGATGTGATTGAGCATTGCCCGTCCCCCTTACTCGTCCTTGCAGACGATCATGGAACGGCTCACGCCGTCGGTAATGCCGAGGATACGGTCCAGCTCCTTGGGGAACTCGGGCGTGCTGCTGAACGAGATGAGGACGTAGCAGCCCTCCGTGACGTGGTTGATCGCGTAGGCGAGCTTGCGCTTGCCCCACTCCTCCACCACGACCTCGCTCGCGTTCTGCTCGACCAGGGCCTTGAACTTCTCGGTCAGCGCCGCGACGCCTTCCTCGTCCTGTGCCGGGTCAATGATGAACACGACCTCGTAGTTGGCTTTGACTTTCGCCATGATTGCACCTCCTTTTGGACTTTGGCCCACACGCGCGGTGTGAGCAAGGATTTCGCTTGCATTTGGAAACAAGCCCTATTATTATATAAAAAGAATTTGCAAAGTCAAGCAAAAAATCCACATTCGGCGAACATTTTCGGAGGACACAAGATGTTGTATTTTGCAGGCGATTATCAGGAGAGCGGGCACGAGAAGATCTTCCGCCGCTTTTTGGAGACCGGCGGCGGGCGGCATAAAAATTTCGCGCATTTTGGAAAGAATTCCTTGCAACTTGCGCGAAAGCCACATATAATAAACAGGCTGTTAAACGAACGATCGTCAAAATACTTGAATTCGGAGGAAGACAAATGAGCAAAAAGTACTGCTACCTGTTCACCGAGGGCAACGCCAACATGCGCGAGCTGCTGGGCGGCAAGGGCGCGAATCTCGCCGAGATGACCAACATCGGCCTGCCCGTGCCGCAGGGCTTCACCATCACCACCGAGGCCTGCACCCAGTACTATGAGGACGGCAAGCGCATCAACGACGACATCATGGACGAGATCATGAAGTACGTCGCCAAGATGGAGAAGATCAACGGCAAGAAGTTCGGCGACCTCAAGAACCCGCTGCTGGTCTCCGTGCGCTCCGGCGCCCGCGCCTCGATGCCCGGCATGATGGACACGATCCTCAACCTCGGCCTCAACGACGACGTCGTGGCGGCGATGATCAAGGCGAACCCCACGCCGGAGTTCGAGCGCTTTGTCTACGACTCCTACCGCCGCTTCATCCAGATGTTCTCCGACGTGGTCATGGAGGTCGGCAAGAAGTATTTCGAGCAGCTTATCGACCATATGAAGACCAAGAAGGGCGTCACCTACGACGTGGAGCTGACCGCCGCCGACCTCAAGGAGCTTGCCGAGCAGTTCAAGGCGGAGTACAAGCACCAGATCGGCAGCGACTTCCCCTCCGACCCGAAGGTGCAGCTCAACGAGGCGATCAAGGCGGTGTTCCGCTCGTGGGACAACCCCCGCGCCAACGTCTATCGCCGCGACAACGACATCCCCTATTCCTGGGGCACCGCCGTCAACGTCATGCCGATGGTGTTCGGCAACCTGAACGACAACTCCGGCACGGGCGTTGCCTTCACGCGCAACCCCGCCACCGGCGAGAAGAAGCTCTTCGGCGAGTTTTTGACCAACGCGCAGGGCGAGGACGTCGTCGCCGGCGTGCGCACCCCGATGCCGATCTCCGAAATGGCGGAGAAGTTCCCCGAGGCGTTCGCGCAGTTCGAGCAGATCTGCGCCAACCTGGAGGAGCATTACCGCGATATGCAGGATATGGAGTTCACCGTTGAGAACGCGAAGCTCTATATGCTCCAGTGCCGCAACGGCAAGCGCACCCCCGCCGCCGCCCTCAAGATCGCCTGCGACCTCGTGGACGAGGGCATGATCGACGAGAAGAAGGCGGTCGCCATGATCGAGCCGCGCGCGCTCGACTCGCTGCTGCATCCGCAGTTCAGCGCCGAGGCGCTCAAGAAGACCGCGCCCATCGGCAAGGGCCTCGGCGCCTCGCCGGGCGCCGCCTGCGGCAAGATCGTCTTCACCGCCGAGGACGCCAAGGAATGGGCGGAGCGCGGCGAGAATGTCGTGCTGGTGCGTCTGGAGACCTCCCCGGAGGATATCGAGGGCATGAAGGCGGCGCAGGGCATCCTGACCGTGCGCGGCGGCATGACCTCCCACGCGGCGGTCGTGGCGCGCGGCATGGGCAAGTGCTGCGTCTCCGGCTGCGGCGACATCAAGATGGACGAGGAGAACAAGAAGTTCCGCCTCTCCCGCAAGACCTACAACGAGGGCGACTATATCTCCATCGACGGCTCCACCGGCAACATCTACGACGGCGCGATCCCGACGGTGGACGCCAGCATCGGCGGCGAGTTCGGCCGCGTGATGGGCTGGGCGGACAAGTTCCGCAGGCTGGGCGTGCGCACGAACGCGGACAACCCGATCGACGCCGCGCAGGCGATGAAGTTCGGCGCCGAGGGCATCGGCCTTTGCCGCACCGAGCATATGTTCTTCGCCGAGGACCGCATCCCCGCCATCCGCGAGATGATCTGCGCCGACACCACCGAGCAGCGCGAGAAGGCGCTGGAGCGTCTGGAGCCGATGCAGCAGAGCGACTTCGAGGCGATGTACGTCGCCCTGGAGGGAAAGCCCATGACGATCCGCTTCCTCGATCCCCCGCTGCACGAGTTCCTGCCCACCGAGGAGGAGGACATCAAGGAGCTGGCGTGGGACATGGACAAGAGCGGCAGCGAGATCCGCGCGATCATCTCGAAGCTGCATGAGTTCAACCCGATGATGGGCCACCGCGGCTGCCGCCTCGCCGTCACCTATCCCGAGATCGCCGCGATGCAGACCCGCGCGGTCATCAAGGCGGCGCTGAACGTCCGCGCCCGCCATCCCGGCTGGGACATCGTGCCCGAGATCATGATCCCGCTCGTCGGCGAGGTCAAGGAGCTCAAGTACGTCAAGGACGTCGTCGTCAAGGTCGCCGACGAGATCATCAGCAATATGCAGTCCGACATGAAGTACAAGGTCGGCACCATGATCGAGATCCCGCGCGCGGCGCTCACCGCGGACGACATCGCCAAGGAGGCGGACTTCTTCTCCTTCGGCACCAACGACCTCACGCAGATGACCTTCGGCTTCAGCCGCGACGACGCGAACAAGTTCCTCAACGCCTACTACGAGCGCAAGATCTATGAGTTCGACCCGTTCGGCAAGCTGGACCAGACCGGCGTGGGCAAGCTGGTCAAGATGGCGGCGGAGCTGGGCCGCGCCGCGAACCCGCAGCTGCACCTCGGCATCTGCGGCGAGCACGGCGGCGATCCCTCGTCCATCGAGTTCTTCCACAAGGTGGGCCTCGACTACGTTTCCTGCTCGCCGTTCCGCGTCCCCATCGCCCGCCTCGCCGCCGCGCAGGCCGCGATCAAAGACGAGGAGTAAATCGCGCTTTCGCAGCCATGTCAGGCGCGCCCGACCGATTCGGCCGGGCGCGTTTTTTATCCCGCCCGCGCGATGCGGCCGTGAACTGCAAGTCCATACAAACACTGCGGCTGCCTTACCTTGGCAGCTCGCGCAGCACGGGGAGCTACCTTTCCGCGCTGTTCGTTACGGGTGACGGCAATAAAGCGAACGGAAGCAGCGAAAATCCCGGCGGGGATTATATTCCCGCCACGCTCAAGGAGGTAACGATCGCCGGGGGTGTGCTGCGCGACGAAGCGTTCCGAAAATGCGGAAACATCGAAAAGATCACCCTCGGGCGCTCTATCACAAATATACCGTACCGATGCTTTTCCATGTGCACGGCGCTGAGACAGCTCGATATGGGCCTGTCGGCGAGCCTGCCGGCAAGGGCGGATGGCGTAAACCGGGCGGAACGCGGGATCGTCAATATCCTGCCGCACGTCAAAACGATCGGAGACCGTGCGTTTTACGGCTGTGCGCTCATTGCCGAGTTTGCCGTGGACGAGGCCAATGAGAACTATGCCAGCGATTACTGGGGCGTGCTTTACGATAAAGAATTCAAAAAACTGATGTGCTACCCGCCCGCAGCCGACCGCGACTTTTACTGTGTGGCGTACAGCGCGGAGAAGGTCCTTGCATGGTCCTTCAGCAATTATTGTTACTATCTCAAGACGGTGCATATTCCCAATCGCAGCACTGAATTGGAGGATAACGCGATTGACGACTCGCTCGGTGTTTATCGGTGGGTCCACAACGGCTCAAAGGCGCTGCCGGTAGGAAACGCGACTTCAAAATTCCGCGTTTTTGAAAATTATACGCCGCAATCGCTGACGATTTACAGCCTCGCTGACAATCTTGCCGCCGAGACGGGAAAAGACCCGGCGTTTGAGAACCTCTACATCATTGCGCAGTATCCGGGTTCTCCCGTTCTGCTGGATCCGCTGGACTATGACCTGAGCTACACAGATCCCGCCACCGGCAAAGCCGCCGATTTGACGAAGCCGGGCGCAGTGACCGTGACCGCGACGTATAAGCAGAAAGGCGCGGACGGGCGGATGCTCTACGCCTGCCCCGGCGCGCTGATCGACAACGCGGAGGCGTGGAACTCCCTGCGCTACGCGGTGTATCTGCCCGCGGAGCTTGTCAAGCTTGTCAACGCCGAAACGGGCGCGGTGAGCACGACGGGCACGGTGAAGACGGTCAGGACCTTCGTCCTCGACGGCGCGCTTCCGCAGTGCGCGCCGGGCGTCGGCTCCGTACTGCCGCCTTTCGGCGACCTGCTTTCGCAATAATCGGGGTTCCCGGCGGAAATTTCCGTAAAAAATGCTTGCAATCCGCATATACTTATGATATATTGGCGGAGTAGGTAAGGAAAGAGTGGGCTTCGGTCCGCTCTTTCTTTTGGAAAAATCGAATTTTTCCAAAAGAAAGAGCCGCGCCGCTTCCTTTCCTGTTTGGGAGTGCTTATGAAAAAAATCACGGAAATCGTATGGGAGCTGGCGGAGCCGGTCGTCACGGAGAACGGCTGCTCGCTTTGGGACGTCGAATACGTGCGCGAGGCGGGGCAGTGGTATCTGCGGCTTTTCATCGACAAGGACGGCGGCGTCGACATCCTCGACTGCGAGGCGATCTCCCGCCGCGTCAGCGACCTGCTGGACGAGGCGGACCCCATCGAGCAGAGCTATATTTTCGAGGTCGGCTCCGCCGGTGCGGAGCGGGCGCTCAAGCGCCCGGGCGACTTCGAGCGGTTCATGGGCTCGCCCGTCACGCTCAAGACCTACAAGCCGCGCGACGGGCGCAAGGAGTTCGCGGGCACGCTCGCGGGCTATGACGGCGGCGCGGTGACGCTGACGGTTGGGGCGGAAACGCTCCGCTTTGAAAAGGAGGAGGTCGCGCTGGTGCGCCTGCGCGTGGAATTTTAACGTGGTATCCAATTTGTGGATCTGATCGGATCGGTATTGTATTAGAGGAGCTGTTCGTAAAATGAAGTGTGATGAAATCTTCGCCGCGCTCGCGATGCTGGAGAAGGAGCGCGGCATCTCCCAGAGCTTTATGATGGACAAGATCGTGCAGGCGCTCACCACCGCCTACAAGAAGGACCATCCCGGCGTGGAGAACGTGTTCGTCGACGTGAACGAGGCGAAGCGCGAGCTGAAGATGTACGTGCAGAAGGAGGTCGTGGAGGAGGTCGAGGACCCCAACGCCCAGCTTTCCCCCGAGGAGGCGAAGGCGATCTCCGCGAAGTACGCCGTCGGGGATATCGTCAACCTCCCCGTGGACAACGTGGAGTTCGGGCGCATCGCCGCCGGGAACGGCAAGCAGGTCATCATCCAGGGCCTGCGCGAGGCGGAGACCGGCATGGTCTACGACGAGTACAACGCAAAGACCCACGAGATCCTCACCGGCATCGTGCAGCGCATCGACCCGCGCACCGGCAACGCCGCCGTCCGCATCGGCAACGGGACGGAGGCGACCGACGCGGTGCTTGCCGCCGGGGAGCAGGTGCGGGGCGAAACGCTGACGGAGGGCCAGCGCGTGAAGGTCTATCTGGTCGACGTGCGCCGCGCCTCCCGCGGGCCGCAGGTCATCATCTCGCGCACGCATCCGGGGCTGGTCAAGCGCCTGTTCGAACTGGAGGTGCCCGAGATCGCGGACGGCGTCGTCGAGATCCGCAGCATCGCCCGCGAGGCGGGCAGCCGCACGAAAATGGCGGTGTGGAGCAACGATCCCAACGTCGATCCCATCGGCGCCTGCGTCGGCCAGCACGGCGCGCGTGTGAACAGCATTGTCAACGAGCTGCGCGGCGAGAAGATCGACATCATCAAATACAGCGAAGCGCCCGAGGAGTATATCGCGGCGGCGCTGGCGCCGGCGGACGTGACGGACGTGTGGATGGCGGACGAGGGCAAGGCGTGCCGCGTCATCGTGCCGGACGACCAGCTCTCCCTCGCCATCGGCAAGGAGGGGCAGAACGCGCGCCTCGCGGCGCGTCTGGTCGGCTATAAGATCGACATCAAGCCCGAGTCGTTCCGCGGCTCTGCGGAGGAGGCGGCGGAGGCCGCCGCCGAAGCGAAGAGCACGGACGGGGAGTGACCGCGCGGACAGCCGGACGGGGAGGCAGCCATGCAGAAGCCGAAAAAAATACCGCAGCGGCAATGCCTCGGCTGCCGTGAGATGAAGGAAAAGCGGGCGCTGATCCGCGTCGTGCGCTCGCCGGAGGGCGAGATCTCCCTCGATTTCCGCGGCAAAAAGCCGGGGCGCGGCGCTTACGTCTGCCCCGACGCGGCGTGCTTGAAAAAGGCGCGCAGGTCCCGGGCGCTGGAGCGGGCGTTCGCCGCGCCGATCCCGCCGGAGGTCTACGACGCGCTGGAGCAGGAGATGGCGCGCGGTGAATAGGGTGCTTTCCCTGCTGGGCCTCGCGAAGAAGGCGGGGCGGATCGAGGCGGGCGAGGAGTCCGTCGGCACGGCGGCGCGGGCGCACGACGCGCGGCTGATCCTGCTCGCGGGCGACGCGGCGGAGAACAGCGTGAAGCGCGCGCGGCGCTTCGCGGAGGAGGGCGCCTGCCTGTGCGCGGCGCTGCCGGCGACCCGGGAGGAGCTGGGGCGCGCGGTGGGACGCGCGTCCTGCGCGATGCTCGCCGTGACCGACATCGGCTTTGCCGCGGCGGTGGGCGAGCGGCTCGCGGCGGTCG
>CACZCL010000039.1:8206-27412 GCA_902779695.1 Oscillospiraceae bacterium | reverse complement strand
GGCGGTGGGCGAGCGGCTCGCGGCGGTCGACGGCGCGCGCTACGGCGCGCTTGCCGAGCGGCTTTCCGTGAAGGCGGCGCGCGCCGCGCAGCGCAAGAAGGGGCGGCAGCCGCCGGAGAAAAATTCGCGGCGCGGACGCCGCAAAGGGATCTGACCCTTGCAATCGCATCTGGAGGTGTTTTATGGCTACAGCAGTACAAAACAAGAACAAGGTGTCCGTGCTCGCAAAGGATCTCGGCGTGAGCAGCAAGGATATCGTCGGTATCCTCAAGACCTATACGGACACGGTGAAGGGGTCCTCTCAGGTGCTGAATGAGCGCGAGCTTTCGATCCTGTTCGAGTACCTGACGCAGAAGAACCAGGTGGAGATCGCCACCATCTTCGCCGACACCTATCAGGAGAAGAAGGAGGAGAGCGGCAAGAGCGCCCAGAGCGCCGCGGAAAGCGCGGCGAAGGCGGCGCCGGCGGACGGCGCGGCGAACGCGCAGGCTCCGGCGGAGAAGAAGGAAAAGAGCGCGCAGCCCGTTTCCCGCGTGCCGGAGAAGAAGGTCGTCGACACGCGCAAGGCGGCGAACGTCAACCTCGACAAATACGACGAAAAGCTTCAGGATATGGCGGACCGCTCGGGCGGCGGCGGGCGCCGCGCGGAACAGAACGGCAACAAGGAGAAGTTCCGCAACGCCGGAAAGAACAAGGGCCGCGGCAGCCAGCCGTCTTTTTCCAACAAGCGCAGGCAGGAGGAGGCGGCGCGGATGCGCCGGCTTCAGCTGGAGGCGCTGAAAAAGACGCCGGTCACGGTCAAGATCCCCGACGAGATCAGCGTGCAGGAGCTTGCCGCGCGCATGAAGAAGACGGGCGCGGAGGTCGTGAAGTGCCTCGTGAAAAACGGCGTGATGGCGTCGCTGTCCCAGATGATCGATTTCGACACCGCCTCGTTCGTGGCGGAGGAGCTCGGCTGCAAGGTCGAGAAGGAGGTCGTCGTCACGATCGAGGAAAAGCTGATCGACGACCATCAGGACACCGAGGAGGAGCTGCAGCTCCGCGCGCCCGTCGTCGTGGTCATGGGCCACGTCGACCACGGCAAGACCTCGCTGCTGGACTATATCCGCCACGCCCACGTCGCCTCCGGCGAGGCGGGCGGCATCACGCAGCACATCGGCGCCTATCAGGTGCAGATCAAGGGAAAGCCCATCACCTTCCTCGACACCCCGGGCCACGAGGCGTTCACCTCCATGCGCGCCCGCGGCGCGATGGTGACGGATATCGCGATCCTCGTTGTCGCGGCGGAGGACGGCATCATGCCGCAGACCGTCGAGTCGATCAACCACGCCAAGGCGGCGGGCATCCCGATCATCGTCGCCATCAACAAGATGGATAAGGCGGACGCGAACCCCGAGCGCATCAAGCAGCAGCTCACCGAATACGACCTGCTTGCCGAGGACTGGGGCGGCCAGACCATCGTCTGCCCGATCTCCGCCAAGACCGGCATGGGCGTGGACAACCTGCTGGAAATGGTGGCGTTGACCGCGGAGGTCGGCGAGCTGAAGGCGAACCCCAACCGCGCCGCCAGCGGCACCGTCATCGAGGCGCGGCTGGACAAGGGCCGCGGCCCGATCGCGACGCTGCTCGTCCAGAACGGTACGCTGCGCCAGGGCGACCTGATCATTGCGGGCACGGCGGTCGGCCGCGTGCGCGCGATGGTGGGCGACAAGGGCCAGCGTATGACCGAGGCGGGCCCCTCCGTGCCGGTGGAGATCACCGGCCTCGGCGACGTACCGGGCGCCGGCGCGACGTTCAACGCCGTCGCGGACGAGCGCCTTGCCCGCGAGCTGGTGGAGCAGCGCAAGGAGGAGGAAAAGCTCAAGGCGAGCGGCCCGGTCTCCAAGGTCTCGCTGGAGGATCTGTTCAGCCAGATCCAGGCGGGCGAGATGAAGAACCTCAACATCATCGTCAAGGCGGACGTGCAGGGCTCGGTGGAGGCGGTCAAGAGCTCCATCGAAAAGCTCTCCAACGACGAGGTGCGCGTGCGCGTCATCCACGGCGCGGTGGGCGCGATCAACGAAAGCGACGTCATGCTGGCGTCCACCTCCGGCGCGATCATCGTCGGCTTCAACGTGCGTCCGGACGCCGTGGCGGCGGAGAGCGCGAAGCGGATGCACGTCGATATGCGGATGTACCGCGTGATTTACGACGCCATCGACGAGATCGAGGCGGCGATGAAGGGTATGCTTGCCCCGAAGTTCCGCGAGAACGTCATCGGCCACGCCGAGGTGCGCCAGACCTACAAGGTCTCCAGCGTCGGCACGGTGGCGGGCTGCTACGTTACGGACGGCAAGATGCAGCGCGGCAGCGAGGTGCGCATCGTGCGGGACGGCATCGTGGTCCACGAGGGGCAGCTTGCCTCGCTCCAGCGCTTCAAGGACGCGGTCAGGGAGGTCGCCTCCGGCTACGAGTGCGGCCTGAGCTTCGAGAAATACAACGACGTCAAGCTCGGCGACGTGGTGGAGGCGTTCGTGATGGAGCAGATCGAGCAATAACAGACAGGATACGGGGCGGGCGCAAACGCCCGCCCTTTTTGACTACGCCCGAAAAGGAGGCGGACTATGGCGAAGAACCGAATCAACCGCATCAACGAAGAAATACAAAAAGAGCTCAGCAGCCTGCTGCGCGGCGTGAAGGACCCGCGCGTGCAGGGCGGCATGGTCACGATCACCCGCGTGGACACGACGAGCGACCTGCGATACGCCCGCGTGTTCGTCAGCGTGCTGGACAAGGCGCAGGAAAAGGACGTGCTGCGCGGGCTCAAGAGCGCGGCGGGCTGGCTGCGCCGGGAGCTGGGCGCGGCGGTGCAGCTGCGCTATACGCCGGAGCTGCAATTCGCCGCGGACGACTCCATCGAGTACGGCGCGCGCATCCTCGCGATGCTGCGCGACCCCACGGTCGTCAAGCCGGCGAATCCCGAAAACGGCGGCGCCGCCGACGGCACGGAGGAGGACTGAATGCTGAGCAGTGCCGAAGTCGCGGAATTCCTCCGCGCCCATGACAACTATCTGATCCTGACGCACAAGCGCCCGGACGGCGACACGCTCGGCTGCGCGGCGGCGCTGGCGCTCATGCTGCGCGGCGCCGGCAAAACAGCGGCGCTGCTGCCGAACGAGGAGGTCACGGAGAGCTACGCGCCCTATCTGGAGGGGCTGTGGGCGGCGGAGGGCTACGCGTGGGACACGGTGGTGTCCGTCGATCTGGCGGCGCGGAACCTGTTCCCGAAAAACGCGGAGCCGCTGCGCGAGCGGGTGGACCTTGCCATCGACCATCATCCCAGCTATGAGGGCTTTGCCGCGCGCTGCTGCGTGCGCCCCGAATGCGCCGCCTGCGGCGAGATCCTCTACGAGGTCGCGCTCGCGCTGGGGCAGCTGACGCCGGCGGTCGCGCTGCCGCTCTATGTGGCGGTGGCGACGGACACGGGCTGCTTCGTCTATTCGAACGTGACCGCGAACACGCACCGCGTCGCCGCGGCGCTGATGGAAACGGGCATCGACTGCCGCGCCGTGAACAAGCGCCACTTCCGCACCAAGTCGAAAAAGCGCCTCGCGCTGGAGGGGCGGCTGCTGCGCGACATGGAGTTTTTCGACGGCGGGCGCGTCGTCGTCGTGCAGGTGCCGCAGGCGCTGCGCCGGGAGCTGGCGCTGCGCGAGGACGATATGGAGGACCTTGCCGCCCTCGGCGGACAGGTCGAGGGGACGGACTGCTCCATCACCATGCGCGAGCAGCCAGACGGCGCGTGGAAGATCAGCCTGCGCAGCGGCGCGCGCGTCAACGCGACGGAGGTCTGCAAAAAATTCGGCGGCGGCGGGCACCGCGCCGCCTCGGGCTGCGTGATCGAGGGCATGGACGGCGAGGCGGCGAAGCGGGCGATCGTCGACGCCGTGCTGGAGGCGGCGGGCGATGCCTGACGGGATCGTCGTCATCGACAAGCCGCAGGGCTGGACGAGCATGGACGTGTGCGCAAAGCTGCGCGGCGCGCTCCGGGAAAAGCGCGTCGGCCACGCGGGAACGCTGGACCCGATGGCGACGGGCGTGCTGCCCGTGTTCGTCGGGCAGGCGACGAAGGCGGTGCGCTTCGCGGAGGATGGGCGGAAGGAATACCGCGCCGCGCTGCGCCTCGGCGTCGTCACCGACACGCAGGACACCACGGGGACCGTGCTGCGCACGGCGCGCGCCGACGATGTGACGGAGGCGGCGCTGCGCGCCGCGCTCGCCCGCTTCACGGGGGAGCAGACGCAGATCCCCCCGATGTATTCCGCCGTCAAGCGCGGCGGGAAAAAGCTCTACGAGCTGGCGCGCGCGGGCGTCGAGGTCGAGCGCGCGCCGCGCCCGGTGACAATCTTTGCGCTGGAGCTGCTGGAGCGCATCGCGCCGGAGGAGTGGCGCCTGCGCGTCGTCTGCTCGAAGGGGACGTACATCCGCACGCTTTGCCACGACGTCGGCGCGGCGCTGGGCTGCGGCGGCGCGATGAGCGCGCTCACGCGCACCGCGGCGGCGGGCTTTTCGCTCTCGGATGCCGTGCCGCTGGAGGAGGCGCTCGCGCGGGGCGCGGCGGCGCTGCGCGGCGTGGACAGCCTGTTTCCCCGCTATCCGGCGTATCACCTGGGCGACGCGGAGACGGAGCGCCGCTGCCGCTGCGGGAACCCGATCCGCGCCGGCGCCGCCGGGGACGGGATCTATCGCGTCTACGGCTGCGACGGGACGTTTCTCGCGCTCTCGCGCTGCGAGGGCGGCGTCCTTACGTCGATCCGAAATTTTTTCAGCGCATAGGAATTGAGTTATGGCAGAAAAAACAGTCATCGCCCTGGGCTTTTTCGACGGGGTGCATATCGGTCACGGCGCGCTGCTGCGCCGCGCCGCGGAACGGGCGCGGGAGCTGGGCGCCGAGCCGGCGGCGTTCACCTTTGACCGCGCGCCGCGGGAATTCGTGACGGGCGAGCGCGTGCCGCTGCTCACGAGCGTGGACGAGCGGCGCGCGCTGATCCGGGAGCTGTACGGCATTGAACGGACGATCGTCCGCCCCTTTGACCGGCGGATGATGACGATGCCCTGGCGGGCGTTTCTGGAAACGCTGCTCGTCGGGCAATACCACGCCTGCCACCTCGTCGCGGGGCACGACCACCGCTTCGGCTACCGCGGCGAGGGGACGCCCGAGGCGCTGCGCGGCTGGTGCGCGGCAAACGGCCTCGGCTGCGACGTGATCCCCAAGGTGACGCTGGACGGCGTGACGGTCAGCTCCACGCACATCCGCGCGCTGACGGAGGCGGGCGATATGGAGCGCGCCGCTTCGTTTCTGGGGCATCCCTACGCGCTGACGGGCACGGTGAAGCACGGCAAGCACCTGGGAACGGAGGCGCTGTTCCCGACGGTGAACCTCATGCCGGAGCCCTGGCGCGCTCTGCCGCGCTTCGGCGTTTACGCCGTGCGGGTGCGCCTGCCGGACGGCAGCGCCTGTCCGGGCGTGACGAACGTCGGCATCCGCCCGACGATCACGGACGACGACAGCGTGACGATCGAGACCTATCTGGTCGATTTCCACGGCGATCTGTACGAAAAGGAGCTGCGGATCGAATTTCTGCGCTATCTGCGCGAGGAGCGGAAATTCGACTCCATGGCGGCGCTGCACCGCCAGATCGAGCGGGACATCGCGGCGGCGCGGGAGGAGTAGGCTTCCGCCGGAGCCGCCGTCCCGTTTGGCGGCGGCGCGGAAAAACGGAATACACGGCGCAAGGGGCGCGGTTCGATGGGAACCGCGCCCCTTTTCCCTATCGGCGGCATACCGCTCCATTTCCCGACCGAAACCGCGGCGTCCGCCCGATACAATGGGGAAAACAGGAGGTGGACAAGCCGTGAAACAGGAATCCGTGTTTTCGCGCCGGGCGCTGGAGAGGGCGCTCGCCTGCCTTGCGCGGGGGCTGCTCGCCGCGCTGCTCTCCGGCGCGCAGATCTTCGGGGGCTACGCGCCCTTCGCCGTCGGCGCCGTGGCGGCGTCCGGCCCCGGCTGGGAGGGGCTTGCCGCGCTCGTCGGCGCGGGGCTCGGCGCGCTGGCGCTGCTCGATTTTCCCCACGCGCTGCGCACGAGCGCGTGCTGCGTGCTGATCTTTACGGCGAACAACGCCTTCTGCGAGCTGAAGGCGTATGCAAAAAGCGCGTTTGCGCCGGTGCTGACGGCGGCGATGATGCTCGCCGTCGAGGCGATCTACGTCGCGCGCTCGGGCAGCGCGGCGGAGGCGGCGTACTGCGCGGTCTCGATCCTGATCGCGGCGCTGTTCGCCGCCTGCGGCAGAGTGCTGCTCGCCTCGCCGGACGCGCGGCGCGAGCATCCCGCGGCGGCGCTGGTGCTGCTGCTCGGCGTGCTGACCTCGCTCGCCTCGGCGCAGTTTCAAAACGGCTTTGCGCCGGGGCGCATCGCGGCGGTTTTGACGGTGCTGCTGCTCGCGTTCGACCGCGAGCTGTCGGCGGCGCTCGCCGCCGCGCTGTGCATCGGACTTGCGATGGACCTCGCCTCCTCCGGCGCGGCGTTTTTGCATACGGCGTGCTACGGCTTCGGCGCGCTTTTGACCAATCTGCTGCGGCAGGGGAGCCGCGTGCGCGCCGCGGGCGTCTTCGCGCTCGCCACGGCGGTGTTTGCCATGCCGCTGGGCGCGGAGGCGGGGCTGGTGCTGCTGTACGAGGGGCTTGCGGGAACGCTTGTGTTTTTGCTGCTGCCGACGGGCGTGCTGCGCGCGCTCCACGAGGGCGGCGGCGCGGAGGGGGCGGAGACGGCGCGGCCGCCAAGCCTGCTCTCGGAGACGGCGGGCGCGCTGCGCGAGATGTATTTGAGCGTCGCCAACGCGCCGCCGGCGCCGGAGGAGAACCCCGCGATCATCTTTGACCGCGCGGCGGAGGCGGTGTGCCGCGACTGCGAGGTGCGCGGCGTCTGCTGGGAGAAGGAATACGGCAGGACGTACAACGCGCTCAACGACGCGACGGCGGCGCTGCTGCGCAACGGACGGGGGCGGGGCGAGGATTTCCCGTCCTACTTCGTCGACCGCTGCATCCGCTTTCCGGATTTTCTCGCCGCGGTGAACGCCGAGGCGCACGCCTTTTTGCTGCGGCGGCAGTATCGCGCGCGGCTCGACGCCTCGCTCTCGCGCTCGGCGGGGCAGTACGCCCGGCTTTCGGAGCTTTTGTCACAGGCGGCGGCGCGGGAGGAAGCGGCGCGGGAGGCGGCGCCCGCGGTGAACGCCGCCGCGCCGGCGCTTGCCTATCAGGTCGGCATGATGCTGCGCCCGCGCGCAGGCGAGCGCGTCAGCGGCGACTGCGCCAGCGCGTTCGAGACCGGCGAGGGCGAGCTGTGCCTGCTGCTGTCCGACGGCATGGGCAGCGGCGAGGAGGCGCGCTACGAATCCACGCTGGCGGTGCGGCTTCTGGAGCGCTTCCTGCGCGCGGGGGTCGACGCGCCGCCCGCGCTGCGTACGCTCAACAGCGCGCTGAACCTGCGCGCGGAGCTTTCCGACAGCTTCACGACCGTCGATCTGCTGACGCTCTCGCTCAAAACCGGCGAGGGGCGGCTGTATAAATACGGCGCGGCGCCGTCCTACGTCAAGCGCGGCGCGCGCGTGCTGCGGGTGGGCTGCTCCAGCCTGCCGGCGGGGCTCGCGGAGGACGCGCTGCCGCCGGAGACGACGCAGCTCCGGCTGGAGGCGGGCAGCTTTTTCGTCATGGTGACGGACGGCGTCGCCGACGGCACGGACGACGGCTGGCTGGAGGGCCTGCTGGCGGAGTGGGAGGGCGAGAACCCGCAGCAGCTTGTCTCCGCGATCCTCGCCGACAGCTACGAGCACAAGGGCACGGCTGACGACGCGGGCGTGCTGGCGCTGTATCTGCCGGAGGGCAGGGCGGAGGTGTAGGGCGGCGCCGCCGCGCACCGGACGGAAACGCAGAAAAGAGCCGCGCGATCGCGCGGCTCTTTCGCTGTTTCGCAAAAAATTCAGTTGATCTGCTTCCTGCGGGAAAGGTTCATCGTGCCGTCCTGCATGTCGCCCACGCTCTCCAGGCTCTTGCCGGTGCCCTTGGCGACGCACTGGATCGCGTCCTCGGCGACGACGGTCGGGATGCCGGTGCGCGCGGTGACCAGCTTGTCGAAGCCGTTGACGAGGCTTCCGCCGCCGGTCATCACGATGCCGTTGGTCGAGATGTCCGCCACCAGTTCGGGCGGCGTGCGCTCCAGCACCTGATGCACCGCCTCCATGATGCGCTCCACCGGCTCCTCGAAGGCGTCCATCATCTCGGTGGAGGTGACGGTGACGAGCTTGGGAAGCCCGGTGAGCAGGCAGCGGCCCTTGACCTCCATCGTGGTCTCCTCCTCGGGCGGGAAGACGCAGCCGATGTTCATTTTCATATCCTCCGCCGTGCGCTCGCCGATGAGCAGGTTGTGCGTGCGGCGCATATATTTGATGACCGCCTCGTTGAACTGGTCGCCCGCGACCTTGATCGACGCGCTCTCCACCACGCCGGAGAGGGAGATGACCGCGATGTCGGTCGTGCCGCCGCCGATGTCGATGACGAAGTTGCCGTCGGGCAGCGTGATGTCGATGCCCGCGCCGATCGCAGCAGCCACCGGCTCCTCGATCAGATACACGCGGCGCGCGCCCGCCTGGATGCCGGCGTCGATGACCGCGCGCTCCTCGACCTCGGTGATGCCGGAGGGCACGCAGATGATGATGCGCGGCTTGAAGAACTGGAACCCGGCGACCTTGTGGATGAACTCCTTGAGCATCCGCTCCGTCACCTCGTAGTCGGAGATCACGCCCTCGCGCAGCGGGCGGATCGCGATGATGTTGCCCGGCGTGCGGCCCAGCATTGCCTGCGCGTCCGCGCCGACCTTGAGCAGCTTCCCGCTGTTTTTGTCAATGGCGACCACCGACGGCTCGTTGAGCACGATGCCCTTGCCCTTGACGTAGATCAAAACAGAAGCGGTACCGAGGTCGATACCGATATCTTTTCCCAGAGCCATTGTACTACCTCTTATTGCGACACAAGATTGTGGTTTCTTTTCCAATCGTTCCCATTATACCGACTCAACCGGCAGTTTGCAATAGTATTTGTGGCAAATCCGCTTTCTATCTCGTCCAAAGCCTTCCGTCAAAAACTACCGTTCTTTGTGCGTCGCCTCCGTTGCCGAGGCGACGCAGGCGCAAACGACGCTTTGCGAGCGCGCGTCCTTCAAAACGCGGACGCATTCGCCGAGCGTCGCGCCGGTGGTCACGATGTCGTCGACGAGCAGGATGCGCGCGTTTTCGATCCGCGCGAGGTCCGCCGCGGCGTAGACGCCGGCGACGTTGCCGCGCCGCTCGGCCGCGCCGGAGAGCGACGACTGCGGCGGATTGTCCCGCGTCTTGCGCAGAAGCTCCGCCGGTTCGATCCCCCAGGCGCGCGCCGCCGCGCGGGCGAGCAGGTACGACTGGTCGTAGCCGCGCCGTTTCCGCCGCGCCGCCGAGACCGGCACCCAGGTCACCACGTCGAATTCGCCGCCCAGCTCCTCCGCCGCGCACTGCGCCAAAAGCTGGCCGAAGCCCTCCGCCGCGCTGCGCGCGCCGCGGAACTTGAAGCGCAGCAGCGCCTCCCGCACGGCGCCCTCGTACCGCAGCGGCGCGGCGCAGCGTCCGAAGGGCGGCTCTTCGCGCAGGGGCTTTTCCGCGCGCGGCAGCGTCTGCGCGCAGGCGGCGCAGACGCCGTGTACGCCGACCCTTGCGCAAATGGCGCACCGCGGCGGGAAGAAAAGGTCGAGGATGGCGTTTTTCCACATGGCAAGCTCCTCTTTTTGCGCCCTGACGGGCGCGGGGGGGACGTTCCGCGCTCCGGCGCGGGTTCCTTTTTGCACGCGCAAAAAGGAACCAAAAACGCGCTTAAAACCTGCGGTTTTAAGAATTCCCTTTTTGGGCTTGGGCTTCTTATTTTGCCCTGTCTGCGAAATGGCAGCGCAGCGCCGCGTTTCGCGGCGGGATACCGTCGATACTCTACACCGGTATTTTCGCTCGCCGCTGCCTTGGGCGCAAGGCGGGAGGCAGCCGTTCGCCTCGGCGACGCCTTGGGCGCGAGACGCAAGGCTGCTGTCGGCGTTACCGCTCCTTTGGGCGGCTGACGGGAGGCAGCTTTCGTCTCGCCGCCGCGTTCTGCTTCCGCAGCAGGCGCGGCGGGAGCGGGGTGCGCCGTTCCGATCGCAGAAAGCGCAGCGGCAGCGGAACGCGGGGCTTGCCGCCTCGAACGGAAGCGCCGGAAACGCCGGCACGGCGTGGCGTGAACGCGGGCGTTTTTTCCTTCTACGGAAGTCTGAAACCATTTCTTCCTTTTGGCAAGACAAAAGGAAGAAACGGTGTCAGGACGCGCTCCCGCGGCGGCAGCGGCAAGCGGGGCGCTGCCTCGATTACGGCGCCCCTTCCTCTGCCGCCGGCAGCGGGGCGTCGTTTTGCACCGTTGCGCCAACCGCTTTCCGCTTCCCTTCGGTCGCGGCAAGCGGGGCGCTGCCTCGATTACGGCGCCCCTTCCTCTGCCGCCGGCAGCGGGGCGTCGTAATCCATCCCTCTTGCGTGAAACACGTCCTCCGCGGTGATGGTCATGAGATCCTCCTTCGTGAAAGCCTCCATCGCGGCGAGGCGGTTCGCCTGCGCGGTGAGGATCTGCTCGAAGATGTTGCGCACGCCGCGGGCGTTGCCGAAGGTGATGCCGTCGTCGTTCGACTCCTCGATGAACTCGCGCACCTCCGCCTCCACGCCGTCGGCGAGCTGATAGCAGCCCTTCTTGCACTGGAGCTTGAAAATGCCGATCATCTCGTCGAGGGTGTAGTCGTCGAAGTGGAGATAGCGGTTGAAGCGCGATTCAAGCCCGGGGTTCGAGTGGATGAACCGCTCCATCAGCTCGTCGTAGCCCGCCACGATCACGACCAGGTCGTCGCGATGGTCCTCCATCGCCTTGAGGACCGTGTCGATCGCCTCCTGGCCGAAGTCGTTCTCGCTTTTGCCGTTGAGCGCGTACGCCTCGTCGATGAACAGCACGCCGCCGAGCGCCTTCTGGATCTGCTGCTGCGTTTTGATCGCCGTCTGCCCGACGTAGCCCGCCACCAGCCCGCTGCGGTCCACCTCGACGAGCTGCCCCTTCGAGAGAATGCCGAGCGAGCGGTAGATGCGCGCCATGAGCCGCGCGATCATCGTCTTGCCCGTGCCGGGGTTGCCGGTAAAGACCATGTGCAGCGAAAAGTCCGTCGTCGGCAGCTCCGCCGCCTGGCGGCGCTTGAACACCGTCGCCATGTTGATGAGATTGTTGACCTCTTTTTTGATCTCCGCAAGGCCGATGTAGCTGTCCAGCTCCGCCTTGAGATCCTCGATCTTCTCCGGCGGGGGCAGCTCCTCCTCCTTTTGCCCGGCGCCCTCGCCGCCGTCGGTCGCGGTCGGGGGCGCTTTTTTGCCGTCCTTCGCCGCCGCGCCCTCTCCCTTGGCGCTTGTGCGGGGCGTGCCCCAGAAGTCTTCGTTCATGCGGCTCAGGCTGTTTTCCGACATGCTGCGGATCACGTCGAGCTGGCGCAGGATGATCTCGTCTTTTTTATCCATGGGGAAGCCTCCTCTAAGGTTTCATCAGATTCGTGTTTGCCATCGCGCGGAACAGCAGCGCCGCGATAAAGCCCGTCAGCGCGCCGGTGAAGAGCGACACGAGCAGCAGCGCCGGCAGATACGCCAGCGGCGCCGCCGAGCCGAGCAGCAGCAGCGCGGCGCCGATCTGCCCGCAGTTGTGCGCCGCCGCGCCGCCGACGGAGACGCCGTAGACCGAAAGCGGCGCGCAGCGCCGGAGCAGCAGCATCGCCAGCAGCGCCGAGAACCCGCCCAGCAGCGAATAGAGCAGCGCCGTGGCGTTGCCGGCGAACATCGCCCCGAGCAGCACGCGCACGAGCAGGATCGCCGCCGCTTCCGCCGCGCCGAGGGCGTAGAGCGCGAACACCGTCACGATGTTCGCAAGGCCCAGCTTGACGCCGGGCAGGGGGAGAGGCAGCGGGAACATGCTCTCCAGATAGGAAAAGGCAAGCGCCAGCGCCGCGAGCACGGCGCAGCGCGTGAGGCGTTCGGTCGTCATTTGCGCCCCCTATCCCGCGACGGCGTCGTAGCCGCCGCCTCCGCCGCCCACGAGCGTGACGGTGATGCGCGCCGGCAGGCATACGATGCTCTGCCCCGCGCGGGAGATCGCGCCGGTGCGGACGCAGTCCCGCGTCGGGCAGTCCGCGTCCGCCACGCGCACGCCGCTGTCCGTCACGACCACATGGACGGTATAGCCGTTGTTCGTATACCGGCGCTCCGCGCCGCGCAGCGGCAGCCGTTCGACCTCCTCGCCGCCGACGGCGACCACGACCTCCGGCGCGCCCGCGTCCGCCGCCATCGGCGTCCAGAAGCGCAGGGCGCACACCGCCGCGAGCAGCAGCACCGCCGCGGCGACGAGCGCGTCGCCCCTTGTGGGCTTCAACTCAGGAACCTTCGTCATAGGCAAATCGTCCCGCGCAGCCGGCGGGGCGCCTCACTCGTCCAGCTTCAGCACCGCGAGGAACGCCTCCGTGGGCACCTGCACCGTGCCGAGCGAGCGCATCTTCTTCTTTCCTTCCTTCTGCTTTTCCAGCAGCTTCTTCTTGCGCGTGATGTCGCCGCCGTAGCACTTCGCGAGCACGTCCTTGCGCATTGCCTTGACGGTCTCGCGGGCGATGACGCGCCCGCCGATCGCCGCCTGCACCGGCACCTCGAACAGCTGGCGCGGGATGTTCTCCTTGAGCTTTTCGCACAGCTTGCGCGCGCGGGGATACGCCTTGTCCTTGTGCGCGATGAAGCTCAGCGCGTCCACCTGGTCGCCGTTCAAAAGCAGATCGACCTTCACCAGCTCGCTGGGGCGGTAGCCCGAAAGCTCGTAATCCAGCGAGGCATAGCCCTTGGTGTTTGCCTTGAGCGTGTCGAAGAAATCGTAGATGATCTCGCCCAGCGGCATTTCGTAGTGCATCTCGACGAGGAAGGTGTCGAGATACTGCATATCCTTGAACTCGCCGCGCCGGTCCTGGCACATGGGCATGATGTTGCCGACATAGTCCGGCGGCGTGACGATCGTGACCTTGACGTAGGGCTCCTCGGCGTGCTCGATGACGCCGGGGTCGGGGTAGTTGTGCGGGTTGTCGACGCGGACCATCGTGCCGTCGGTCTTGTAGACCTCGTAAATGACGCTCGGCAGCGTGGTGACGAGGTCGAGGTCGAACTCGCGCTCCAGCCGCTCCTGAATGACCTCCATGTGCAGCATCCCCAGAAAACCGCAGCGGAAGCCGAAGCCCAGCGCGACGGAGCTTTCCGGCTCGAAGGCCAGCGACGCGTCGTTGAGCTGGAGCTTTTCCAGCGCGTCGCGCAGGTCGGGGTACTTGCTGCCGTCCTCGGTGTAGATGCCGCAGTAGACCATCGAGCGCGCCTTGCGGTAGCCCGGCAGCGGCGCGGCGGCGGGATTTTCCGCGCCGGTCACGGTGTCGCCGATCTGCGTGTCGTGCACGTCCTTGATGCTGGCGGTGAACCAGCCGACCTGTCCGGCCTGCAGTTCCGGCGCGCTCTCCAGTCCCAGCGGGCGCATCAGCCCGCAGTCCACGACCTGAAACTCCGCGCCGGTCGCCATCAGCCTGACCCGCATCCCCGGGCGGAGCGTCCCGTCCATCAGGCGCATATAGACGATCACGCCGCGGTAGCTGTCGTAATAGCTGTCGAAGATGAGCGCGCGCAGCGGCGCGGCGGGATCGCCCCGCGGCGCGGGCAGATTTCGCACGACGTCCTCCAGCACCGCCTCGATGTTGACGCCGAGCTTCGCGCTGATCTCCGGCGCGTCCGCGGCGGGGATGGCGAGGATGTTCTCGATCTCGTCCTTCACGCGCTTGGGGTCGGCGGCGGGCAGGTCGATCTTGTTGACGACGGGGCGGATCTCCAGATCGTGCTCCATCGCGAGATAGGTGTTCGCCAGCGTCTGCGCCTCGATGCCCTGCGACGCGTCCACGACCAGCAGCGCCCCCTCGCACGCGGCGAGCGAGCGCGAGACCTCGTAGCTGAAATCGACGTGGCCCGGCGTGTCGATCAGATTGAGCGTGTAGGTTTTGCCGTCCCGCGCGGCATAGTCGAACGTGACGGCGCGCGCCTTGATCGTGATGCCGCGCTCGCGCTCCAGCTCCATGTTGTCGAGGATCTGATCCTCCATCTCGCGCGCACTGACCGCGTTGCACTTTTCCAGCAGCCGGTCGGCGAGCGTGGACTTGCCGTGGTCGATGTGCGCGATGATGCTGAAATTGCGGATGTTTTCCTGTTTCATATTGGAATCTTCCTTATCGTCCGGTCATCTGCCAAGCAGCCGGTTCGTCTCCTCCTCCGTGCTGTGCAGCACCTGCGTGAGGCTCTGCGTCAGCCCCGGATATGCCTGCGCGAGCGCCGCGCTGTCCATGGCGGGCAGCCGCGCGTCCTCGTCCGCCTCCAGCGCGTCCAGCTCCTGCGCGAAGCACACGCGCGCAAGGCGCATCTCAGCGTCCACCGCGTCCATCGAGAACGCCGTGCCGCCGAGGGAAAAGAACTTGTCCTTGCCGCCGGCGACGCGGTGCAGCATCCGGTAAAGCTGGTACAGCGCGCCGCCCAGATACCGCGCCGCGGCGTTCACCGCGCCGCGCGAGCCGGTGCCGCCCAGCAGCTCGAACAGCAGGCTCGTCGTGTTGACGAGCAGCTTTTTTTGCAGCGTCGCCGCGACGCTGCCGCGCAGGCTCCCCTTCTCGTTGCTCGCGTCGTACAGCTCGTCCGCGTTGATGACCGCGCCGTCGCGGTCCAGCGTGCGCCCGAGCAGATAGTCGGCGCTGACGCGGTAATAGTCGCACGCGCGGCGGACGAACGCGAGCCCCGGCTCGCGCACGCCGTTTTCATAGTGGCTCAGCAGCGCCTGCGAGATGCCGAGCTCCCGCGCCGCCTGCCGCTGCGCGATCCCCTTCTCCTGCCGCAGCAGGGCAAGCGTGCGTGAAAAATCCTCGTTCATGGTGCTTCCCTCTATCCCCATACAACTTTCTATTTCCGTATGATGCAATACGACGGGTATTAGTATATCGTGCCGTATACGATTTGTAAATGTTTTTGTGAAAAAAAAAGAAACGCCGGAGCGTTTCTTTGCTTTCGTGATCTGCCGGAGCGGTTCAGCAGCTCAGCTCCAGCATGACGGGGCAATGGTCGCTGCCCGTCACCTCCGAGAGGATGGACGCGGTTTCGATGCGCTCGCGCAGGCGCGCGGAAACGATGAAATAGTCGATGCGCCAGCCGACGTTCCGCTCGCGCGACGCGGCGCGGTAGCTCCACCAGGAGTAGGCGTCCGTCGCGTCGGGGTGCAGCACGCGGAAGGTGTCGAGAAAGCCCGCGCCCAGCAGCTCCGTCAGCTTGCCGCGCTCCTCGTCGGAAAAGCCGGGGTTGAAGTGGTTCGTTTTGGGGTTCTTGAGGTCGATCTCCTCGTGCGCCACGTTCAGGTCGCCGCAGTAGACGACGGGCTTGACGAGGTCGAGGGAGAGAAGGTAGGCGCGCAGGTCGTCCTCCCACTGCATCCGGTAGGGGAGGCGGCGCAGCTCGTCCTGCGAGTTGGGCGTGTAGCAGCAGACCAGATAGAAGTCCGGGTATTCAGCGGTGATGACGCGCCCTTCGTGGCGGTGGACGTCCGCGCCGAAATCGAAGGCGACGGACAGCGGCTCCGTTTTGCTGAAGACCGCCGTGCCGGAATAGCCCGCCTTGTCCGCGCAGTTCCAGTAGCGGTGGTAGCCGGGCAGCTCGAAGTTGATCTGGTGCTCCTTGAGCTTGGTCTCCTGCAGGCAGATCACGTCGGCGCCGACGGTATCGACGAAATCGAGAAAGCCCTTGTTGAGACAGGCGCGCAGCCCGTTGACGTTCCATGAGATCAGGCGCATGGGCGAAGGCTCCTTTCGGTTTGGGATCAGCCGGCGGGCTGGAGCAGGTAAACGCCCTCGGCGCTCGCCGCCGGCAGAATGGGGATCAGCTCCGCGCCGTAGGGCGCGAGGGCGGCGCGCAGCGCGGGCAGGTTCTCCTCGGTCGTGGGGACGTAGATGCGGTCAAACCGGGGGGCGAGGACGGCGAGATTCTGTCCGGACTTCGCGTTCGCGCCGTCGAGCACGGTCTTTTCGTCCAGCACGAGGGAGAGCTTCGCGCCGCTGTCGGACAGGGTCTCGCGCAGGTTGTCCGCCAGCAGCATCAGCGCCTCCTCCATCGTCATGTCGCGGTCGGCGGTCTTGATGTTGTTCAGCCGCCCCGCCGCGGGATAGCCGAATTCGTCGAACAGCAGCTCGTCGAAGCCCAGCGCGGCGACCTCCGCGGCGATATTCGCCAGATACTGCCGCGTCAGCTCCTTCTCCGGCGCGAGATAGAAGCTGCTGTCCGGCGCGTACCAGATGTAGTTCTTGTACGCCTTTTGCAGCACCGCCGCGTCGGTCATGTGCGCGAAGGAGAAGCGGCTGTCGTGCAGGGCGGAGAGCCGCGCGATCGTATAGTAGCCGGAGTCGGTCAGCTCGCGCAGGGAATCGCGGGCGATGCTGCTGCCCGCGACGGCGTTCGCCTCGATCGCGGCGGGCAGCGCGGAGGGATAGAGCAAGTCGCCCTCCGTGTTTTTCACGCGAATGGCGACGGCGTTGATGTTCTCGGGCAGGGCCTCCAGCGCGCGGGCGACGCCGCCCTGCAGCACGGCGGTGTCCAGCTCCTGCGCGCGCACCGGCACGGCGGCGGGCGCGGGCGGCTGCTCGATGACGATTTCGAGCTCCTGCCGCCTCCCGCGGCGCGCCGTCTGCTGCACGGCGCCGTCGCGGCGGAACCAGGGCAGCTCGAAATGATAAGAGCCGTCCATATCGTAGACCATATAGCGCTGCGCGGCGAGAAACGCTGCCGCCGCGAGCAGGATCAGCACCAGAGCGAGGACGATCCAGCGCCTGCCGTTGCCCCGCCGCCCGCGATAGCCCTGATAGCCCCTTGTGCCAAAGTCACGCATCGTCGATCAAACCCTTGTCATTTCTTGAACTTGCCGAAAAAGCTCTTGCTCTGCTCGTAATTCTTCTCGCCCAGCAGCTCGCTGAACTTGCGCAGGGCGGTTTTCTGCTCCTTCGTGAGGTTGCGCGGCGTTTCGATGTACACGGTGACGTATTGGTCGCCGCGCGCGCGCCCGCCGATGCCGGGCACGCCCTTGCCCTTGAGGCGGAACGTGGTGCCGGACTGGGTGCCCTCCGGGATGCTGTATTTGACCTTGCCGTCGATCGTCGGGATCTCCAGCTCGGCGCCCAGCGTCGCCTGCGCGAAGGTGATGGGCGCCTCGCAGAGGATGCTGGTGCCCTCGCGGCGGAAGATGTCGTGGGGGCGGACGGCAATCACGATCAGCAGGTCGCCCGCGGGACCGCCGTTCCTGCCGGCGTTGCCCTGGGAGCGCAGCGAGATGGTCTGCCCGTTGTCGATGCCGGCGGGGATGCTGACCTTGAGCGTTTTGCGCTTGCGCGCCGTGCCGCGCCCGCCGCAGGCGCGGCACGGGCTGTGGACGATCTTTCCCCTGCCGCCGCAGCGCGGGCAGGGGGACGAGGACGACATGAAGCCCAGCGGCGTCTGGTGCCGCTGCTGGATCATGCCGCGCCCGCCGCAGTCGGGGCAGACCTCGGCGGTGGTGCCCGGCTCGCAGCCGGTGCCCTTGCAGGCGTCGCAGGTCTCGACGCGCTCGATGATGACCTCCTTCTCGCAGCCGAAGCACGCCTCCTCGAACGTGATGTTCACGCTCGTGCGCAGGCTTTCGCCGCGCTGGGGGGCGTTGGAGTTCGAGCGGGCGGAGCCGCCGAAGCCGCCGCCGAAAAAGCTGCCGAACAGGTCGCCGAGGTCGCCGAAATCGAAGTCCATGCCGCCGCCGTAGGCGCCGCCGTAGGCACCGCCGCCCGCGGAGCCGGCGCCGTAGGTCGGGTCCACGCCGGCGAAGCCGAACTGGTCGTAGCGCGCCTTCTTCTGCGGGTCGGAGAGGACTTCGTTCGCCTCGTTGACCTCCTTGAATTTTTCCTCGGCGGTCTTGTCGCCGGGGTTCATGTCGGGGTGATACTTGCGCGCGAGCTTTTTGTACGCTTTTTTGATTTCCTCTTCCGAAGCGCCCCTGCCGACGCCGAGTACCTCATAATAATCTCGTTTATTCTCTGCCATACGGAACTCCTAATAAACGCCGCAATCGGGAACGGCGAAAAGGCCGCTCCCGCTGCGCACCTGCGCCCGCGGGCGCAAATGAAATCAGACTGTTTTCCGGCGGCGTGCGCGCGGGGAAAAGCTCCGCGCGCAGCGCCCGCCCAAAGCGCTTGCGCGCTTTGGAATCACTTCTCGTCGTCGACTTCCTTGAAGTCGGCGTCGTAATACTGCGCGCCGCCGTTGTCGCCGCCGGCGCTCTGGCCGCCCATGTTGCCCATATCGGGGCCGGCGCCCGCCGCGCCCTGCGGGTTCGCGTTCTGATACAGCTTCTCGCTCATGGCGTAGAACAGCTGCGTCAGCTCCTCGGTCGCCGCCTTGATCGCGTCGGTGTCGTCGCCCTTGAGGGTCTCCTTGAGCTTGTCGACGCCGGACTGCACCTTTGCCTTCTCGTCGGCGCCGATCTTGTCGCCCACGTCGGAGAGGGTCTTTTCGCTCTGGTAGACGAGCTGATCCGCCTGATTGCGGACCTCGACCTTCTCCTTCGCCTTGGCGTCCTCGGCGGCGTACTGCTCCGCCTCGCGCACCGCCTTTTCGATGTCCTCCTTGCTCATGTTCGAGGAAGCGGTGATCGTGATGTGCTGCTCCTGGCCGGTGCCGAGGTCCTTCGCGCTGACGTTCACGATGCCGTTGGCGTCGATGTCGAAGGTGACCTCGATCTGCGGCACGCCGCGGCGCGCCGGGGCGATGCCGTCGAGGTGGAAGCGGCCGAGGCTCTTGTTCGCCGCCGCCATCTCGCGCTCGCCCTGCAGGACGTTGACCTCAACGGAGGTCTGGTTGTCCGCGGCGGTGGAGAAGATCTGGCTCTTCTTGACCGGAATGGTGGTGTTGCGCTCGATCAGCTTCGTGCACACGCCGCCCATCGTCTCGATGCCGAGGGACAGCGGCGTGACGTCGAGCA
>CACZCL010000039.1:0-8173 GCA_902779695.1 Oscillospiraceae bacterium | reverse complement strand
TCGATGCCGAGGGACAGCGGCGTGACGTCGAGCAGCAGCAGGCCCTTGACGTCGCCGGTCAGCACGCCCGCCTGCAGCGCGGCGCCCATGGCGACGCACTCGTCGGGGTTGATGCCCTTGAACGGGTCCTTGCCCGTGAAGCTCTTGACGGCGTCCTGCACGGCGGGGATACGGCTGGAGCCGCCCACCATCAGCACCTTGGCGAGGTCGCTCGCCTTGAGGTCGGCGTCGCTCATCGCCTGGCGCACGGGACCCATCGTCGCCTCGACGAGGTGGGCGGTGAGCTCGTTGAACTTCGCGCGGGTGAGCGTCACGTCCAGATGCTTCGGGCCGGTGGCGTCCGCCGTGATATACGGCAGGTTGATGTTGGAGGTCGTGACGCCGGAGAGCTCGATCTTCGCCTTCTCCGCCGCCTCCTTCAGGCGCTGCATGGCGACCTTGTCGCCGGAGAGGTCGATGCCGTCGCTCTTTTTGAACTCGCTCACGAGCCAGTCCATGATGCACTTGTCGAAGTCGTCGCCGCCGAGGCGGTTGTTGCCCGCCGTGGCGAGCACTTCGATCACGCCGTCGTCGATGTCGAGGATCGACACGTCGAAGGTGCCGCCGCCGAGGTCGTAGACCATGATCTTCTGGGGCTGGCCCTCCTTGTCGACGCCGTAGGCGAGCGCCGCGGCGGTCGGCTCGTTGATGATGCGCTTGACGTCGAGCCCGGCGATCTTGCCGGCGTCCTTCGTCGCCTGGCGCTGGGAGTCGGTGAAATACGCGGGAACGGTAATGACCGCCTCGGTGACCGTGCCGCCGAGGTAGCTCTCGGCGTCCGCCTTGAGCTTTTGCAGGATCATCGCGCTGATCTCCTGCGGCGTATACTTCTTCTCGTCGATGGTGACGCGGTGATCGCTGCCCATCTCGCGCTTGATCGAGGAGATGGTGCGGTCGGGGTTCGTGATCGCCTGACGCTTCGCGACCTGGCCGACCATGCGCTCGCCGGTCTTGCTGAACGCGACGACGCTCGGCGTGGTGCGGTTGCCCTCGGCGTTGGGGATGACGACCGCCTCGCCGCCCTCCATCACAGCCACGCAGCTGTTGGTGGTGCCCAAATCAATACCAATGACCTTAGACATGATGATTGCCTCCTGTATCTCTTATTTTTTAATTGCTTATTTATCATGAACCGGCCGAAAGCGGCTCAGTTTGCGACCTTTACAATGGCGAAGCGCAGCACCCTTTCGCCGAGCAGGAAGCCCTGCTGCAGCACCTCGACCACGGTGTTCTCGCCGACGGAGTCATCCTCCACGTGCATCACGGCGTTGTGCTTTTCCGGGTCGAAGGGCTGCCCCACCGCGTCGATGGGCGTGACGCCCAGCTTCGCGAGGCTCTCCTTGAACTGGGAGAACACCATCTCCAGCCCCTTGCGATGGGGGGACTCGGCGTCCTCGTCCCTGTACTGTGCGAGCCCGCGCTCCAGATTGTCGTACACGGGGAGCATCGCGGTGAGCGTGTCGATCTTCGCGTCGGCGTAGATGCCCTCCTTTTCCTTGGCGGTGCGCTTGCGGTAGTTGTCGTACTCCGCGGCGAGGCGCAGGAATTTGTCCCGCTGCTCCTCCAGCTGCCGCGCGAGGGCCTCCATCTTCTCCATCTGCTCGCGCGTGACGGTGAAGGTCTCCTCCGCCTCCGCTTCGGGCGCGGGGCTCTCCTCCGCCTCCGCCTCGGGCGCTTCGGCGGCCGAAGCCTCCGCGCCGGTCTCCTCCGGCTCCTGCGCCTCCCGCGGCGTTTCCTTCTTCTCTTCCTCAGCCATCTCTCTCACTCCTTAGGTGTCCTTCTGTCCTTCGTATCGTCCGCCGCCGGCAGGCCCTTGCCGAACATCTTGGTCAGGCTCTCGGCAAAATAGCTCAGCCGCGCGGTCACGGTGGCGTAATCCATGCGCGTCGGGCCGACGACGCCGACCAGCCCGCGCATCCCGTCGCCGATGTCGTAGCTGGCGACGACCACGCTGGTGTCCCGCAGCGCCTCGTTGACGTTTTCGGGGCCGATGAGGATCTTGAGCGGCGCGCCGTCCTCCGGCACGGGAAGATTCTCCTTGTTGTCGACCAGGAAGGTCATCAGCTCGTGCGCCTTGTCCGCGTCGCGGTACTCCGGCATTTTGAGAAGCCGGCTCGCGCCCGTGGTCTCCACGTCGCGCCGCGCCGCCTCGTCCAGAATGCCGCCGGCATACTCGACGGTTTTGGACAGCACGAGGAACAGCTCGGGCGGCAGCTGCTCGCTGACGCTGAGCAGGTGCTCGCCCATCTCGGCGCGGCTCCTGCCGGCGAAGTGGGCGTTGAGCAGGTGCCGCAGATCCGCGAGGCGGTCGCCGTCGAACGGAAGCGCGGCGCTTTGCAGCTGGCTTTTGACGTTCTTGTCGCTCGTCATCACCACGGCGATGAAGCTCTTGTCGTCGACGGGGACCAGCTCGAAGCGCTCGACGGTCAGCGCGCGGTTGCCGTCGGTGACGGTGTAGGCGGGGTAATTGACGAGGGAGGAGACCAGCGCGCCCGCGTTCGCGACCACGCCGCCGACGCTCTCCAGTCTGTCGCGCAGCGTCTCGTCGATGTTCTCCGCCTCCTGCGCGGAGAGGCTGCGGCGCTCCATCAGCTCGTTGACGTAGAGACGGTAGCCGGAGGGGGAGGGCACGCGCCCCGCCGAGGTGTGCGGCTGCTCCAGATAGCCCAGATCGCACAGCTCCGCGAACTCGTTGCGGATCGTGGCGGAGCTGACGCCCAACTCCTGCGAGACCACCTTGGAGCCGACCGGCTCCGCGGATTCGATGTAATGCTCGACGACCGCTTTCAGTATTTGCTTTTTGCGCTCGCTCAATTCCATCGGCGTCATCCTTTTAGCACTCTTTTCTCCTGAGTGCTAAACGCAGTGTAGCACCGGATTTTCCCAATGTCAATACCCGATCCTGTAAACGATTTGTGAACGCGCAGGAAAGAAAACCGCCGCCCGGGGAAGCTCCCGGAGCGGCGGGGAAAAAGCGCGGCGCGTCAGCGCCGGATCGCGCGCAGCTGTCCGGCGTTTTCCTCGCCCAGCGCGTCGCAGATCGCGATCTTTCGCAGGATATTTTTCATGGTCTCGTCCAGCGCGGTGCCCTCGCTGTAATCGGCGGGGAAGATGAAATCCACGCGCCCGTCCCCGAGCAGGCCCTCGACGCCGGCGCGGTTGCTTTCCTGATACACGGCGACCGCCTGCCCGCCGTAGGCGCGCATCATCTTCATGCACGGCACGTCGGAGAGCCCGTCGCCGACGTAGATCATGTTGGTGAACGGGATGCGCTTGCTGTCGTCCGGCATCGAGGCGTTGAGGTCGCGGTCGTTCGCCACGTCGAGCACGCCCTTGTTGATGCGGTAGACGAACTGGGTCTTGTTCGTGAAGTTGACGTCCAGCTTCGGCCACATGGCGATCCCGTCCGCGCCGTAGAGGAACTCGCAGGCGTAGATCTCGCGGAACTCGTGGGCGATGCCGCTGCCCTCGATGATCTCCTTGAGCCCGGAGGAGAGGACGTAGTGCTCCACCGCGACGCCCAGCGCCGCGCCGAAGGCGTTGATGCGCGCGAACCACTCCCGCACGCCGGGGAACAGCTCGATGGCGCGCCCGCAGCCGACCAGATACTCCCGGTCGAGGCGGACGCCCTTTTTGCGGCACTCGTCGATCATCGTGTACATATAGGCGAGCAGGCCGTCCATGTGGTTCTCCCAGCCGAAGCCGTTGGCGATGCGCCAGAATTCGGAGGGCGTGTAGCCCAGGCGGGGGATAAAGGCGTAATCCTGCATATCGGTGGTGCAGAGCGTTTTGTCGAAATCGTACAGGAACGCGGCGATCGGCGTCTTTTTCATCAAAGTCCTCCTTTATGTGAGAAAAGCGGCGCAAAAGCGCCGCTTCCGCTTATTCCTCTTCGCCGTTTGCGCTGTAGTTGCGCCCGAATTTCAGGTCGCTGAGCTTGAGGCGGCGGGTCGATACGTCGACGAACGGGCTCTCCTCCGCCTCGGGCGCTTCGGGGGCGTTTTCCGGCTCCGCCGCCTTTGCCGTCGGGAAGCGGAGGGTCGCGGAGCCGTCCGTCTCCGTCCCGGCGTCGCGCTCCTGCTCGTAGGAGGCGACGATCTTCTCGCTCAGCGCCGCGACGTCCGCCGCGGCGTCGTGCGCCGCCTTGACCTCCTGCGTCGTCTTTTCGATCTCCTCCGGCGCAAGGTCGGGCAGCGCGGAGAGCGCGCGCAGCTGCGTCTCGCAGACCGTGCGCGTCTTTGCGACGAATTCCTTCGTCGTCGCCTTGATGGCGTTGAGGCGTTTCTGCTCGAACACGATCTCGTCGTGCAGCGCGCCGATCTTCGCGCGCGCCTCCATCTCGGCGTCCGCGAGCAGCGTTTCCTTCTTCTCCTCCGCCTCGGAGACCATGGAGCTTGCCATGTTCTGCGCGGTGAGCAGCGCCTTGCGCATCGAGTCCTCCGTGGCGCGGTACTCCTCCACCTTGTCCACGAGCACCTTCATCTTTGCCTTGAGCGCGGCGTTTTCCTTGTACAGCGCCGTGTAGTCGTCGGTCAGCTCGTCCAGGAACTCGTCCACCATGGTCATGTTGTAGCCGCCGAACGCGGATTTCGCGAATGCGTGGTCGGCAACCTCCTGCGGTGTCAGCATAGAAAAATGTCCCCCTTGCTATAAGTGAAGCTCCAAGGTCTTTTCGCGCCCGCGGGCGCGAAAGAATTCGAAATCGTTTTTTCTGACGACATGCGCGTCAGAAAAAACACTTTGCGCAGAGCGCCCGTGCGCCTTCGGCGCGCGGGAAGCGAAGCGAGGCCCCTTTTGATTGGAAAAAGGCTCCGCCTTTTTCCAATCAAAGATACAGTCCGCTGCTCTCCAGCTCGTCGATCAGGTCGCCCATGATGTCGACGTGGTAGGGCGTGATGATGTAGGTGTTGGCGGCGACCTTCTTGATCTTGCCCTCGCCCGCGTAGGCGACGCCGGAGAGGAAGTCGATCAGCCGGCGCGCCACGTCCTTGTTCGTGGACTCCAGATTGATGACCACGGTGCGCTTTTCCTTGAGGTGGTCGGCGATCTCGGACGCGTTTTCAAAGCGCTCGGGCTTGACCAGCACGACCTTGAGCTGCGTGGTGGCGTGGATGTTGACGACCTTGTTGCGCCGGTCCTCTTCACGGTTGCGGGAGGAGACGCCGCGATCGCTCCGGTCGCCGCGGTCGCGCTCGGCAAAGGCGCCGCTGTCGCCGCGGTCGCGCAGGTCGGGGAAGTCGTCCTCGTACTCTTCGTCCTCGTCCTCGTAGGGATGCGCCCACTTTTTCAGATCGTCAAAAATGCCCATTGCTGCTGCCCCTCTCTATATCCGATAGTTTCTCGCGCCGAAAATCGCGGTGCCGACGCGCACGAGCGTGGCTCCGCAGCGGACCGCGTCCTCATAATCGCCGCTCATACCCATAGATAACATATCAAGCTTATTATGATACAATTTTTCGTTGATGTCAACATAAAACCGATGAGTTTTTTCAAAATATGGTATGCTCCCCCGCGGCCCCTCCGCAACGGGTGGTATGCACATCAGTCCGCGAACGCGCACCGCGCTCAGCGCGAGCGCCTGCTCCGCGGCGGCGGAAAGCGCCTGCGGCGCGAAGCCGCTTTTCGCCTCCTCGCCGCCGATGTTGACCTCCAGCAGGATATCCTGCACGACGCCGAGCTTTTCCGCCTGCGCGGCGACGGCGGCGAGCAGCTCGGGCGAGCCGACGGACTCGATCAGCGCGACCCGGCCCACGACCTTGTTCACCTTGTTGCGCTGCAAATGCCCGATGAAGTGCAGCGGCGCGCCGTCGTAGGCGTGCTCCGAGAGCTTTTGCGTCATCTCCTGCACGCGGTTTTCGCCCAGGGCGTCCACGCCCGCGGCGATGGCGGCGCGGCAGGCGTCGGCGTCGTTCATCTTGCTCGCGCCGACGAGCAGCACGTCCGAGGCCGCGCGTCCGCAGGACGCGGCGGCGCGGGCGATGTTTTCGCGCACCCGCGCGACGTTTTCGGCAATGCTCATGCTTATCCGACCACCTTTCCGTTGAACAGCTCGCTCGCCGTGATGATCGCCTCATCTCCGGCGCGCAGCGTATAGAGGACCAGATCGCTCTCGCGGGCGGCGTGGATCTCGCCGGGGCGGACGAGGCAGTAATCCTCGCCCTGATAGACGAGCGAAACGGGCTTGAAGTAGGCGATGAGCCCGATGCGGCAATAGACGCCGACCGTCCCGTCCTCGCCGATGCGCAGCGCGTTTTTCGGCACGCGCAGCCCCGTGCGGCTCTCCAGGATCAGCTCCGCGCTCTGCATACGCAGCTGCGTGACGCGGGAGAGGTATTCGTCGCTGGAAAACACGGCGAGGCGCCGCCCGTTCTGCTCGCGGGAGAGCGAGCGCAGCGAAACGGGCAGCGGCGTGTCGACGCCGGAGAGCGCGAGCTGATAGGACTTTCCCTCCGTCAGCCGCGCCGCGTCCGCCTCGTCCAGCACGGCGGCGTAATACCAGCGCGTCCCGCGGATCAGCTTTCCCGCCGTGGAGACGGCCGGCTCCGGCGCGAGGCGCTCAAAGGCGTCGGGCGTGAGCCCGTCCAGCGCCTCCGGCGTCAGCACCGCCTCCCAGCCGTCGGCTACGGCGGAGTAGGTGCCGGCAAAGGGGGCGGACACGACGCGCGACGTGCCGCCGAGCGCGGCGGAGGCGTCGCGGATCTGCGCTTCCAGCGACTCGATGCGCCCGCTGAGGTCGGCGCCGCCGCGATAGGCGAACTCCCGGCGCAGCACGATGGTCTCCAGCGCGGAGACGTCCGCGTCCAGCGCGGCGTAATTCCCGCCGGCGAGCGTGGCGCGCAGCGCCACGATGTTCTCCTCGATCTCGGCGTCGAGCCGCAGCGCCGCCTCGGTGTCCCGCGCGGCGCTCTGCGCGTATTGCAGCTGCGTCAGCTGCTCGCGCAGGTCGGACAGCGCGCGCGCGTCCCGCAGCGCCTGCGCGCTCTGATAGACGACCGCCAGCGGCTTGCCGCGGGCGACGCGCTCTCCCTCGCCGCGCGTCAGCTCCACCAGCGCGTCGCCGCAATCGACCACGCTCTCGTCGCGCACGACGGTGCCGCTGAGCGCGAGCGTCTGCTCGGCGCGATAGGAATAGACCTGGGCGGTCTTCACGGGGTTGGTGAAATAGCGCCAGCCCTGCACGCCGAAGTAGGCGAGCACGGTCAGCGCGGCGAGCGCCGAGATCAGTTTTGTGGTGAGGGAGCTGTTTTTCATGGGTGATGTACCTTTCGGGGGTCACGCCTCCGCTTCCGCCTCCGCCTCCGTCTCGCGCAGGTCGAGGTTCTGCATCGGCGCGATGGTCGAGATCGCGTGCTTGTAGAGCATCTGCTGCCGCCCCTCGCTCTCCAGCACGACGACGAAGGGGTCGAAGCCGCGCACCGTGCCGCGCATCTGGAAGCCGTTGACGAGGAACACGGTCAGCGGCACGCCCTGCCGCCGCGCCTTGGTGAGGAAGGTGTCCTGCAGGTTGACGTTCTTTTTCATGTGCGTATCCATCCTTTCTTTCTCGGGGCTTGTCCGCCCCTCTCAGGCATCAGGATACGCCATATTGCGCGAGGATTTCTGTCGAAAAAACGAGAGCGTCTTGGAAATCCCGCGTATTTTTCCAATAATACCAGTGGACGTCGCGGTTGCGCCGCAGCCAGGTGAGCTGCCGTTTGGCGTACTGCCGCGAGCGGAGCTTGATCTCCGCGATTGCCTCGTCCCGCGAAACGGCGCCGTCGAGACAGGCGAGGCATTCCTTGTAGCCGATCGCCTGCATCGCGGTGGAGCCGCGGGGCACGCCGGCGTCGAGCAGCGCGCGCACCTCGTCGAACAGCCCCTGCGCCGCCATGGCGTCCACACGGCGGTCGATCGCCGCGCGCAGCGCCTCGCGCTCGGCAAACGTGAAGCCGAGGAACACGGCGCGATAGCGCGGCGACGCGGCGCGGGATTCCAGATTGTGCTGCGTCAGGGTCTTGCCGGTCTCGTACCAGACCTCCAGCGCGCGCACGAGGCGCTTTCCGTCGGCGGCGCCGATGCGCGCCGCGCTCTCCGGGTCGACGGCGCGAAGCTCGCCGCGCAGCGCCTCCGCGCCCTCGGCGGCAAGGCGCTCCTC
>CACZCL010000038.1 GCA_902779695.1 Oscillospiraceae bacterium | reverse complement strand
CGCGGGCGCGGCGGCTCGTGGGCACGGGCGGCGCGGAGGTGCTCTCCGTCGACCTGACGAACGAGGACGCGGCGGAAGAGGGAATGGTGTGCGGCGGCACGATGCGGCTGCTGCTGGAGGACCTGCCCGTTTGCGGGCAGGAAGGATAAGAGGCGTGGATATGAAGCTGGTTGAGACCGAACAGGCGGTGGGGCACGTCCTCTGCCACGATATCACGGTGATCGTCAAGGACGTGAAAAAGGGCGTTGCCTTCCGCAAGGGCCACGTCGTGACGAAGGAGGATATCCCGGCGCTGCTGAAGCTCGGCAAGGACCACCTCTACGTCTGGGAAAAGAACGACGATATGTATCACGAGGACGAGGCGGCGGAGCTTCTGCGCGCGCTCTGTATGGGAGAGAACGTCGTCTCCTCCGGCGAGCCGCGGGAGGGAAAGATCGAGCTGTTCGCGGACTGCGACGGGCTTTTTACCGTTGACAGCGCGCGTCTGCGCGCGGTCAACGCCATCGAGGAGATCACGATCGCCACGCGCCACGGCATGACGCCCGTGCGCGCGGGGGACAAGCTTGCCGGGATGCGCGTGGTGCCGCTGGTGATCGCGAAGGAGAAGCTGGCGCGGGCGCGGGAGGCGGCGGGGGACGAGCCGCTGCTGTCCGTGCGCCCCTTCCGCCCGATGCGCTGCGGCATCGTCACCACCGGCAACGAGGTGTTTTACGGCAGGATCGAGGATGCGTTCACGCCCGTCGTCGAGCGGAAGCTCGCGGAGTACGGCAGCGCCGCGGCGTGGCGCGAGACCTGCCCGGACGATCGGGAGAAGATCGCCGCCGCGATCCGCGCGATGCTGGACGCCGGGGCGGACATGATCCTCACGACGGGCGGCATGTCGGTGGACCCCGACGACAGGACGCCCGCCGCGATCCGCGCGGCCGGCGCGCGCGTCGTCAGCTATGGCGCGCCCGTGCTGCCCGGCGCGATGATGCTGGTCGGCTATTTTGCGCGCGACGGGCGGGAGATCCCCGTCATGGGGCTGCCCGGCTGCGTGATGTTTGCGCGGCGTACGATTCTCGATCTGCTGCTCTGCCGCGCGGCGGCGGGCGTGCCGATCGCGCGGGAGGATATCACGGCGCTCGGCGAGGGCGGGCTTTGCCTTGGCTGCCAGGTCTGCACCTACCCGAACTGCGGCTTTGGAAAATGAGGGAAGGACAAGATGGCGAACGGACTGACGCATTTTGACGAAAGCGGGCGCGCGATCATGGTGGACGTCACGCAAAAGCCGGACACCGACCGCACCGCCGTGGCGAGCGGGCGCATCCGCATGAGCGCCGAGGCGATGCGCACGATCCGCGAGGGGACCGCCGCCAAGGGCGACGTGCTGGGCGTTGCGCGCATTGCCGGCATCATGGCGGCAAAGCGCACGGGAGAGCTGATCCCCCTGTGCCACCCGCTGCCGTTGGGCAGCTGCTCGGTGGAGTTTCGCATGGCGGAGGACGCGAACGAGGTGGAGGCGGTGTGCACGGCGTCGCTGCGCGGGCAGACCGGCGTGGAGATGGAGGCGCTGACGGGGGTCTCCGTGGCGCTTTTGACGATTTACGATATGTGCAAGGCGATCGACAAGCGCATGGAGATCACGGACGTCCGCCTTGTGAAAAAGACCGGCGGCAAAAGCGGCGCGTTTTTCAGGTGCGGCGCCGCGCGCGGAGAGGGTGGGCGCGATGCTTGACGGCCGCGGGCGCAGCATCGACTATCTGCGCGTTTCCGTCACGGATCGCTGCAATCTGCGCTGCGTCTACTGTATGCCGGAGGACGGGGTGCCGTCGCTGCGGCACGGGGAGATCCTGCGCTATGAGGAGATCGCGCGCGTCGTGCGCGTCATGGCGGGGCTTGGCATCCGCCACGTCCGGCTGACCGGCGGCGAACCGATGGCGCGGCGGGGCTGCCTCGGCTTGGTGAGGACGCTGGCGGAGACGCCGGGGATCGAGAGCGTTTCGATGACGAGCAACGGGCTTTTGCTCGGCGAGCGGATGGACGAGGCAAAACGCGCGGGACTGCGCGCGCTGAACCTGAGTCTCGATACCCTGGACGCGGCGGCATACGCGCGGCTGACGCGCGGCGGCTCGCTTTCACAGGCGCTTTCGGCGCTCGACCGCGCGTTGGCGCTGGGGCTTTCGGTCAAGCTCAACGCCGTGCCGGTGCGCGGCTTCAACGACGACGGGCTGGAGGCGCTGGCGTCGCTGGCGCGGGAGAAGCCGGTGTGCGTGCGCTTTATCGAGCTGATGCCCCTCGGCTGTGCGCGGGCGCTGCGCCCCGTTCCGGAGGAGGAGGTGCTTGCGCGCCTGACGGACGCCTTCGGGCCGCCGGAGGAGGACGCCGCGCCGCACGGGCACGGGCCGGCGCGCTATGTGCGCTTTCCCGGATTCGTCGGCTCGGTCGGGTTCATCAGCCCGATCAGCTGCGAGTTCTGCGCGCGCTGCAACCGCGTCCGCCTGACGGCGGAGGGGCAGCTCAAGCTCTGTCTCAACCACGCCGGCGGGCCGGATCTGCGCGCGCTGCTGCGCGGCAGCGCGGATGACGCCGCGCTTGCGGACGCGATCCGCCGCGCGGTGGCGGAGAAGCCGGCGCGGCACGCGTTTGACGAGGAGCTCGGCGACCGCGAGGCGCGGCGCATGAACGAGATCGGAGGATAGCATGGGTACGGTATTGGCGGTATGCACCAGCGAGCGGCGGGGCGTGCAGAAGCGCAACGTCCAAAGCGCGCGTTTTCTTGAGAACCACGGCATCGAGGGCGACGCGCACGCGGGCGACTGGCACCGGCAGGTCAGCCTCATCAGCGCCGACAAGGTCGACGCTTTCCGCGCGCGCGGCGCGGTGGTGGAGCACGGCGCGTTCGGTGAGAATCTTGTCGTGCGCGGCATTGACTTCAGCGCCCTGCCGGTCGGCACGCGCCTGCGCTGCGGGGACGTGCTTCTGGAGATGACGCAGATCGGCAAAGAGTGCCATTCGCATTGCGCGATCTATCAGACGATGGGCGAGTGCATCATGCCGCGGGAGGGCGTATTTGCGCGCGTTTTGACGGGTGGGACCATCTCCGCGGGAGACGAGATGACGGTCGAAAGCCGTGGGGAACAAAGTGAGGAGACAAAAATCGACTAATTAAACTATTCGATAGAAAATTTTGATAGACTTATTTATGATTATGCTAGAAGTAAACCGGACGGAACCGGCTCGCGCCGATCCGTCCGGTTTTTTCGCCCGTCGCCGCGGCATATTGCGAACCCTTTGCGCGTAGAAAGGAACGGGAGGTGAGCGGAATGATCGAGCGCGACGAGCTGGAGCGCCTTTCGCGCTTGCCGCTCGACGGGGCGGATACGGCGTCGCTGCCGGATATCACCGGCGTCGAGCTTGCGGGCGATACGGCGCGGCAGCGGCTGGAAAGCCTTGTCCGGCAGGTGGGGAACCCCTATTTGTTCCGGGTCGGGAAAACGGCGGTCAAGCTCTCGTTTTCGGGAGACGCGACGCTGGAGGAACGGCTGCGGCAGTATTTCACCGCGCTGCGGAGCGGACAATGACGCGGCGCGAGGGAACGGAGCCGTGGCGGGTCGCCGTTTACATTCGCCTCAGCCGCGAGGACGGGAACGACGAATCCGAATCGGTCGTCAACCAGCGCCGCATCCTGTTCGCCGCGCTGGCGGATATCTTCGCCGGAGAAGCCTACGAGGTCGCCGGCGTTTACGTTGACGACGGCGCGAGCGGCACGACGGACGACGAGCGCGCGGCGTTCCGCCGAATGACGGAGGACGTGCGCGCGGGGCGGGTGAACTGCATCGTCGTCAAAAACCTCTCCCGCGCGTTCCGCAACAGCGCGAATCAGGGAAAGTTTTTGGAGGAGTTCCTGCCCCTCCACCGCGCGCGCTTCATTTCACTCTATGGGCCGAGCATGGACAGCTATCGCGACCCCGAGGCGGTACACAGCCTGGAGGTCGGCATCACGGGCTTTCTCAACGAGCAGTACGCCTACAAGGTCTCCTGCGACGTGCGGCGGACGCTGGGACTCAAGCGGCAGCGCGGGGAGTACGTCGGCGCGTTCGCGCCCTACGGCTACCGAAAGCACCCGGACGACAAAAACCGCCTCGTCGTCGACGAGGAGGCGGCGGAGGTGGTGCGCGGCATCTACCGGCGGTATCTGTCCGGCATGAGCAAGGCGGGGATCGCGCGAAGCCTGAACGAGGCGGGCATTCCGAACCCGACGGCGTACAAGCTGTCCTGCGGCGTCCGCTATCGCGGCGCGCCGTCGCTGGCAAACGACGGGCTGTGGGGCCCGAAGACGGTTTCGGACATCCTGCGCAACCCGATCTATGCCGGCACGCTGGCGCAGGGGCGCACGCGCGCCGTCAGCTACAAGGTGCACCGGCGCGCGCCGGTGCCGGAGGCGGAGTGGTGCGTCGTCGCGGACGCGGTGCCGCCGGTGGTCGGGGCGGAAGAGTTCCGGGCGGCGCAGGCGCTGCGTGAGCGCGTGGTCCGTACGCCGCCGGGAAAGCGGGAGCCGCACCTGTTCGCGGGCTTCGTCCGCTGCGCCGCCTGCGGAAAGGGCATGGCGCGGCGGAGCGCCAAGGGGCACAGCTATTATGCCTGCCGCACCTACGCGGAAAAGTCGAAAACGCGGTGCAGCGGGCGCTCCGTCAGCGCGGAACGGCTGGAAACGGCGGTGCTCGTCTCGCTGCGGCTGCTGCTCGCTCTCTCCGGTGCGCTGCCGCCGCTGCTGGAGGAGGCGCAAAAGGCGGGCGGCGCGGGGCGGAGGCGCGCGCAGTCAGGGCGGGGGCGTCTCGCCGGAGAACTGGAGAGGACGGAAGCGGTGCTGGACAGCCTCTACGTCGACTGGCGCGCGGGCGAGTTGACGGAGGAGCGCTACCGGCGGCTGAACACGCAGTATCGGGAGCGGCGAGAAAGGCTCTTGTCGGCGCTTTCCGCGGCGGAGGACGCCGCGCCGGAGGAGGACCCGTATCTCGCGGCGCTGCTTCACAGCCGCGCGCTGGAAGGCCTGTCGCGCGGGCTGCTGCTCGCCGTGCTGGACGGCGTGCGCGTGCATGAGGGCGGCGCGGTCGATCTGGCGTTCGCCTGCCGCGACCCGTTCCTCGCGGATGCGTAGCAAAAGCCGGCGGGATCGCCCCGCCGGCTTTTCTCCGGTTGTGTATCTCATACCTCCGCCTGCGCTCCGGTGGGGCCAACCGCGCCCTGCGGACCGGCGGGACCCGTGGCGCCGATAGCGCCGGCAGGACCGACGGGACCGGTGGGGCCGGTGAGGCCCTGCGGACCGGCGACGCCCTGGATGCCCTGCACGCCCTGCGGACCGGCAGGACCCGCGGGGCCGGTGGGACCGGTGGCTGCCTGACGCTTTGCGCAATTTATCCCAGCGCGCGGCAGATGCCGCGCACGGCGTTTTCGTAGTCCGCCTCGTCCACGCCGATGATGATGTTCAGCTCGCTGGAGCCCTGGTCGATCATGCGGATGTTGACGCCGGCGTCCGCAACCGCCGAAAAGACGCGCGCCGCGACGCCCTTGGCGCCGCCCATGCCGTGCCCGACCACGGCGATCATCGCAAGACCCTCCTCGACGGAGAGGTGGTCGGGGTGCAGCTGCAGCTCGATCTGGCGCAGCACGGCGCTGCGGCAGGCGTTGAACGACTCGGCGTCCACCACCACGGAGATCGTGTCGATCCCGGTGGGGCAATGCTCAAAGGGGACGCCGTGGGCGGCGAGGATGTTGAGCAGCCGCGCGCCGAAGCCGACCTCGTTGTTCATCAGCGACAGCTCGACCTGCACGGCGGCGAAGCCCTTGCGCCCCGCGACGCCGGTGACGACGCGCTGCGCCTCGGCCGCCGGCAGGTCGTGGGAGATCATCGTGCCGGGATCGTCCGGGCGGTTGGTGTTGCGGATGTTGATGGGAATACCCGCCGCGCGGACGGGAAAGACCGCGTCCTCGTGCAGCACCGAGGCGCCCATATACGAAAGCTCCCGCAGCTCCCGATAGGTGATGTGCCGGATCGTGCCGGGGTCTGGGACGATGCGCGGGTCGGTGAACAGCATCCCGGACACGTCCGTCCAGTTTTCGTAGAGCCGCGCGCCCGCCGCGCGGGCGGCAAGCGCGCCCGTCACGTCGGAGCCGCCGCGGGAGAAGGTGTGGATGGTACCGGCGGCGTCCGCGCCGTAAAAGCCGGGAATGACCGCGCGCTCCACGCGGGAGAGCGCGTCGGAGAGGCGGGCGTTGGTCTCCTCGGCGAGAAAGCGCCCGTCGGGGGTGAAGCGCACCGCGTCCGCCGCGTCGAGGAAGTCATAGCCGAGATACGCGGCGAGCAGCCTCGCGTTCAGGTACTCGCCGCGGCTCGCCGCATAGTCGCGCTCCGGCGCGCTTTTGAGTTTTTGCGCGATTTGTGAGAGCGCGCCGTCGAGGTCGAACGTAAGCCCGAGGTCGCGGATGATCTCCGCGAAGCGCTCCCGGATCTGGTTGAACGGGTCGGAAAAGTCCTGTCCCGCGGCGGCGAGATCGTGGCAGCGGTATAGAAGGTCCGTGACCTTCTGATCCGCGCTGTCGCGCCGGCCGGGCGCGGAGGCGACAAGATAGCGGCGGCCCGCGTTTGCGAGGACGATGTCCCGCACCTTGCGGAACTGTCCCGCGTCGGCAAGGGAGCTGCCGCCGAATTTGGCAACGATTGGCTGCATAGTGTCTTCTCCTGATGTGATAAATGCGTCAAAACGCAAAAATACTATAATGCATGGAAAATAAGTCTATCTTTGGCGCTCGAAGCGCGGCGTCAAACATCCAGCGCGGTCAGGTCGTCGAGCGATTCGCGCCGCACGGCGACGTAGGCTTCGCCGCCGCGCAACATCACGACGGGCGGACGCGGCAGCCGGTTGTAGTTGGACGCCATGGAATAGTTGTACGCGCCGGTGGTGCAGACGGCGATCAGGTCGCCGCGGCGGATATCCGCCGGCAGGGAAACGTCTTTTTGGATAACGTCGCCGCTTTCGCAGCAGCGCCCCACCAGATCGCAGACGAAGGGGCGCGGCTCGTTCATGCGCCCCGCCGGCAGGCAGGTATAGCGCGAGCGGTAGAGCGCGAAGCGGGGATTGTCCGCCATGCCGCCGTCGATGGAGACGTAGTTTTTGTAGCCGGGGATGCGCTTGACCGCGCCCACGGTGTAGAGCGTCAGCCCCGCGTCGGCGACGATGCTGCGTCCGGGCTCCAGCAGGATCGCGGGCGCGCGGATGCCGAGGCGAGCGCAGGTCTCGCGCACCGTTTTGCCGACGCTTGCGATCTTCTCCGCAATGTCGAGCGCGGGATCGTCCGCGACGTAGCGCACGCCGTAGCCGCCGCCGAGGTCGAGCTGTCGCGCCTCGTAGCCGTGCGCCTTGCGCATATCCGCAATGAACTCCAGCATGATGATCGCGGCGCGCTCGAAGACGTCCTCGGCAAAGACCTGTGAGCCGACGTGGCAGTGGAAGCCGGCGAGGTCGAGGTGCGCCTGCGAGAGCGCGAAGGCGGTCAGCTCCGCCGCCTGCCCGGTCTCGACGGCGGCGCCGAATTTGGAATCCACCTTCCCGGTGTTGACCGCCTCATAGGTGTGCGTGTCGATGCCCGGCGTCAGACGCAGCAGCACCTTTTGGCGAATGCCGCGCTTTGCCGCCTCCGCCTCGATGGCGGAGACCTCCTCCGCGCCGTCGGCGACGAAATAGCCGACGCCGCGCTCCATCGCGAAGGCGACGTCCACGTCGGTCTTGTTATTGCCGTGGAAATAGGCGTTCGCAAGGTCGTAGCCCGCCTGCGCGGCGGTGTGGATCTCGCCGCGGGAGACCACGTCGACGCCCATGCCCTCCTCGGACATGATGCGATAGAGCTGCTTGAAGGCGCACGCCTTGCCGGCGTACAGCGGCCGCGAGCCCTCCGCGAAGTGCGCGCGCATCGCGTCGCGATAGAGGCGGCAATTCCGGCGGACGCGATCCTCGTCCATCAGATACAGCGGCGTGCCGTAGCGTTCGGCGAGCGCGGCGGCGTCCTGCCCGGCGAAGGTCAGGCGCCCGGCGTCGTTGACGCCGAGATTGTCACAGGTGAACATTCCGATATCCTCACTCGGTAGGTATTGTCTCGTTGTCTCGTGTTTTCCGCGCGGGCGGCGCCGCTTACAGCAAACGCGCGCGCAGCTCCTCGCCGGAGAGCGGGGAGAGGTCGGCGGGCGCGACGTCGAACACGGTCTTGCAGCCGGTCTCGCCGCGCTTTGCCAGGCGGTCGACCGCGCGGGCGAGCGCGACCAGCACGCCGGCGGTGAACTCCGGATTGGAGTCGAGCGTCAGGCGATACTCGATCGTGTGGCTGTGCTCGCGATTGAGGCCGGTCTTGCCGGTGCGGAACACGAAGCCGCCGTGGGGCAGCTCCGCGTGGTCGCGGCGCATCTCCTCCGCGGTGATGAACGTGACGGTCGTGTCGTATTCGTCGAAGTAATTGGGCATCGTGACGACGGCGCGCTCGATGGCGGCGCGGTCCGCCCCCTCCGCCGCGACGACATATACCTCGCGGCGGTGCTTCTGGCGCGTGGTCAGCTCCGGCATGGAGCCGCTGCGCACAGCGTCGAGCGCCTCCGGGATCGGCACGGTGTACTGCCGCGCGTCCAGCACGCCCGGGATGCGGCGCACCGCGTCGGAGTGTCCCTGACTGACGCCGCGGCCCCAGAAGGTGTAGTCCTTCCCATCGGGCAGGATCGCGGAGGCGTAGAGGCGGTTGAGCGAGAACATGCCGGGGTCCCAGCCGCCGGAGATCAGGGCGACGTGACCGCTTTTGCGCGCGGCGGCGTCCACGTTCGCGAAATGCTCCGGGATGCGCGCGTGCGTGTCGAAGCTGTCGACCACGTTGCAGCGCGCGGCGAGCTGCGGCGTCATGGCGGGCAGGTCGGTGGCGCTGCCGCCGCAGAGGATCAGCACGTCGATGTCGCCGGCGCGCGCGTCAAGCGAAGACGCGGGGAAGACCGGCGCGCCGGTCAGCGTATGCACGGCGGCGGGGTCGCGGCGCGTGAATACGCCGACAAGCTCCGCGTCCGGGTTCTGCGCGATCGCGCACTCGACGCCGCGCCCAATGTTTCCGTAGCCGCAAATGGCAAGCTTCATATAGTTTCCAGCCTTTCTGTTACTGATTGTCAATAAGTCTACATTGAGATCATGGATTCCATGCCGTACAGCCCCGCGCCCTTGCCCTGCAAAAACGCGGCGGCGGCGAGCGCGCCCTCGGCGAAGAGCGCGCGGGAATGCGCCTCGTGCCGGAGCGTGATCGTCTGGCTGGCGGTGCCGATCATGACCTCGTGCTCGCCGACGATGCTGCCCATGCGGATCGCGTGGATGCCGATCTCCTGCGGCGTCCGCTTCCCGTGCCCGCTGCGTCCCGTGCAGACCGTCGCCTCGGGGCGCACCTCGCGGATCGCCTCGGCGATGGCGAGGGCGGTGCCGCTGGGCGCGTCGAGTTTGCGGTCGTGGTGCTTTTCGATGATCTCGATCTCCGCGTCCGGCATCGCCGCGGCGGTCTTTTTCGCAAGCTCGATGAGCAGCGCCACGCCGAGGGAGCAGTTCGCCGCGAAGAAAAGGGGGATCTCCGTCGCCGCGGCGAGAACCGCCGAGCGTTCCTCCTCCGTGTGCCCCGTGGTGGCGAGCACGAGGGGCAGGCGGTTTTTCCGCGCGAAGCGCAGCAGCTCCGCCGTCGCGCTGTGATGGGAGAAATCCACCACGCAGTCGACGTCCGTCACGGCGGCGGAAAAATCGGGGGCGCAGGGGACGCCGAACTCGTCGCAGCCGTGGGGGCTGACGCCGCCGGCAAGCGCTGCGCCGCGGTAACCTGCGAGCGCGAGGCGCGCCACCTCGCGTCCCATCGCGCCGCCGAGGCCGCTGACCAAAATCCTCATGCGCGCACCTCAGAGCAGGCCGTGCGCGCGCATCAGGTCGAGCAGCTTTGCCTCATGCTCCGGCTCCATGGGCGTGAGCGGCAGGCGCAGATAGTTCTCGCACCAGCCCAGCGCCGCCATGCCCGCCTTGACCGGGATGGGGTTGACCTCGCAGAACAGCGCCTGAATGAGAGGCAGCGCCTCGCACTGCAGCTTCGCCGCGCCCGCGACGTCGCCGCGGAAGAAGCGCTCGCAGATCTCGACCGCCAGCTTCGGCGCGACGTTGGAGAGCACGGAGATCACGCCCTGCCCGCCCATGGAGAGGATCGGCACGATCTGGTCGTCGTTGCCGGAGTAGATCGTGAGCTTGTCGCCCACGAGGGCCGCGGTTTCGACGATCTTGGAGATGTTGCCGTTCGCCTCCTTGATGGCGGCGACGTTGGGATAGCCCGCGAGCGCGGCGTAAGTCGACGGCTCGATGTTCACGCCCGTGCGCGAGGGCACGTTGTAGAGGATCAGCGGCTTGGTCGAGGCGTCCGCGATCGCCTTGTACATCGCGATCAGACCCTTCTGCGTCGCCTTGTTGTAGTAGGGCGTGACGACGAGCATCGCGTCCGCGCCCACCTCGCAGCAGTAGCGCGTGAGGCTCACGGCGTACGCCGTGTCGTTGGAGCCGGTGCCGGCGATGACGGGGACGCGCCCCGCCACGCGCTCGACGCTGTACTTGACGACGGCGCGGTGTTCCTCGTCGGTGAGGGTCGAGCCCTCGCCGGTCGTGCCGGCGATGACAAGGGCGTTCACGCCCTCGGCGATCTGCCAGTCGATGACGCGGCCGAGCGCCTCGTAGTCGACGCCCGAGGCGGTGAGCGGCGTGATGAGCGCGGTTGCGACGCCGCGGAAAACAGGCTGGTTGCTCATGATGCTTCTCCTTTTCAATACAATATCGTTGGGATCGCGCGCAGTGAAAGGGGAGAGGACGAAAACGCAGCCGGACGTCGCTCGCGTCCGGCTGCGTTGATTGGCAATACCGCCGCCCGCGCCCGCAAACGCGCGGGAACAGGGGGCGTGCAATCAATACATAGCTCTCCGCAAACGCGACAGTCAAACGGATGTTGTCCGCGTGACCAGGAGACGGGCGCAACCCTTCCCCTTCGGCGGCGACCCCTTTCGCGCAGACAACGGCTTTGCGACGCCTTGCATCCGCGCTACTCCTGATAACCGCACCTCTATCCTTTCATTGCAGTATTCAATTACCTACATAAAAGCACAGATCGCGCCCGATGTCAAGCAAAAAAACGGGGAAAGCGGCATAAATCCCGCGGCGGCGGAGCGGGCGTTTTGGTGCGCTTGCACGAATCGGCGGAAAAGAGTTGACTTTATCGGGATATTATGATACTATGCTAAATCATTAAATCAAACGAAGCGGAAGGCGTGCCGGACACCGATGCCGTATGCCGTCCGCGGGAGCGCGAAGGGGGAGCCATGAAGCTGAATTACGACATTCTGGACGATACGGAGAAGATCATCTTCGCCCTGCGCGCGCTTTACCGGGACTACGGCTACGCGCGCTACCGGATGGGGAAGTTCGAGGAGTACGACCTCTACGGGCGGAACAAGGACTTCCTGATATCTGACAATGTAATTACCTTTACAGATACGAACGGAAAGCTGATGGCGCTCAAGCCGGACGTGACGCTGTCCATCATCAAGAACCACCGGGACGAGCCGGACACGCTGCGAAAGCTCTGCTACAACGAGACGGTCTACCGCGTGTCGAAGGGCAGCAACGCCTTCCGCGAGATCATGCAGGCGGGCGTGGAGTGCATCGGACGGGTCGACGCCGCCTGCCTCGGCGAGATGCTGCTGCTGGCGGCGAAGAGCCTTTCGCTGTGCGCGTCCGGCTTCGTGCTGGAGGTCTCGCAGCTCGACGTGCTGCTCGCCTTCGTCAACGACGCCTCGGACGACGGCGCCGTGCGGCGGGAGATCCTCAAGCACATCGGGGAGAAGAACGCGCACGGCGTCGCGGAGGTCTGCCGGGCAAACGGCGTGAGCGAGGAAAAGACGGAGGCGCTGCAGGAGCTGACGGGGCTGTACGGCGCGCCGGAGGAGGCGCTGCCGCGGCTGCGCGCCCTGTGCGACGGCAAAGGGCTGGACACCGGGCTTTACGCGCTGGAGGACGCGCTTTCCGCGCTCAAGGGCAGCGGTCTGGAGGACAGGGTGCAGATAGACTTATCGTCTGTGAGCAACACGAACTATTATAACGGCATCCTGTTCAAGGGCTTTGTCGAGGGGGTGCCGGGCAGCGTCCTCTCCGGCGGGCAGTACGACAAGCTGATGCGGAAGATGGGGAAACGGTCGAAGGCGGTCGGCTTTGCGGTGTATCTCGATATGCTGGAGCGGCTGGGCGCCACGGGAAACGGCGGGGTGATTTTTGACCATGCTTAATATTGCGCTTCCCAAGGGGAGGCTGGGAGAAAAGGTATACGCGATGTTCGAGGCGGCGGGTTTCCCCTGCCCGTCCATCCGGGAGAACAACCGCAAGCTGATCTTTGAGAACGAGGCGGCGGGCGTGCGCTATTTCTGGGTCAAGCCCTCGGACGTGGCGATCTATGTGGAGCGCGGCGCGGCGGACGTCGGCGTCGCGGGCAAGGATATCCTGCTGGAGTACGAGCCGGAGGTCTACGAGCTGCTCGACCTTGCCGTCGGCAAATGCCGCATGGCGGTGGCGGCGCCGAAGGGCTGGCGCGACGACGAGCGGTACACGCTGCGCGTGGCGACCAAGTTCTCGCGCATCGCGCGGGACTATTACGCCTCGATCGGGCGGGACATCGACATCATCCACCTCAACGGCTCCATCGAGATCGCGCCGATCCTCGGGCTTTCGGACGTGATCGTGGACATCGTGGAGACGGGGACGACCCTGCGGGAGAACGACCTCGCGGTGGTGGAGACGATCGTGCCGATCAGCGCGCGGCTGATCGCGAACAAGGCGAGCTTCAAGTTCAAGACCGCCCAGATCGAGCGGCTGACCCGCGAGCTGGGGCGCGGAGGAAAGGAGAGCGTATGATCCGGATCCTGAAATACGGCGAGGTGCCGAACAGCGAGCTGTTCCTGCGCGGCGCGGACGCCGCGGACGTTGGCGTCGCGGTTGCGGCGATCCTCGCGGACGTGCGGAAAAACGGCGACAGCGCGCTTTACGGCTACGCCGAGAAGTACGACGGCGCGAAGCTGGACGCGCTGGAGGTCGGGAAGGAAGAGCTGGACGCGGCGCTCGCGGCGGTGGACCCGGCGTTTTTGCGGATTCTGCGCGAGGCGGCGGACAACATCCGCGCCTTTCACGAGAAGCAAAAGCGCGCGGGCTTCCTGCTCAGCGAGCGCGACGGCGTTGTGATCGGGCAGCGGATCGAGCCGATCGAGCGCGTGGGGCTCTGCGTGCCGGGCGGGCGGACGCCGCTTTCCTCCACGGTGCTGATGGACGCGATCCCCGCCAAGCTTGCGGGCTGCCGGGAGCTGGTGGCCGCGACGCCGCCCGCGCCGGACGGCAGCATCCATCCCGCCATTCTGGCGGCGGCTTCCATCGCGGGTGTGGACCGGATCTTCAAGATCGGCGGCGCGCAGGGCGTCGCGGCGCTCGCCTACGGGACGCAAAGTGTGCCGCGGGTCGACAAGATCGTGGGGCCGGGCGGCGCGTACGTCGCCGAGGCGAAGCGGCAGGTGTTCGGCACGGTGGCGATCGACATGATTGCGGGGCCGAGCGAGGTGCTGATCGTGGCGGACGGAAAGAGCAGCGCGCGGCACGTTGCCGCGGATATGCTCGCGCAGGCGGAGCACGACCGCATGGCGACGGCGGCGCTCGTGACCGATTCGCAGGAGCTGGCGCTTGCCGTGCGCGACGAGCTGGAGGCGCAGCTTCCGCTGCTCGCGCGCGAGGAGATCGCCCGCGCGTCCATCGACAACAACGGCAAGATCATCGTGGCGGACGACCTCTCCGCCGCGCTGGAGATCGCGAAAGAGATCGCGCCGGAGCATCTGGAGCTTTGCGTGGACGAGCCCTTTGCCTGGCTCGGGCGCGTGCGCCACGCCGGCTCCGTGTTCCTCGGGCGCAACAGCCCCGAGGCGCTGGGCGACTATCTGGCGGGGCCGAACCACACGCTGCCGACCAGCGGGACGGCGCGCTTTTCAAGCCCCCTCTCCGTGGACGATTTCATCAAAAAGACGCAGTATATCTACTACACGAAGGACGCGCTCGGCGGCGTTGCGGACGACATCGCCCGCTTTGCGCG
>CACZCL010000037.1:866-15799 GCA_902779695.1 Oscillospiraceae bacterium | reverse complement strand
GACGTCGAAGCGGCGAAGGTCCACGACGCGCTGCTGGACATGGTGCGGCGCGCGAATCGGCTCGGCGTGCCCGTGGGGGCGCTGGGGCTCAGGCCCGCTTTCGCGCGGGAGCTGTTCGCCGCGGGGCTGGATTTCCTCGCCTATGGGATCGACACAATTTTGATGTACCAGACCTGCCGCGGGATCGTGCGCGACGTTCTGGAGCAGAAGTAGGCTCCGTCTCTGCCGGAGCGGCGCGTTGGACGAAGCGCAAAAGTCGTCGCGGCTGCGCGACGGCCGGGGCATAAAGGAGCAAGCCCTCCGCATAGTCTTGCAAAAAGACTGTGGGGAGGGCTTTTGCCATGAAAAGCAGGTTTTGGGTGATCCGCGGCAGATATCTCGCGCTGCTGGGGGCGGCGCTTGCGAGCGCCGCCATTTTCGCCGCCGTGAACGCGCCGCCGGCGGTGAGCGCGCTGGCGGTGTTCAATCACTTTCGACGCGGCGTGGGGCGCGGACAATACGCAAAGGATTCTGGACGTTCTGGACGAGTACGGCGTCAAGGCGACCTTTTTCGTCGTCAGCGCGTGGGCGGAGCAGTATCCTGACACGGCGCGCGCCATTGTCGCGCATGGGCATGAGCTGATGAACCACTCGACGAAGCACGACCACTACAACAGCCTGACCGCCGCGCAGATCGTCGCGGACGTGAATCGGTGCAACGACGCGATCGAGGAGCTGACGGGCGTGCGGCCGACGCTGATCCGCTGCCCGTTCGGGGAGTACGACGACCATGTCATCTCGGCGATCCGCTCGACCGGCATGGAGCCGATCCAGTGGGACGTGGACAGCCTGGACTGGAAGGGCATTTCCGCCGCGGAAATTATCAAGCGAGTCACCGGAAAGGTGGGCGGCGGCTCTATCGTGCTGTTTCACAACGCGGGGGAGCATACGCCGGAGGCGCTGCCGGAGATTCTGCGTCGCCTGAAGCAGGAGGGCTACGAGCTGGTGCCGGTGTCGGAGCTGTTGCTCAGTGGGGACTACACGCTCGACCACGAGGGGCGGCAGCACGCGGCGGACGGAGTTGTTCCTGCCCGCGTTGGCGGCTGACTTGAAAAAGCTGTGGATGAAGTGGGAAACGGGCGGCTGCGAACGCATTGTTCACAATTCAACAGAATATAGCCCGAAAAAATTGAATATTTTCCACAGAAAACGCTGAAAAATACTCTGAGGCTGGTTTTGCTGTGTCCTTTTTGAGAACTTTCTGCGTGATTTATCCAGAACCATATGCATTTTAGAGCAGAAAAGGAGCGTCGCAGAACTTTTCGTTCTGCGACGCTCTCAACAGTATCACACAAAACAAAGGGAGATTCTACCCGCTACCAGAGTTAACGCTTATCTACATCCCGTATTTCTGCATCCGGATCTGCTTGTTGATCAGCGCGATCGCGGCCAGATCCGATCTTCCTCTGCGTACCGCGTGGCGCCGCCTTCTGTGGAAAAGCCGCATCAACATGGAAAAGACCTCCTTCTAAACCCCGATGGTGTCCGTTCGTTGCCTCCGCGTATGATTCACACCTTGACCTTCTATTACATTGTTAGAATAAACAGAGTTTGTTAAGAATATCAGAAAAAATTTGTTAAAAAAGTATGAAGTTTTTCAAGCAGATGCTGAGATGACCGCCGCTTCGCACAGAAGGGGCGGATTTCTGCGCAGGCGGTTGACAAAGGGGAAACGGTACAGTAATATAGAATAGAATACAGCATATCGTATCATGGGAAGGAGAGCATACTATATGTGCGGAATTGTCGGTTTTGTCGGGCGGCAGCAGGCGGCGCCGATCCTGCTGGACGGGCTGAGCAAGCTGGAATACCGGGGCTATGACTCGGCGGGCGTCGCGGTCGTTTCGCCGGACGGCGGTATCGAAGTACGGAAGGCGAAGGGACGGCTGCAGGTACTCAGCGACCTGATCCACGGCGGCGCGGACATGGACGGGCGCATCGGCATCGGCCATACGCGCTGGGCGACGCACGGCGCGCCGAGCGACGTCAACTCGCATCCCCATGTGAGCGAGGGAGGCAAATTCGCCGTCATCCACAACGGCATCATCGAAAACTACGTCGAGATCAAGGAATTCCTGATCCGGCAGGGCGTCCATTTCCAGTCCGAGACGGACACCGAGGTCGTCGCGCAGCTGCTTGAATTCTACTATAACGAGTGCCGCGACTTTTTTGAGGCGGTGGGACGCGTGCTGCGCCGCATCGAGGGCGCCTACGCGCTGGGAATGCTCTGCGCCGACTGCCCGGACCGCATCATCGCCGCGCGCAAGGACGCGCCGCTGCTGCTGGGCTACGGCGAGGGAGAGAATTTCATCGCCTCCGATGTGACCGCGCTGCTCAAGTATACGCGCGACGTCGCGTACATGGAGGACGGCGAGGTCGCGGTGCTGACGACGGAGGGCATCAAGGTGTTCGACGCGCTGCAGCAGCCGGTCGAAAAGGAACGCCATCACGTCGACTGGGAGGCGGCCGCGGCGGAGAAGGGCGGATACCCGCACTTCATGCTCAAGGAGATCTTCGAGCAGCCCGAGGCGCTGCGCCGCGCGATCTCCCCGCGGCTGAAGGACGGGCGGATCGTTTTCGACGACATGAAGCTGACGCCGGAGCGGATCCGCGCCCTCTCGCGCGTGTTCATCGTCGCCTGCGGCTCGTCCTACCACGTCGGTATGCTGGGAAAGTATACGCTGGAGCATCTGACGCGCCGCAGCGTCGAGGTCTGCCTTGCCTCCGAGTTTCGCTACGCCGACCCCATCGTGGACGGGAACACGCTGGTCATCGTCATCAGCCAGTCGGGGGAGACGCTGGACACGATGGCGGCTCTGCGCGAGGCGAAGGCGCGCGGCGCCTACGTCCTGTCCATCGTGAACGTGGTCGGCTCGTCGATCGCGCGGGAGTCGGACGACGTGCTCTACACCTGGGCGGGACCGGAGATCGCGGTGGCGACGACGAAAGCGTACTCGACGCAGCTCGCCGTGCTCGATATGCTGGGGCTCGCCTTCGGCGAGGCGCTGGGCACGGTGGACGCCGCCGAGTACGCAGAGACCGTGCGGGAGCTGGAGAAGCTGCCGGAGAAGCTGGAAACGGTGCTCGCGCACCACGAGGATATCCAGAAGTACGCCGCCGAGCATTTTAACCACAACTCGATCTTCTTCATCGGGCGCAATCTGGACTACGCGCTGGGACTGGAGGGCTCGCTCAAGCTCAAGGAGATCTCGTATATCCATTCCGAGGCGTACGCCTCCGGCGAGCTGAAGCACGGCACGATCTCGCTGATCGAGGAGGGGACGCTTGTCGTTGCGCTCGGCACCTACGGCAAGCTCTTCGACAAGGCGATGAGCAACGTGGTCGAGGTCAAGGCGCGCGGCGCGGAGGTGCTGGCGCTGACGACCGAGAGCCGCCGCGAGGAGAGGCAAAAAACCGTGCCGAACGTGCTTGCCGTTCCGGACACGGCGGATATGCTGCTGCCCTCGCTGGGCGTGGTGCCGCTGCAGCTTTTTGCGTACTACGTCGCGCTGCAGCGCGGCTGCGACATCGACAAGCCGCGCAACCTCGCGAAGTCCGTCACGGTCGAATAGAAAAAGCAAAAGGCCAGCCTGCCGGCAAACGCCGGCAGGCTGGCTTTTCGTCCGTCATTGCGCCGCGATTTCGCGGATGACAGCGCACATTTCGTCCCATTTTAGCTCCATGTCCGCCACCAGCTTGAACTGCGTGCGCGCGCGGTCCAGATTGTGCTCCGGGCGGGAGACGGCAAAGTAGGCGTCGCCCTCCAGATAGTCGGTGAGGAAGCGCACGCCGCACTCCAGCGTCATCAGCTTCGCGCCGAGCGGCAGGGAGTCGAGCTCCGCGCCGGTCAGACCGCCGCAGGCGGGAAGAAAGCCCTCGGCAAAGGTGCGGTACAGCCCGAGGTCGAGCGAGACCCTGCTCAGGTCGCGTTCGTCCTCCGCGCCGGTGGAGGCGCCGAAGCGGATCGAATCGCCGAAGTCGTACGCCGCGAGCCCGGGCATGACCGTGTCGAGGTCGATGACGCAAAGCGCCTTGCGCGTTTTCGCGTCGAGCATGACGTTGTTGAGCTTGGTGTCGTTGTGCGTCACGCGCAGCGGCAGCGCCCCGGAATCCCGCAGCCGCTGCAGCGCCCCGGCGGCGTCCTCCCGCGCGAGGGCGAAGTCGATCTCGCGTCGCGCGCCGGCCGCGCGTCCGCGGACGTCGGCGTCGATGGCGGCGTGCAGCTTGCGGTAGCGGTCCGGCGTGTCGTGAAAACGGGGGATCGTCTCGTACAGCGTTTCGGCGGGGAAATCGCGCAGCAGGCGCTGAAAGCTGCCGAAGGCGACGGCACTCTGGTAAAAGTCCTCGGGGGTCTCGGGGCTTTGCAGGCACACGCTGTCCTCAATGAAATCGAGCATGCGCCAGTATTCGCCGGAAGCGTCGAGCAGATAGTCCCGCCCGTCCCGCGTGGGGACCAGATGCAGGCAGGAGCGCGGATCGCCGCCGTGCGCGGCGAGCGCCTTTGTCACCGCGGCGAAGTTTTCCATCAGCTTTGGAATATCGTGGAACGCGGTGCGGCTCACGTTTTGCAGGATGTAGTGCGAGCCGTCCTCCAGTGTGAGCAGAAACGTGCGGTTGACGTGCCCGTGCCCGTAGGGCTCGCAGGACGCAGCCCGTCCGGGGAGCCGGAACGCGGAGATGATCTCTTCCATTTTATGTTTGCCTCCCGCCGTGGACGCGGCGAACGGCGCGGCAGCGCGCCGTGTAATCTTGGCTGCGCGCGTGGCGGCAGCCAATGCATTATACGGGAAAACCGGCTCCGCGTCAACCGAAACCTTTGCGGCATACCGCTGTGCTTTCTTTCATAGGATGGAGCAACGAAATCCGAAGGAGCAGCTTATGGAAGTCAGCCAGAATCATGTGGAGCTGTGCGGCGTCGCCGCGGCGGAGCCGCGTTATTCGCACGAGAACCACGGACAACGCTTTTATAAATTCCCGCTGCGCGTGGACAGACTCTCCGGGCAGGCGGACGTGCCGGTCGTCGTCGCGAGCGAGAGGCTGCTGGGCAGGCTGCCCGTGGAGCAGGGAAAGCCGCTGCGCGTCGTCGGGCAGCTGCGCTCGTTCAACAACAAAAGCGGACAGGGGAGCCGCCTTGTCATCACGGTGCTGGCGCAGGAGCTTTCGGAGCATGGCGGCGAGGCGTTCAACCGGATACTGCTCTCCGGCGTGCTCTGCAAGCAGCCGTATCTGCGCCGCACCCCGCTGGGGCGAAGCATCTGCGACATTATCCTCGCCGTGAACCGCCGCTACGGGCGGGCGGACTATCTGCCGTGCATCGCGTGGGGCCAGGTCGCCGCGGAGGTTGCGCAGATGTCGGTGGGCGACCGGCTGGCGCTGGAGGGGCGCGTGCAGAGCCGCGCGTACACCAAAATGCTTGACACCGGGCCGGAGGAGCGCGTCGCGTTCGAGGTGTCGATCATGCAGCTGGCGGAGGACGGCGGGCCGTGAGGCCCGCCTTTTTGCGGAAATGGCGAATTCCTCTGCCGAGAGGCGCCGATTTGTGTGGAAATGTGCGATTGAAAACCGCTCGCGGTTATGCCATAATAACGGCAAACGGCCGCTCCGGCAGGGAGGCTGCGCCTCGCGCCGCGCGGCGGACAAACGATAAGGAGTGGGGACCCCGCATGAAAGACCGCAAAATCTATTGCCTCAACGAGATCGCGGAGGTCGGCACGGCACGCTTCCGCAAGGGCTATACGCTGACGGACACCATCGACGAGGCCGCCGGCGTCCTCGTCCGTTCCGCGGAGATGAAGGACATGGCGTTTCCGCCGGAGCTGCGCGCCATCGCGCGGGCGGGCGCGGGCGTGAACAATATCCCGATCGAGCGCTGCTCGGAGCAGGGGATCGTCGTGTTCAACACGCCCGGCGCGAACGCAAACTCCGTCAAGGAGCTGGTGGTGGCAGGGCTTCTTCTCGCGTCGCGGGACATCATCGGCGGCAGCGAGTGGATCCGGGCGAATCTGGAGGATTACACGATCGGCAAGGACGCGGAGAAGGTCAAAAAGCACTTTGCCGGCAACGAGATCATGGGGAAGACGCTGGGCGTGATCGGACTGGGCGCCGTGGGCGTTCTGGTGGCGAACGCCGCCGTTTCCCTCGGCATGAAGGTCTACGGCTACGACCCCTATCTTTCGATCCGGTCGGCGTGGCACCTGAGCCCGATGGTCAAGCAGTCGGACAGCGTGGAGGATATCTGCGCGCAGTGCGAGTATATCAGCATCCATGTGCCCGCCACCGAAAAGACCAAGGGCATGATCGGCGCGGCGCAGATCGCGAAAATGCAGCCGGGCGTCCGCTTCCTGAACTTCGCCCGCGACGCGCTGGTGGACGAGCAGGCGATGGCGGAGGCGCTGGAGGCCGGCAAGGTCAAGACCTATATCAGCGATTTCGCGAACCCCGTGAGCGTCCATATGAAAAACGCGGTCATCCTGCCGCACCTCGGCGCGTCCACGAACGAGGCGGAGGACAACTGCGCCGTCATGGCGGTCGACGAGCTGCAGGACTATCTCGACAACGGCAACATTTCCCACTCGGTCAACTTCCCGGAGATCAACGCGGGCGTGTGCGAGACCGAAGCGCGCGTCGCGGTGCTGCACCGCAACGTCCCCACGATGCTCTCCCAGATCACGGCGTTTTTCGGCGCCAGCGGGCTGAACATCGAAAACCTCGCCAACAAGGCGAGGGGAGAGTATGCCTACACGCTGCTTGACCTTGCGCATCCGATGCCGCACGACACGGTGGAGAGCCTGAAGAAGATCGGCGGCGTGATCCGCGTGCGCCGCATTTCCGAGCGGGGATAAAGAGAAAAAAGGCGGGGCAGCCAGCCCCGCCTTTCGCGTTTTTTATGCCTGCATCGAGGAGATGATGTGCACGATCTCCGCGCCGATGCGCCGCTGCGCCTCGACCGTCGCCGCGCCGATGTGCGGCGTGCAGGAAACGTGCGGATGGGCGAGCAGCTTTTCGTTGTGCGTCGGCTCCTCCATCCAGACGTCAAGCCCAGCCGCGCGAACCTTGCCGCTCTCCAGCGCCGCAAGCAGGGCGTCCTCGTCCACGTTCGCGCCGCGGGAGGTGTTGATCAGGATCACGCCGTCCTTCATCTGCGCGATCTTGTCCGCCGTGATGATCGGGCCGTCGGCGGAGGAGGGCGCGTGCAGCGAGATGAAGTCGCAGGTCTGCAGCAGCTTATCCTCGGTGACGTAGATGATGCCCGCGTCGTCGATAGACTCGGGGATCGCGCTGCGCCGATAGGCGAGCACGTTCATGCCCATGCCCTTCGCCATGACGCCCAGACGCTTGCCGATGCGCCCGTAGCCGTAGATGCCGAGGCGCTTGCCCACCAGCTCGACGCCCTTGCCGTAGGCCTTCTTCTCCCACTGGCCGTTGCGCATCGTGCAGCCGGAAATGGAGACGTAGCGCGCGCAGGCGAGCATATGCGCCAGCGCCAGCTCCGCCACCGACTCGGTGGACGCGTCGGGCGTGTTGCGCACGTTGACGCCGTTCTCCTTCGCATAGACGACGTCGATGTTGTCCACGCCGATGCCGCCGCGAATGATCATTTTCAGCTTGCCGCCCTTTGCCTCGTCGATGTGGTTTGCGCGGATCTTGGTTTTGGAGCGGACAACAACCACGTCAAAATCGCGCAGCGCCTTGCCCAGATCGTCCGATTCGTAAAACTGTTCGACGACGTCGTGCCCCAGCGCGCGCAGCCGCTCGATCGCGCTTTTATCCATTCCGTCCGTGACAAGAATTCTCATTTCAGTGATCCTCCCGTTTGCTTTCCGCGTTACGCGTGCTCGGCTTCAAACTTCTTCAGGAACGCGACCAGCGCCTCGACGCCCTCCTTGGGCATGGCGTTATAGATGGAGGCGCGCAGGCCGCCGACGCTCTTGTGGCCCTTGAGGTTGTCGTAGCCCGCCGCCTTCGTCGCCTTCACGACCTCGGCGTCCAGCTCCGCGCTGGCGGTGACGAACGGCACGTTCATCAGGCTGCGGAACTGCGGCTCGACGGTGCCCTTGAACATCTTGGAGGAATCGAGGAAGTCGTAGAGGACCTTCGCCTTGTCGACGTTGCGCTTGTGCATCTCCTCCAGGCCGCCGATGCTCTTGAGATACTTGAACACCTTGCCGCAACAGTAGATCGCCCAGCAGTTGGGGGTGTTGTACATCGAGCCGTTGTTCGCGTGCGTGTCATAGCGCATATAGATCGGCATTTTGGGGTCGAGATCCTCGCGGATGAGGTCCTCGCGGATGATGACGATGGACATGCCCGCGGGGCCGACGTTCTTCTGCACGCCCGCGTAGATCAAGCCGTAATCGCTGACATTGCAGGGCTGGGAGAGGAACATCGAGCTCTGGTCGGACACCAGGATATGACCCTTCGTGTTCGGCAGCTTCTGCCACGTTACGCCGTGGATCGTCTCGTTCTCGCAGATATAGACATAGTCCGCGTCCGCGGGGATGTCAAGGTCGGAGCAGTCGGGGATATAGCTGTAGTTCTTGTCCTTGCCGCTGGCGGCGACGATGACCTCGCCGTACTTCTTCGCCTCGCCGATCGCCTTTTTCGACCACGCGCCGGTCTCAATATAAACAGCCTTGCCGTTTTTCATCAGGTTCCAGGGGATCGCCGCGAACTGCAGCGTCGCGCCGCCCTGGATGAAGAGGACCTTATAGTTGTCGGGAATGCCCATGAGGCTGCGGAGGTCCGCCTCCGCCTCGTCAACGATCTGCTGAAAGACCGCGCTGCGGTGCGACATCTCCATCACGCACATGCCGCTGCCGCGGTAGTTGAGCATCTCGTCGCGGATCTCCTCCAGCACGGGCACCGGCATCATCGCGGGACCGGCGGAGAAATTGTAAACACGATCGTAATTCATGGCAAACGCCCTCCTTATTGATGTTATACCAGCAGTATAGTACAGCGGCGGGGAAAAGACAAGAGCAAAATCCAAAAAAAGTGTGGAAACCAAAAAAATTTTTTGCTCCTATGCGGCGCGAAGACCACGATAAAGTGGTTGCATCTTTTGCGCAAAGCGTGTAAAATAATGCGCACCAATTAAAAAAGAAAAGGACGTGATCGTATCAGATCGGACGGAAAGCTCGTGACCAAGGAGAGCCCCTATGTCGCTCTGACGCCGTATATCATGCCGCACCGTTACGACGCGCAGAATATGGTCACCGAATACGCGGATATGGAGCCGCTGCGCACGTACATTCACCGGCGGCGCAAGGAGGGCGTGCGCATCTCCTACATGGCGCTGGTGCTGGCGGCGTACCACAAGGCGTATCTGGAAAATCCGAAGCTGAACCGGTTTATCATGAACAAGCGGATCTACCAGCGCAACCACTTCTGCGTCAGCTTCGTCATGCTCAAAAAGCGCGCGGACGGCACGCCGGACGAAACGACGCTCAAGGTGCGCTTCGAGCCGGAGGACGACGTGATCGCGATCAATCGGAGGATCGAGAACGTCATCGCGGAGAATGAGAACGCGCAGCACGACAACGCGACGGACAAGTTCGCGAATTTTCTCTTCACCGTCCCGTTCCTGCCGGGGCTTGTCATCGGGCTTGCGCGCCTGCTGGACCGTTGGGGGCTTCTGCCGAAGTTCATCATTGAGCTCAGCCCCTTCCACACGAGCCTGTTTATCACCAATCTCGCGAGCATCAACACCACGCATATCTTCCACCACACCTACGAGTTCGGCACGACGAGCGTGTTCGTCTGTATGGGAAAGCCTGTGGTGGACTATATCCACGGGCAGTACCGCAAAAAGCTGCTGCCGCTGACCTGCGTGATGGACGAGCGCATCTGCACCGGCGTCGACTACGCGCAGTTCTGGGCGTGCTTCAGCCGCTATCTGCGGCATCCGGAGCTGACGGAGAACGGAGCCGCCGCGCCGGCGGAGGAGGCGGCCGGGGAGCCGCCGGAGGAAACGGAGGCATAAAAGGAACGCCGCGCTTTTCGCGGCGTTCCTTTTATGCTTATGCCTTTTTTGTGTCTGCCCGCTCAGGACAGCTCCAGCTTTTTGCAAAACTCCGGTCCGTACAGGCCAAGGCGGGCGGCGACCGCCTCGTAAAGCTCCGGCTCGCCCGAGGTAAAGACCGTGAGCGTGCCGCGCGTCTGCGGATTCGTCAGCGCCCGGTACACGAGCAGGTTCTTTACTGCGGCGGCCTGCTGCTCGGCGGGGTCGATGAGGCGCAGCTGCGGGAAGCAGGCGCGGAAGTTTTCGGCGACGATGGGGAAGTGCGTGCAGGCAAGAAGCAGGTCGTCCACCGGCTCGCGGTCGAGGATCGCGTCCACCTGCGCGGTGATCTCCTCGTTGATGGCGGACTGGTTGAAATCGCCGCGGTCGATGAGCGCGGCGAGGCTGGGCGAGCCGCGCGACACGACGGCGCAGTCCGGGAGCCGGTCGTGGATGACGCGCTCATAGACGCCGCTCGACGCCGTGAATTCCGTCGCGAGCAGGCCGACGCGCGGCAGCTTTTCCTGCACGATATAGGCGGCGCTGCAATCAATGATGTCGACCAGGGTGAACGGGCACTCCGGGCGCAGCCGGTCGACGAGCGTGGAGATCGTGTTGCAGGCGACGGCGACGCATTTGACGTCCCGCCGCTCCATCATGCGCAGCATTCGCACGGTCAGCTCGAAGATCTCGTCCGCGGAGCGGTTGCCGTACGGGCAGTTCGCGCTGTCGCCGAAGTAGATGATGTCCTCGCCGGGAAGCAGGCGCTGGATCTGGCGCACGACGGTCAGCCCGCCGACGCCGGAATCAATGACCCCGATGGGGCGTGAATTCTGATACATAGGCAATCCTCCGCTTCTTTTTCCATTGTAGCATATGCGGGGGAATTTGCAAGTGCGCGTTTTGCGCCGTGCGGTGAAGGCGCCGCCGCGGCTCGATCCCCGCGCGGCGAAAAAGCTTGTCTTTCGCGGGCGTTTTCTGCTATGATACTGTCTGCTGAATCAACCGCGCGCGGAAGCGCGATGGATATTTTACATGATATGATCCTTCATGGAAAGGCGGCGCATTTATGACGATTTTTGACGTGATCTCGCTCTTTGGCGGCCTCGCGCTGTTTTTGTACGGTATGCGCGTGATGGGGAACGGGCTGAAGGAGGGCTCCTCCGGCGCGCTCAAGGGCGCGATGGAGAAGGTGACGAACAATCCGTTCGTCGGCTTTCTGCTCGGCGTTGCCGTCACCGCGCTCGTCCAGAGCTCGACGGCGACGATCGTACTGACCTCCGGGCTGGTGGGCGCGGGCGTCATCACGCTGCGACAGTCCCTCGGCGTCATCATCGGCGCCAACGTCGGCACGACGGTGACCGGGCAGATCATCCGCCTGCTTGACCTGGACGCCGGCGGCGGCGCCTCGTGGGTCGACCTGTTCAAGCCCTCCTCGCTGGCGCCGCTTGCGGCGATCACCGGGATATTGCTCCTTCTGGCAATCCACACGAAGCACTCGGACGTCGCGGGACAGGTCGCGATGGGCTTTGCGATCCTCTTTACGGGGCTTTTGAACATGACGGCTGCGGTCAGCCCGCTCTCCGGCTCCGCGGCCTTCGCGCAGACGTTCGTGCGCCTCGCGGACACGCCGGTGCTGGGCTTTCTGGTGGGCGCGGGGGTCGCGTTCCTGCTGCAAAGCTCGTCCGCCACGATCGGCATTCTGCAGGCGCTGTCCATGACGGGCGCGCTGACCTTCGGCGCGGTCTGGCCCATCATCATCGGCGTCAACATCGGCGACTGCGTGACGACCGCCATCGTCTGCGCCATCGGCTCGCGCGCGGACGCCAAGCGGACGGGCGTCGTACACATCCTCTTTAACGCGGCGGGCTCCGTGCTGGTTGTGCTGGGCATGATCGTCCTGCGCCGCGCGGGGCGGCTCGACGCGCTGTGGGATACGGCGGTGACCTCCGGCGTCATCGCGAACGCCCATACGGCGTTCCGGGTGATTTCCGCACTGGCGCTGCTGCCGGTGTGCGGACGGCTGGAGGCGCTCTCGCGCATCCTCGTCAAGGACGACCCGCAGCGCGGCGAGAGCGTCGAGCGGGAGCTGGAGCGGCTGGACGAGAAGCTGCTTGCCTCCCCGGCGCTGGCGCTTTCCGGCGCGGAGGACGCGATCACGGCGATGGCGCGCCTCGCCCGCGGCGCGGTGCGCGGCGCGATGGACGTGCTGCGCGCCTACGACGCCGGCGCGGTCGAGACCATCAACGAGAACGAGGACCGCCTCGACCTGCTGGCGGACCGCGTGGACGACTATCTGATCCGCCTCTCGCCCCGCGTGACGACGGGGCGCGGCAGCGAGCTGCTGAACTACTATATCCAGTGCTTTTCCGAGTTTGAACGCATCGGCGACCACGCGGTGAACCTGACCGAGAACGCGCGGGAGCTGCTGGACCGCGGGGCAAGCCTCTCGCCGGCGGCGCAGCGGGAGCTGGACGTTCTGCGCGCCGCGCTCGACGAGGTGCTGGGCTATGCCTGCCAGAGCTTTTCGGCGCTCGACATGCACGCCGCGCGGCGTATCGAGCCGGTGGAGGAGGTCGTGGACGATCTGATCGCGGCGTGCCGCGCCAACCACGTCAAGCGGCTGCGCGAGGGTGGCTGCACCGCCTACGCGGGGGTTTCGTACCTCGATATCCTCGTGAACGTCGAGCGCATTTCCGACCAGTGCTCCAACCTCGGCGTCTATACGCTGGCGCTGTCGGACAGCGCGATCCTCAGCGACCATCACGGCTATCTCCGCCGTCTCCATCAGGGACAGGACGCGGAGTACAACCGGCGCTACGCCGAGGCGCGGGAGAAGTATTTCGGCGCGCTGGAAAACCCGGAGCGGGAAGCGTGAGCATAGGCGGCGCGCCGCGCCGCCTTTTCTATGTCTCGCGCCGCAAAAGCTGCGCGCCGAGGAGCAGCAAAAAGGGCAAAAGCACCATGCCCGCCACGCCGGAGAGGCGGAAGCCGAGGTACATGGCGAACAGGGAGGCGACCGGCGGCAGGCCCGCCTGCGCGCCGAGAAGGCGCGGCTCCAGCACGTTGCGCACCGTGAGCGTGACGAGATACAGCGCGGCGAGGAAGACGGCGTCCGCCGCGTTTTGGAACAGCAGCTCGGCGGCGGCCCAAGGGAGCAGCACCGTCCCCGTCCCAAAGACGGGAAGCGCGTCGACGAGCGTGATGACGAACGCGAGCAGCAGCGCGTAGGGGCGGCGCAGGAACAAAAGCCCGGCGAATACCTCCGCGAACGTCACGGCGCAGAGCGTCAGCTCCGCGCGCAGCCAGCGCGCGAGAGAGCGCGTCACGCCGGCGCGGAGGAAGCAGAGCCGCCGCCGCGCCCGCGCGGAGAGATGCGCGCTGACAAAGCCGGAAAGCTCCGGCCAGGAGGATGATGTGAAGTAGATCGCCAGCACAGTCGTGGCGACGCCGAGAAAGAGGCTCGGCAGCGCGGCGGCGAAGGAGCCGAGACGCGAGAGCAGGCGGCGCGCCAGCGCGCCGAACAGCTCGCCCGCGCCGGCGGCGTGGCGCGCGAGCGTCTGCTCGATATAGCTCCGCAGCCACGGCGGCGCGGCGGCGCCAAAGCGGTCGGCGCGCTCAAGCAGCGAGTCCACCGCCGCGTTTGCGGCGTCGAGCAGCGCCGGCACGTTTTCCAGCAGATTCCGTGCCTCGCCGACGAGCGTCGTGACGAGGAGGGAGAGAAGCCCGCCGAGCAGAAAGAGCAGGAAAAGCGTCAGCAGCAGCGACGAAAAGCCGCGCCGCAGCCGCAGCCGGACGCGGAGAAAGCGCACCGTCGGCTCCATCGCGGCGGCGGCGGCCGCGGCAAGCAGAAAAGGCAGCAGGCAGGGCAGCAGATACCGCAGCGCCGCATAGCCCAGCGCGGCGGCAGCGGCGGCGGACGCCGCGCGCAGCAGGAAGCGCCGGAGAAACGCATCGTCCATGTGCCGCGGCTCCTTTCAAAAAATGCTTGCCAACCCGGCGCCTTTGTGCTACGATTGATTTCGACATACAGACATTTGCCCGCGGGAGGCAGACAACTATGCAGACGTCGAAATATTTTCTGGTCGCGGCGGAGGTGCTGCCGGAGGTGATCCTGAAGGTGGCGGAGGCGAACCGGATGCTCCGCGCCGGAGAGGCGCGCACCGCGCAGGAGGCGGCAAAGGCGGTTGGGATCAGCCGCAGCGCGTTTTATAAGTACCGCGACGCGGTGCAGCCGTTCACCGATATGCGCACGGGGCATATCATCACGTTTTACGCGCTGCTCAAAAACAATCCGGGCGTGCTGAGCAACGTCCTCTCTATTTTTGCCGGTTCGGGCGCAAATATTCTGACGATCAACCAGAGCATCCCGACGAACGGCTGCGCGGCGGTCACGATTTCGGCGGAGACGAGCGCGATGAGCCAGACGCTGGAGCAGCTGATCGCGGACGCGGCACGCCTGACGGGCGTGGTGCGCTTTGAGATCCTGGCGGGCTGACGGGGGGCGGAACCCCGGACGGCGATGGCTCATACCATGGATTGGCGGGAATTCGGCAACGGCAGTTTCTGCCGCTGCCGAATTGCATCTCCGCCGCCGCTTCGCCTGCCGCCTTCGCGGCAAGCGCGATCTCCGGCGGCGAGGCCCGTCAATCCATGTTTCATTGGGAAGGGATTCGCATGAGCCTGATCGTGCAGAAGTTTGGCGGCAGCTCGGTTGCCGATGAAAAAAAGCTGCTGCACATTTCACATATCATCAAGGCGGCGCGCCGCGGGGGCAGCGACGTGATCGCCGTGGTCTCCGCCCAGGGCGGCGACACGGACCGGCTGATCCGCAAGGCGTCGGACGTGTCCGATCACCCGCCGGGACGCGAGCTGGACGCGCTGCTTGCCTGCG
>CACZCL010000037.1:0-838 GCA_902779695.1 Oscillospiraceae bacterium | reverse complement strand
CCGTGTCGCTCGCCGCGTGGCAGATACCGGTCTGTACCGACGATACGCACGGCGACGCGCGGATCGACGCGGTGCGCCGCGAGCGGATCGAGGCGGAGCTGCGGCGCGGGCGCGTCGTCGTGTGCGCGGGGTTTCAGGGCGTCGACGGCAGGGGCGACCTGACGACCCTCGGCAGGGGCGGCTCGGACTATTCCGCCGTCGCCCTCGCGGCGGCGTTCGGCGCGGCGGCGTGCCGGATCTACACGGACGTGGACGGCGTCTACACCGCCGATCCGCGCCTGTGTCCGACGGCGCGCAGACTGGAGAGCGTTTCTTACGAGGATATGTACGCGCTTGCCCGCGCCGGGGCGAAGGTGCTCCATGACAAATGCGTCGCGCTGGCGCAGGCGCGCGGCGTCGAGCCGGAGGTGCTCTCCTGCGATGGCGGCGGCGCCGGAACGCGCATCGGCGCGTACGGTGGGCGCCGCGTGACCGGCGTGACGATGCGCGCCGACGGAAGCGGCTGCGCCGCCGTGACGCTGGTGGGCGGCGCGCTGCCCTCGCTGCGGATCGAAAAGAGCGCGATCCTCGCGCTCAACGCGGCGGGGATTCCCGTGCAGGGCGTCGACGCGGGGGAACGCACGCTGACGCTGTACGTTTCGCAGGATCGCTCGGTCGAGGCGCTTTGCGCCGTGCACGACGCGGCGGCGCCGGAGATGTGAAAAAGCGGCGGGGCGCCCCGCCGCTTTTCCCTCCGCGCGGGAAAGGAGACAAAATGCGCAAAAGAATCGAACTGCGGCTCTTGCGTGTTTGCGCAAGGTGTGCTATACTAAAAAAGATTATAAACAACTGCGGCGAA
>CACZCL010000036.1 GCA_902779695.1 Oscillospiraceae bacterium | reverse complement strand
GTATACTATGCCTAGAAAATCAAGGTATGGAGGAAAGACCATGAAACGGCAAAGCATCGAGCATACCCAGCTTTTGCTCCTGTCCCTACTCTCGGGGCGGGAGATGTACGGCTACGAGATGATCCTGGAGCTGGCGCGGCGGTCGCAGAACGTGTTCGAGATGAAGGAGGGCACGCTCTATCCCGCGCTGCACGCGCTGGAAAAGGAACGGCTCGTCGCGGCGTACGAGCGGGAGGCGCCCACGGGGCGCGTGCGCAAGTATTACCGCATCACAGCCGCGGGGCGGAGCTGCCTCGCGGCGGAGAAGGAGGCGTGGCAAAAATACGCCGGCGCGGTGGACGCCGTACTGCGCGCGGAGGCGGCGGTATGACGGCGGAAGCGTATCTCGACGCCGTGGAGGCGGAGCTGAAGGGGCTGACACGCGGGGAGCGGGAGGACGTGCGGCGGGAGCTGGCGGCGCATCTGGAGGATCACCGGGAGACGCTGCGGGGCATCGGCTGCACGGAGGAAGAGGCGGACGAGCGCGCGACGGCGGCAATGGGCGATCCCGCCGCGGTCGGGCGCGATATCGCGAAGCTTTACCGGCCGTTCTGGCTTTGGCTGGAGCGGATGGCGGCGGTGCTGATCGCGTTGACGGCGGTTTGGGCTCTTCTGGGCGTCGGGGCGATCGGCAGCGCGATGAGCAGCGTCTACGCCCGCTTCTGCGCGCCGGACGACGAAACCGTAATCCGCGTGGACGAGCGCATGGCGGTGGGGGACGACGTGGTGCGTCTCTACGGCGTCGGCGGCTACGCGCCGGGCGAGCGGTGCGAGGTGACGCTGTGGCTGTGCGCCTTTGACCGCGTTCCCTTCGGCTTCGTCGATCAGAACTTTTGGATATGGTTCGGCATTTATCCGCGGGAGGGGCGGGGCGAACAGCTTGCCCGCGCGGCCTCCGACGGATGGAGCAACGAGGGCGCGACCTATCGCCGCCTGACGCTGCCGCTTGAAGCGGGGGAGACGGGCTTTACGCTGCGCTACGAGCGCTTCGGGCGGATATACGAGCGTGTGATCGAGCTGCCGGAGGTGGCGAAATGAAGAAAGAAAAACGTCTTTATACCCGCCGCGGGCGGGCGCTGCGCGCGGCGGCGATCGCGCTCGCGCTGCTGCTGTTCTGCAACGGCGTGCTCCACATCGGCTTTCTGCTGCCCTCGCAGGCGTTTCGCTGCGCCGAGCGGAGACAGGGCGTTTACGAGCGGGAAAAAATCGTCGCGCGGCGCTGGGAGCCGGGGATGATGCACGCGACGGACAGGCTCTTTCTTGCCGAGGGGAAAAACAGCCTGACGCTGGGCTGTACTTATCTTACGCCGTATGGCTGGGATCCGTCCTTCGTCTGGGCGCTCGATACCTCGGCGGGCGGGGACGTACAGGCGGGCGTGATCGCCATGGGCCGCGGGGATAAGAGCGCGCTGGTGTTCTTTGGAAGGATCGAGGGCACGGACGTCGAGTATCTCAACGCCAACGTAAGGGTCGACGACGTGGAAAACAGCCATGTCTATTATTACGGGCACGAGATCGGCAATACGGAGCGCGTCGTCCGAAACGGCTGTACCTATTATATCTGCGTCGCGCCCGAGCCCGTGCCGGAGGAGCTGTCCCGCCTTCCCCGGAGCTACGTTCTCGTGGTCAACCGCCCCGACGGAAGCAGCGACCACGCCTTCGAGCTGACCGCCGGCGTTTCCTGGGGCTGATTTTGGAAATCTTTTCGCATCGTATATTGCCGCCGTTTTCGCAGACAATACAAAACAGGTATCGAAAAATACTCAATTCATCCGACAAGGAGGAACCTGTTTTGGACAACGGAAGGGATAAGATGTGGCGGGCGCTGCCGTTCGTGATGGCGATGCTGCTCACGACGCTCATACCGCTGAGCGCCTCGGCGCTGTTTTGGAACAAGAAGGCGGAGGAAGCGGGCGCGCCGGGCGCGCCGATCGCGCAGGACATGGAGATCCGGACGTACCGCGGCGTGCCGTATACCGGGACGCTCAAGGCGTCCGGCGACGGGAAGCTGACCTTCGCCATTGTCGAGGCGCCGCAGAAGGGCGCCCTTGAGCTGGGCGAGGAGGGCGTTTTCGTCTATACGCCGGGCAAGAACAAGGCGGGCGGAGACAGCTTTTCCTACACCGCTTCGGACGAAAACGGCGGCGTGAGCGCGCCCGCGACGGTGAAGATCCGGATCGCGCGCGTTTCCAGCGGCGTTTCCTATGCCGACACCGGGAATGAAAGCTGCGCCACCGCGGCGGTCGACCTTGCCGAGCACGGCGTGTTTGTCGGCGCGAAAGTCGGCGGCGACTGGTTCTTTGAGCCGGAGCGCACCGTCACCCGCGGAGAATTCGTCTCGATGGCGATGGCGGCGGCGGGGCTCAAGCCCAGCGACGTGACCGTGACGGGCTTTTGCGACGACGAGCAGATCCCCGTCTGGGCAAAGGGCTGCGCGGCGGGCGCACTGGCGGCGGGCGTCGTCTACGGCAGCCCCAGCGAGGAGGGCATGGCGTTCCGCGCCGGGAGCGACGTGACGCTCTCCGAGGCGGCGACGGTGCTCAACCGTATCCTGAAGGTCACGGACGTGCAGCCCGCCGATTTTGGAGAGGAGCGGCCCGCGTGGTGCGCGCAGGCGGTAGCGAATCTCGAATCGGTGAGCATCGCGCCGGTGGGCGGCTTCGGCGGCGAAGCCCTCTCCCGCGCGCTGACGCGCGGCGAGGCGGCGGAGCTGCTGTCCGCGGCGATGACGCTTGCCGAGGCGCGCGCGGCGAACGAAGGGCTTTTGAGCCGGATTTTCTGAATTTGACGCGAAAACGAAAAAATTCCACTTGCATTTTGAAAACGGCTGTGGTATTCTGTCTACTGCCTTTGTGAAAGGTAGTTTTCGGATCGGAAAGAGGTGAACACGAGCAATGAAGGAAGGAATCCATCCCAATTATCAGCAGACTACGATTCGATGCGCCTGCGGTAATGTGATTGAGACAGGTTCCACCAAGCAGGATATCAAGGTGGAAGTGTGCTCAAAGTGTCACCCCTTCTTCACGGGCAAGCAGAAGCTGGTCGATACCGGCGGCCGCGTCGCCAAGTTCAACAAGAAGTTCGGCCTCGCCTGAGGAAAAATTGCAGAAAAAAGCGGCGGTGTGAACCGTCGCTTTTTGTTATCCACGCACTAACTGTGAAGTGATCCCCAATTCGTCAAAATAGGTTTTTTGCACAAAGCTCATAACTGATGGAAGGTTTTGTTGAGTGATTTGGTTTGTCATCACTTTAATAAAGAAACGAGTTTCCGTATCACTGTTGTAACCGTTACTTCTTGCTAATTGATAAAGGTATCTTTCATCAATTGTGTAGTATACAGTGAATACTTTGCTGTTTGAATCATAGCTTGAATAAAGGTCGCATCCAGCATCATCATTATTACTGATCCGGTCTATGTAATCTGATGCCAGTTCTACGGCGTGTTCTTCCTTTTTTGCAGCGCTGTCGCTACATCCTGTCAAAACAAGCATTAATAAGCATATTGTAATTGAGAGACACTTTTTCATCTTCTAGTCCTCCGATACTGAAACCGTATTAATTAATCATTGCTTACGTTATGTTTACAGGCTTCAATCAAATCTGCAAAACCATACAGCAATAGGCACTGAGTATAGGAAAAGAGAATACCGCAGATAAGAATGGAAAAGAATTTTACAGCATCAAATTCATTATAAACGGCGTATTTGCCAGCGACCGTTGTTGTGCCCAATACGCCGGCAAGTATACCGGAAGCGATTAGATCAATCACAAACAGCCAAGATACAAGCGATTTGATTTTTTCTTCTGGGTTGATAAATGCTTTTTTCATTTGCATCAACTCTCCTGTAATATATTTAGGGTTTTGCGTTTCTTGTCCTTTCTAGCGCATGGTTATAACCGTCGATCAGACGTAGTGTGTCATTATACTCTTGCCTAGCTACATCTGCTTCTTCCTGCGTTTTCTTATGCTGCTCTGCTATACGAGTGTTGCGGCTATCGGGGTCTTCGCATCCGCCCAGAAATACAGATACGAATAAGAGTAAAGCAATAAGAATCGTTTTGGCCTTTATAACTGATGATCGTCCTTTTTAATTGGCCTCGGACATTTTGCGCTGGCAGGTATCCGCCAAGGGCTACCCTTTTTGTCTTGTTCAGCGTCAGCAATCAGGCCGTCTCGACACCACTGGCTAATCCTTGCCGGTGAATAGCCCCATTTCTGCGCTGCTTCTTTCGTACCCATATACTTTCCCATGAATACACCGCCTTTTTCAAATTAGATAACACAACATTATCACATCATTCACCATAAGTCAACTATTTCAGGATTAAATCCCGTAATAGTGGACAAAAATTTATACAATGTCCATTACTATAGGAATAAGGAGCGATAATCGTGTACCTTCCTGAAATCGGCAATAAAATTAAACAGCTACGAAAGCAGCGTAATATCTCTCAAGTTGAACTGGCAAAGCATTTGGGTGTTTCCAAGTCGGTTATCAGCTCTTACGAAAGTAGCGTGCACTTACCGCCGTATGACGTTTTAATAAAAATGGCATGGCTCTTTGGTGTCAGCACGGATTATCTTTTGGGAGCATCGGGAAACAGAATGCTAAATGCGGATGGTTTGACGGACAGGCAGATCGAGGCTATTACAATGATTATTGATGAGATGAGGGCTGTAAATCAGACCATGGTCAAATAGGATAGCTTATTTATGACAGCAGAGGATTGACCTCCGCTGTCATTTTGTTTATACTGAAAAAAATTTCCAAAGGAGCCACCCTATGAACGAGATTACCGAAACGCCCCGCGACAAAGCGATATTGGCGGGCCTGTCCTCGCCGCGGCTGCCGCGGCGGGAAAACGCGGACGAGCAGAGCCTCGCGGAGCTGCAGGCGCTGGTCGAAACGGCGGGCGGCGTCAGCGTGGGCGTCATGCTGCAAACGCTGCCCGCGCCGAACCCGCGCACCTTTATCGGCGAGGGCAAGGTCGCCGAGCTGAAGGAGCTCGCCGCCTCCGCCGAGGCGACGATGGTTATTTTCGACAACGACCTCTCGCCCTCGCAGATGCGCGTGCTGACGGAGGAGCTGGGCGTTCAGGTGCTCGACCGCAGCGGCCTGATCCTCGACATCTTCGCCCAGCGCGCCAAGACGAAGGAGGGGCGGCTCCAGGTCGAGCTGGCGCAGTACCAGTACCTGCTGCCGCGCCTGATCGGCATGTGGACGCATCTGGAGCGGCAGGCGGGCACCAGCGGCAAGGGGCCCATCGGCTCCAAGGGGCCGGGCGAGACGCAGCTGGAAACGGACCGCCGCCATATCCACCGCAAGATCGACAAGCTCAAGGCGGATTTGGAGGAGGTGCGCCGCGTGCGCGGCACGCAGCGCGACCGAAGGCAGAAGAACGAGATCCCCGTCGTCGCGATCGTGGGCTACACGAACGCGGGCAAATCGACGCTTCTCAACGCGCTGACCGGCGCGGGCATTCCCGCCAACGACCGCCTGTTCGACACGCTGGACACCACGACCCGGCTTTTGACCGTCAGCGACACGCTGGACGTCGTGATCTCCGACACGGTGGGATTTATTCGCAAGCTGCCGCACCAGCTGGTCGAGGCGTTCAAGGCGACGCTGGAGGAGCTGGAGTACGCGGATCTGCTGCTGCACGTGATCGACGTGTCGAACCCGGAGTGGCTGGAGCAGGCGCAGATCGTGGACGATCTGATCGCGGAGCTGGGCGCGGAGCAGATCCCGTGCCTGCGCGTTTACAACAAGTCCGACCTCTATTTCGGCGACATCCGCCCCCGCGGCGATATGACGGTGAACGTCAGCGCAAAGACGGGCGAGGGGCTGGAGGAGCTGATGGCGGCGATCGGGCGCGTGCTGGACAAGGGGCGCCGCCGCGTGACGCTGCACCTGCCCTACGACAAGACGGGGCTTCTCGATCTGCTCTACCGCGAGGCGAAGGTAGAAAGCGTCGAGTATGGCGAGACCATCGACGTCGTGGCGACCGTCGTGCCGAAGGTGTACGGGCAGGTCAGGGAATACGCGGAGGACGCCGGCGCGCCGGAGGAGGAACCGTGAAGCTCGAGACGGCGCGGCTTGTGTTGCGTCCGTTCCGCGACTCCGACGCGGAGGCGCTTTACGAGTACGCCCGCGACCCGCGGGTCGGGCCGGACGCAGGCTGGAAGCCGCACGCAAGCGCGGAGGAGAGCCGGGAGATCATCCGCACGGTGTTTGCCGCGGCGCATACGTTCGCGGTCGTCGAGAAGCTGAGCGGGCGCGTCGTCGGCTCCGCCGGCTTTGTCGACGCGCATTATGACCGGCTGCCGGGACCGGACGACGAGATCGGTTACGCGCTGCGCCCCGACCGCTGGGGCAACGGCTATATCCCCGAGGCGGTGCGCGAGCTGCTGCGCTACGGCTTCCTGCGCCGCCGCCTGCGCACGATCTGGTGCGGGCATTACGATTTCAACGAGAGATCGCGCCGCGTGGTGGAAAAATGCGGGTTTGTCTACCGCTTCACCGATACGAGGCGCGTCCCGGCGCTGGGCGGGGAGCGCACCGAGCTGCACTACGCGCTGACGCGGGAGGAATGGGAGACGATGCGATGAGCGAGGCGTATTTTGTGCCCTGCGCCGAGGCTGAGAGCGAGTTCACCGAAAAGCGCTCGCGCTTCATCGGGCACCTGCGCCGCGTCGAAACCGAGGAGGAGGCGCGCGCGTACATCGAGAGCGTCAAAAAGCGCTATTACGACGCGCGGCACAACTGCTGGTGCTACGTGATCCACGCGGGCGGCGCCGTTCGCTACGGCGACGACGGCGAGCCGCAGGGGACGGCGGGGCAGCCGATGCTGGGCGTTTTGCAGCGCGAGGCGGTCGAAAACGCCGTCTGCGTCGTCACGCGCTATTTCGGCGGCGTGCTGCTGGGCGCGGGCGGCCTGACGCGGGCCTACGCCAGGGCGGCGAAGGACGCGCTGGACGCGGCGGGGAAGGCGCGGATGACCCGCTGGGAGCGGCTGCGCGTGAGCGTGCCGTATCCGCTCTTCGAGCGGCTGGGGCGGCTGATCGGGGCGCACGGCGGCGTCAGCGAGGATACGGGCTACGGCGCGGACGTCTGCGTGACGCTGCGGCTGCCGGCGGAGCGCCGCGCGGCGTTCGAGGCGGCGCTGACGGAGCTGTCGGGCGGCGGCGTCGCGCCGGAGGCGCTCGGCGGGGTGTTCCTGCCGGGCGAACGGGAGCAATAAAATATCCTCCGAAGCCCTGCGGCTTCGGAGGATATTTGGTCCGAGTGGCGGGATTTGAACCCACGGCCTCTTGGTCCCGAACCAAGCGCGCTACCAGCTGCGCTACACCCGGATGCGCCATACGCGCAACACAAATATTATACGAAGATAACCCTGCTCTGTCAAGAGAAAAATGAAAGCTTTTTGAAAAAATTGACCGTGCACGGCGGAAGCGAGGGGAGGAGTGCCCTGTGGACCAATACGAACGGACGAGGATGCTGCTCGGCGACGCCGCGATGGAGCGGCTTCACGCCGCGCGTGTGGCGGTGTTTGGACTCGGCGGCGTCGGCGGCTACGTCGTCGAGGCGCTTGCGCGCAGCGGCGTCGGCGCGCTGGATCTGATCGACAACGACGTCGTGAGCCTGACGAACCTGAACCGCCAGATCATCGCGACGCACGATACCATCGGGCGGTACAAGACGGATGCGGCGGCGGAGCGCGTCGCCGCCGTCGCGCCCGCGTGCAGGGTGAGAACCTACCAAACCTTTTTCCTGCCGGAGAATGAAAAGGATTTTGACTTTACGGCGTATGATTACGTCGTGGACGCCATCGACACCGTCGCGGGGAAGCTTGCGTTGGTGCAAAGCGCGCAGCGCGCGGGCACGCCGATCCTCAGCGCGCTGGGAACGGGCAACAAGCTCGACCCGTCGCAGCTTGCGATCTCGGACGTCTACGAGACCTCCGTCTGCCCGCTGGCGCGCGTGATGCGTCGCGAGCTGCGCCGGCGCGGCGTGACGCATCTGAAGGTACTCTGGTCGCGGGAAACGCCGCTCGCGCCGCTGCCGTCGGAGGAGGCGCCGGAGGCGTCCCGCCGCGCGGTGCCCGGCTCGACCGCGTTCGTCCCGCCCGCCGCGGGATTGCTCATCGCGAGCGAGGTCGTGCGGGAGCTGATCGGACGATAGCGGCCGAGCGCGGCTATTGCTTTGCCAGCGCGAAGCCGAACGCCATGCCGCAGACGCCGCCGACGATATGCGCGAGCTGGGAGATGCCGTCCGCGCCGGAGAGGCCGGAGACGATCTCGCCGCCGAGGTAGAGCACGACGACGAGGATCAGCGTCAGGGGGATCGCGCCGCGCCGCGTGGCGGTGAACGAGGAGAGCACGATCATCATGAACACGACGCCCGACGCGCCGAGCAGCGCGGAGCCGGGAAAAAAGACGAACTCCACCAGCCCCGTCGCAAGCGCGGTGACGGCAATGCAGCCGAGCAGCGTTTTCGAGCCGTACTTCTCCTCCAGCGCGGGGCCGACGAGCAGCATCAGCAGCATATTGTTCATGTAGTGGCTCAGCCCCGAATGCCCGAGCACATGCCCGAAAAAGCGCAGATACGCCAGCGGGTCGAGCAGCGAGCAGCGGTAGACGCTGAACAGGCGCCGGGTGGTCCAGCCGCCGGTGAGCACGTCCAGCGGCAGCGTGAGAAGCGCGAGCAGGGCAAAGGTCAGCACGGCGGGGGCGTTGTAGCGGATGCGGCTCATGGGGGTCCTCCTGTCAGGGGCGCGGCCTGCTGCAAAAAGCTTTGCATTTTCCGATACGCCATAGTATAATAATGCCTACTGAATAAACCGCAGCGCGGTTTATTCGCAGGGCGGAATCAATAATTCATCTTAGCACAACACTACCGAAAAACCAAGGAGAATCTGTTTATGAACGCAATCGTGAGCGTCATCGGGCGCGACAAGGTCGGGATCTGCGCCGCCGTTTGCACCAAAATGGCGGATTACCGCATCAACATCCTCGACATCTCCCAGACCATCATGCAGGGGAACTTCACCATGATCATGGCGGTCGATCTGGAGCAGGCGTCCGCGCCCTTTGGGGAGATTCGGGACGCGCTTTCACAGTTGGGCGAGGAGATGGGCCTGTCCATCCGCATCCAGCGCCAGGAAATCTTCGACGCGATGCACTCCATCTGAGGTGGCGCCATGCTGACACAAAAGGAAATCGTTTCGACCATTGAAATGATCGACCGGCAGCATCTCGACATCCGTACCGTCACGATGGGGATTTCACTGCTCTCGTGCGCGGACGCGGACGCGAAGGCTGCCTGCGACAAGATTTACGCCAAGATCTGCCGCGAGGCGGAAAGCCTCGTGCGCGTGGGTGAGGAGATCGAGCGCGAGTTCGGCATCCCCATCGTACATAAGCGCATCAGCGTCACGCCGGTCGCTCTCGTCGCCGCGGCGAGCGAGTGCGGGGACTACGTGCCCTTCGCGCTGGCGCTGGACCGCGCCGCTAAGGAGTGCGGCGTCAATTTCATCGGCGGCTTCAGCGCGCTGGTGCAAAAGGGCATGACGGCGGCGGACGAAAAGCTGATCCGCTCCATTCCGGAGGCGCTGGACCGCACGGAGCTGGTTTGCTCGTCGGTCAACGTCGGCTCGACGCGCGCGGGCATCAATATGGACGCCGTTGCGCTGATGGGGCGCGTGATCAAGGAAACGGCGGCTCGCACGCAGGACCGGGAGGGGCTCGGCTGCGCAAAGCTGGTGGTGTTCTGCAACGCGGTGGAGGATAATCCTTTCATGGCGGGCGCGTTCCACGGGCCGGGGGAGGCGGAGAAGGCGATCAACGTCGGCGTGTCCGGCCCCGGCGTCGTCTACCACGCGCTGCAGGGCGTGCGGGGCGAGCCCTTCGACGTCGTGGCGGAGACGGTGAAAAAGACCGCGTTTCAGGTCACGCGCATGGGACAGCTCGTGGCGCAGGAGGCGTCCCGCCGCCTCGGCACGCCGTTTGGCATTGTGGACCTCAGCCTCGCGCCGACGCCCGCCGTGGGCGACAGCGTGGCGCGCATCCTGGAGGAGATGGGGCTTGAGACCTGCGGCACCCACGGCACCACCGCCGCGCTGGCGCTTTTGAACGACGCGGTCAAAAAGGGCGGCGTCATGGCGTCGAGCAGCGTCGGCGGGCTTTCGGGCGCGTTTATCCCCGTCAGCGAGGACGAGGGCATGATCGCCGCGGCGCGCTCCGGCGTGCTGACGATCGACAAGCTGGAGGCGATGACCTGCGTCTGCTCGGTGGGGCTTGACATGATCGCGATCCCGGGCGATACGCCGGCGGAGACCATTGCCGCCATCATCGCGGACGAGGCGGCGATCGGCATGGTCAACAACAAGACCACCGCCGTGCGCATCCTGCCCGTGCCGGGCAAGCAGGTGGGCGATTCGATCGAGATGGGCGGCTTGCTCGGCTCCGCGCCGGTGATGCCGGTGCACGGCGAATCGAGCGCCGCGTTCATCGCCCGCGGCGGGCGCATTCCCGCGCCGCTGCACAGCCTGAGAAACTGAGGTGGAGCGCGGACAATGCCGGCTCGCCGAAGCGGAGCGCCGTCTCCGGCGCAGGCGGCTTCAGGCCATCCTGCTGATCCTGACGGTCGGCTTTATCTGGGCGCATTCGCTTGTGCCCGCCAGTGTTTCCGATCAGGAAAGCCGCCAGATCGCCACAGCCGTCAGCCCTATTTTGGAGAGCGCAGGTGTGGAGAATGTTTCCGCCAGAAAGCTGAATCACCCGCTTCGGAAGCTGGCGCATTTTGCGGAATTTGCCGCGCTGGGCTTCCAGCTGTGCCTCCTTTGTGAGCGGAAGGGGCGGCGCAGCGCGCTCCGCGCGATGGAGTGCGGATGCTTGGCCGCGTTCATCGACGAAACGCTGCAGCTTTTCACGCCCGGACGCAGCGGCGAGCTGCGAGACGTCTGGCTTGACGCCTCCGGCGTGCTCGCCGGTATCCTGACGGCGCTTTTGCTGCTTTTCCTGCTCCGTCGGGGAAGCAAAACAGAAACGGAATAGAAGAGGAGCGGCTCCGCCGAAAAGGCGGAGCCGCTTCCTTGCGCTTTCCTATTCCAGCTCGAACGCGCCGGTGTAGAGCTTGTAGTAGGTGCCCTGTTCCTCGATCAGATGCCGGTGGCTGCCGCGCTCGATGATGCGTCCGTGGTCAAGGACCATGATGACGTCGGAATCCATGACCGTCGAGAGGCGGTGCGCGATGACGAACACGGTGCGCCCCTCCATCAGCTTATCCATGCCGCGCTGGATAATCGCCTCGGTGCGCGTGTCGATGGAGCTGGTCGCCTCGTCGAGGATCATCACCGGCGGGTCGGCGACCGCGGCGCGCGCGATGGCGAGCAGCTGCCGCTGCCCCTGCGACAGATTGGAGCCGTTGTTGGCGAGCAGCGTTCCGTAGCCCTGCGGCAGGCGGGTGATGAAATCGTCCGCGCCCGCGAGCTTTGCCGCCGCGCGGCATTCCTCGTCCGTCGCGTCCAGCTTGCCGTAGCGGATGTTGTCCATGACCGTGCCGGTGAACAGGTTCGTTTCCTGCAGAACGAGACCCAGCGAGCGGCGGAGGTCGGACTTTTTGATCTTGTTGACGTTGATGCCGTCGTAGCGGATCTTGCCGTCCTCAATGTCGTAGAAGCGGTTGATGAGATTGGTGATCGTGGTCTTGCCGGCGCCGGTCGCGCCGACGAAGGCGACCTTTTGTCCCGGCTCCGCGAAGACGTTGATGTCGGTGAGGACCTGCTTCCCCTCGACGTAGGAGAAATCCACGTCCACGAGCCGCACGTCGCCGCGCAGCTCGGTATAGGTCAGCGTTCCGTCGCCGTGGGGGTGCTTCCACGCCCAATGCCCCGTGCGGCGCTCCGACTCCGAGACCGTGCCGTCCGGCGCGATCTCGGCGTTGACCAGCGTGACGTAGCCGGCGTCCGCTTCGGGCTGCTCGTCCATCAGCTCGAACACGCGCTGCGCGCCCGCCATACCCATGACGACGGCGTTGACCTGCTGCGTGAGCTGGTTGATGTTGCCGGTGAACTGCTTCGTCATGTTGAGAAAGGCGACGAGGATCGAGATATCCAGCGCCATGCCGGAGACCGCGGGGTTCGGCAGCCCCGAAAGCAGATATGCGCCGCCGAGTACGGCGATGAGCACGTAGAGGATGTTGCCGATGTTCATGATGATGGGGCCGAGCGTGTTGGCGTAGGCGTGCGCCCTGCGCGCGTTTTCGCACAGCTCCTCGTTGAGCGCGTCAAAGTCCGCCGCGGACGAGGCTTCGTGGTTGAACACCTTGACGACGCGCTGCCCCGCCATCATCTCCTGGATAAAGCCCTCCGCGGCGGCGACGGACTTTTGCTGCGCGACGAAGAACTTCGCGCTGCCGCCGCCGAGCTTGCCGGAGACGAGCATCATCGCCGCGACGCCCGCGAGAATCATGCCCGTGAGCGGCAGGCTGTACCACAGCATGATGCAGAACACGACCAGCACGACGGCGCCGGAGCGCAGCACCGCCGGAATGGACTGGGACACCAGCTCGCGCAGGGTGTCGATGTCGTTGGTGTAGTGGCTCATGATGTCGCCGTGCTTGTGCGTGTCAAAGTAGCGGATGGGCAGGTTCTGCATCCGGTCGAAGAGCCGGCGGCGGAGCTTGGAGAGGAAGCCCTGCGTCAGAACGGCGCTGAGCTGGGTCTGAAGCACCACCGCGATGAGCGAGAGCACGTAAAGCACGATCAGCGGCGCGATCTGCCGCACGATGAGCGCCTTTGCCGCCGTCCAGTCGCCGCTCTCGGTCCATTCGCCGATGATGGCGATGACCTTTTGCGTGAAGATGGACGGAATGGCGCTCACCGCCGAGGAAAAGACCGTCAGCAGGCAGACGGCGGGGAAGAGGCGGGGATAGAACTCGGTCACGAGCCCGACCGTGCGCTTCACGGCGGCGAAGCTGAACGCCGGGCGCCCGCGCTTATTGAGCTTGGTGTCGGCGGTGTATCTGGGCGTTCCCCTCGGCATTATTCCTCACCGCCTTTCGCCTTGCTCTTGGTCTGCTGCTCATAGGTCTCGCGGTAGATCGCGCTCGACGCCATCAGCTCCGCGTGGGTGCCGGCCCCGACGATCCGCCCGCCGTCCATCACGAGGATCAGGTCGGCGTCCTCCACGGAGGCGACGCGCTGGGCGATGATGAGCTTTGTGGTCTCGGGAATATAGTCGCGCAGGCCCTGGCGGATCAGCGCGTCGGTGCGCGTGTCCACCGCGCTGGTGGAGTCGTCCAGAATGAGGATCTTCGGTTTTTTCAGCAGCGCCCTCGCAATGCAGAGCCGCTGCTTCTGCCCGCCGGAGACGTTCGTGCCGCCCTGCTCGATCCTCGTGTCGTAGCCGTGGGGGAAGGAGCGGATGAACTCGTCCGCCTGCGCCAGCCTGCACGCCTCCGCGAGCGCCTCGTCCGTGGCGTTGGGATCGCCCCAGCGCAGGTTTTCCGCGATCGTGCCGGAGAACAGCTCATTTTTTTGCAGCACCATCGCCACCGCGTCGCGCAGCGCCTTGAGGTCGTAGTCACGCACGTCGACGCCGCCGACGCGCACCGTGCCCTCCGTCGCGTCGTAGAGGCGGGGGATGAGCTGCACAAGCGTCGATTTGCCGACGCCGGTGCCGCCGAGGATGCCGACCGTCATGCCGGAGGAAATGTGCAGATCAATGTCGTCGAGGGCGTAGCGCTCCGACTTCGCGGAATATTTGAAGCGCACGTCCGAGAAGTCGATGGAGCCGTCCTTCACCTCGGTGACGGCGGAGCCGTCCGGCTCGCGGAGCGCGGGGACCTCCTCCAGCACCTCGGCGATGCGCTTGCCGCTCTCGGCGGACATTGTGAGCATGACATAGATCATCGAGAGCATCATCAGCGATATGAGGATCTGCATACCGTAGGTGATCATCGCGGAGATCTGCCCGACCTCCAGCAGCCGCCCCTGCGAGGAGATGACGAGGCGGGAGCCGAAGAGCAGCACGAACACCATGTTGCCGTAGATGCAAAGCTGCATCAGCGGCATATTGAGCGCGACGATGCGCTCGGCGCGGGTGAAATCGTCGCGGATGTCGTCGGACGCGCGGGCGAATTTCGCCTTCTCATACTCCTCGCGGGCGAAGCCCTTGACGACGCGCATGGCGCGGACGTTTTCCTCGATGGACTCGTTGAGCCGGTCGTATTTGCGAAAGACCGCGCGGAACGCGGGCATCGCCTTCTTGCCGACCAGAAACAGCCCGAACGCCAGCACGGGGATGATGACGGCGAAGCTCGTCGCCAGCGTTCCGCCCATGCGATACGCCATGATAACGGAGAAAATCAGCATCAGCGGCGAACGTACGGCGATGCGGATGAGCATCATGAACGCCATCTGCACGTTGTTGATGTCGGTGGTCATGCGCGTGACAAGGGAGGAGGACGAGAACCTGTCGATGTTCTCGAACGAGAACTCCTGCACCTTATGAAACACGTCGTGGCGGACGTTTTTGGCGAAGCCGGTCGCCGCCCGCGCCGAGGTGAAGCCAGCAAGGCCGCCGCAGGCGAGCGAGACGAGCGCCATCCCGATCAGAATGACGCCCAGATGCGCGACCTCCGCCAGATCGACGCCCGCCTTGATCTCGTTGACAAGACGCGCCGTCGTGAACGGGATCAGCGCCTCGATCACCGCCTCGCCCACGATGAACAGCAGCGTCAGAAGAGCCGGCGTTTTGTATTCGCGCACGCATTTGCCGAGTTTTTTGAGCATACGCCGCCACCTTTCAAAAAGGAATGGGAAACACAAATAATAATTATATTTGCGCGTTCCGTCAAAAGCAAGAAAACAATTTGTGAACGGGCGCGGGCGTCATTCCTTGAAGCTGGCGACGTCGCCCAGCCGTTCGCCGCGCCGATTGCGTTCGTTGTACCGCTCCAGCAGCGCGGCGATCTCGACGTTGGCGGCCTCGACCTCGGCGTGGAACGCGGCGGCGGACACGCGCGACGCGCCGTGGCCGAGAATGATGACCTGCTCCAGATTGTCGCTGGTCACGACGCGGACGTGCCGCTCTTTGCGCAGCTCGTAGGTCGCGCGCTCGATGTAGGCGTCGGCGGTCTGCGCCTCCTTGGTGTATACGACCCGGACGCCGTCCACGGTCTCC